>JAEEKE010000026.1 GCA_016282255.1 Bacillota bacterium
ACGACGGCACGATCAAACTGATCACTGCAAACGGTGACAGCGTTTTGCTGTGATCACACACAGATCACAAACCGGTCAACGGCATATTCCTGACGCCGAGGGTCGTGTGGGCAGCGTAGATAACGGCATTTTTATCCACGCTGTTGTTCCGGCGCATGTTGAGACTATAGTTCTTTTATGTAGGAAAAACGAAGATGCTGAAAAGCACGTCTTAGTCGAGTATACGTAATGAGATAAAAATCCATATGAACATCAGAACGAAACAATTTCAGATCCTAACGGATACAGAGCTCGTCTGGAAGCTGATGACGGACGTCTACGATCATGATGAGACGAACGGTCCCGCGGCGCCCTTCTTTGAGTATGCGGTCATCAGTTCATGGCTCGATAAGGATTATCTGCGGCTGAACCGTTTCTGGCTGGACGGCGGTCTTCCGGTGGCCTTCGTGTTCTATGAAAACCCCGTGACATCCACCTATTTCGTGCTTCGCCCCGGCTATGAGTTCCTTGCGGGAGAGATGATCGAATACGCCGAAAACGCATATCCGAAATTTGACGAACCGCGTGAATTGATCCTGCGGAGCGGCCAGACGGCGCTCATCGAAGCTGCCCGCGAACGCGGATATTATGTTGAATATGAGCAGATCGACCGCTTCTTTGACTTCCGTAAGGGAAAACTTGATTATCCGCTACCCGAAGGCTACCGTTTTGTCGACGCCGGGAGTACGGATCCGCTCAGGTCCGCCAAATGCCTGTGGGACGGCTTCAATTTGGAGGAACTCGGTGAATTCCGCGATTGGGAGACCCCGATTAAGGCAGGAGGCCGCAGTCCGCACGAACTGTATCAGAACGTGCTGTGCGCAACTATCGCGCCGTCCCCGCACGCGACCTACGAGCATACCGTTATCATCGCGGATGAGAACGGGGATTATGTATGCTTCTCCGGCATGTGGTGGGTCCCCGAGAACCGATTGGCCTACATGGAGCCGCTTTGCACCGTTCCCGCCCATAGGCACAAAGGGCTTGCCGCGGCCGCGCTGTCACGGCACGATCGGGTGATGCGAGGGCTCGGCGCCGAGATAATGACCGGCGGCGGGGATGATTTCTATAAAAAGATCGGTTATCAGGGCGAACATATCCTGCTTCATATGAAGAAGCACTGATCCGTGCGCTCAGGCTTTGCCGGTTAACCTAACCTTTGGGATCACAGTTTGGAAAACGCATGAATATTTATTACCTTAACAAAGATTCCTTACCGTCAATACCGAATCCGCATGACTGCGTCATCAAACGCATCGAAATAAAGGACAGGTGCATCGAGTTCATCTTTGAAGACGATATCTCCTATCACGATTCGATCCGGTGCATCCAGCCTCAGGCAAGATCGCTGATCATGAGGTATCATTTCGTTTGCGATACGGGTTCCTATGAGATCTATAAATGGGTCCGGCCGAAGAAGCCGTTTGAACGCGAAGGGCATTATAAACGAGTCAAAGAAAGCGACCTGCCAAAGCTCGCCGAAGGCAAGTACAAGCTGGAGTACCTATACCACAATGTCGGTTACTGCTCCATAATAACGAAGCTGTTCTCAAACGGGTACATCATTCTGGATGCGGATATCGACTATGTGGAGCTTGAATGGATATTCTGAACAAACGGTTCTTATCCGCTGAATAAACAGGGCAAAAGGAGGCTTTGGTGGCCGGGGTATTGCTGCATTGGGCTATGGGAGACCCGCAAATTTTGGATCCCGATGATACGGCATACGGCGCGTCGTATAAAAAGGCGTATGCGCTCGGCCTGCTGCTGCCGGATATCGCCAAACAGGGCTTGATCGAAAGCAGAGAGGATTTCGATAGGTTCTTCGAGGGCTGTTCAAGCGCCGATATCATGGCGTATGACGAATACCTGCGGTTCAAAACGAACCATCATTTCAATCCCGACGCGCGCGATCCCTCCCGGCAGGACACGCGGGACCCTAAGCTTGAGGCCTTCCTCAGCGCCGGGTACACGGACCCGAAAAAGGCTGTCTGGGCGGGCGTGCTGTGCCACCTGATGGGGGACAAGACCTTCTACTACGGATCGTACTGCGTTGAAGACGAGCGCGCAATGGAGGATTACAGGCGCGAGGTCGGCGAGATCGGCGTATGGGACAGGAACAGGTGGAAGAGCAGCGCGACCGGCAGGACCTATTATGAGGACTATGACGTTCTCAATAAACGGATAGATGATGAATACAGGGTCCTTGACAGGATGCGCCGCATCCTGCCGGAGCCGCTCCTTAACGAACTGCTGGAGCGCTTTTCGGTCGGGTTCTCCGCCTCAAGAACGGAGCCGGTCTATATGGACCTCGGGAATATCCGCCGCTGCATCGCTTTCTCTCATGAACTCTGCCGCTGCATTGCGGAGGGAAAAACGGAGGAGGCTTTGAGCCGCTTAGGTAAGGACGGACCCGAGCTTGAAATAACGAATAACTGATCTGTTCTTTCCGCAGGAAAGACTTAGAACCATCAAGAGAGCAGAATAAAACACGAAGCGAGGTTTATTATGAACACTTCCACAATAATCGAAGCGATAGGCTATGCGGGTTCCGCCCTGGTGCTCATCTCGTTTCTGATGAGCTCCGTCGTCAAGCTGCGCATAGTCAACACCGTCGGCAGCTTGATATTTGCCGTCTATGCGCTTATAATCAAGTCGTACCCGACGGCGATAATGAATATCTGCCTGGTCCTGATCAATCTCTATTACCTCTTTAAGCTGCGTCACGGCGATTCCAGCTACCGCCTGCTCTCCATGCAGCCGGGCGAGACCTACGTGAAGGATTTCCTGGAGAGCTACGGGAAGGATATCGCGAATTTCTTCCCTGAGCGCCGTCCGGAAGAGGCCGCGGCGAACCGTGTCTACATGGTCTTCCACGGCTCCGATCCCGCCGGCATCATGATCGGACAGGAGGAGGACGGCGTCATGAACGTTGCGCTCGACTATTCCACCCCCGCGTACAGGGACTGCTCCGTGGGCAAATTCCTGCTTGAGAACCTAAAGCGGCCGCTGCTGCTGAGGTACTCCGGCGCCGAGGAAACGCACCTCAATTATCTTAAGAAGCTGGGCTTCGAGGAGAAGAACGGCGTTTGGGAAAAACAGCTGTAACAGTCGGCTGTGAAAATACGTTAAGATCAAAAATCAATCACATTAAGGAGAAAAAACAATGAAAAAGCAGATGAGAGACCTTATGAAAAAGATAACTCCCCGGCAGAGGAAGCCCAGGGAAGTGCAGCGCGGCATGGCGCCCGGCGCCGCCGAGCTCGGCGCGGATCCCGAGCAGTTTGATCCTCCGGCGACCCGCTATACCGAGGAGTACGCCGCCTTCGTCGAGTCGATGCAGGCGCGCGCGCAGGCCGAAGCGGATCAGACCCTTAACTGACGCGCTGGTGCGCCCAGCGGATTGGAGAAGCCATGAAGGGAATAGAGTACAACGACCTTTGGACGATCCTGCAGAATCTGCCGCGACGCGATACGGCCCGGCTGCCGCAGAAGTACATCGACTTCGTCAAATCCTGCATGATCCCGGACACTGTCTCCTCGGTCCGCACTGACGTGAGCCTCGAGGAGCAGACGCTCTCGGAGAACACGAGGGACCTGCTTGCTTCGCTTTGGCTGACCTACTGGGCGGACAGCCCTCAGGAGCGCCGCCGCTTTGCCGAAACGCTGCATGAAAACGAATTGAAGTACCAAGGAAAGCCCGCTGCTCCAATGACCGATGAGGAATATCGGGAGCTGCTCGGGTGCTTCGACTATTGGAACGAGGCCTTCGGGCCGATCCCCGACTGGGTCGAGAGCCGTTACGGGCGCCTGAAAAGCGATTCGGAGCTGTACCTAAAGGATCCCGCCCTGCTTGAAAGGATCCGCTTCGTCGCGGAGAAAGCCGAGGAGGCGTCGGACCACGCTGTCAAGCTCGAGGAATACGTCGCGCTGCCCTGCATCGGGCAGATCGTTCTGCGCTTCGAGCTCTGCCGCGATGAAGTCACGCTGGAAGAGCTGGACGCCTTCGAGAACATGCTTTACGATATCGCGGGCGATGAATTCATGGTGGATTTCATGGGCTCGGTCTACCGTAAGGCCGGCGTTGATTATTCCCGCCTCGATGAGCGCCTTTTAGAGCTTTATGACCTGTATGCCGACGAGCCGATCACGGGCTCCGTTCACAGCGCCGGGATAGCGCAGGACGCCGCGCGCCTTCTCGACGTCGCCGGCATGCAGCCGACCGAAAGGGTATGGGAAATCCAGCCCGAGGGCGGCAAGTGGGTGCTTCTTGTCATGGGTGAGCGCAGCCGGCAGCGGCGTACCGTCGAGGAGCCGATCTGGCTCTACGTGGGCGAGGTATCCGAAAAACAGTGCACGGGACTTATAAAAGCCGCATTCTATGCGAGACGTAACCGCGTCTCTCTCGGACGCCTGCTTTCGGGCGGCGTGCAGTGAACGGCGGCAGAGGGGCGGAGCAAAGCATTCCCTCTTGACGAAAACGAGGTTTTTTTGTAAAATTATAAGGATCGAATACCTTGTTCAGCCCCGAAAGGCGCTGCTCTGAAAGGATAATAATGAGAAAAATTCTTGCCATCATAATTGTTTTTCTGTTCGTATGCTCATCCGTTTCATGCAAGCTGGTAAATCCCGCCGGCACCGATCCGGGCTACGACGTCATAGCGATCAATTCCACCGAAACGGCTCAGCAGCCCACGCTTGCTCCCAATTCGGAAGCTCCCGTTTTTACGCCCGCTCCGGAAACGACGCCGGCGCCGACGGGACCGATGATCGACAACGGCCGAAAGAACTGCTTCTACGGCGAGAATACGGGCACCGATAAGACCTTCACCGGTCTTGAACCTCTGCCCCTGTCCGATTTCAACAACCCGCCCATGCAGAATACCGAGAATCTTTCCACGGAGACGATCGACCATGCGTTCGGCATCGCCCGGGACGGGAAACCCCACGATATCAGCGTCTATAACCAAAACTTTTTCGACAGCAACGGCCTAAACGCCTTCTGCTACGACAATAAGACTACAGAGAAGATCCTGTATCTGACCTTCGACTGCGGCTACGAAAACGGTTATACCGCAAAGATCCTCGATACGCTGCTTGAAAAGAACGTCAAAGCCGCGTTCTTCTGCACGCTGCCGGAGCTGCGGTCGAATACCGAGATCATGACCAGGATCGTTATGGAGGGCCATATCCTCGGCAATCATTCCTGCACGCATCCCGATTTCTCCTCCCTGACGAGGAGCGAGATGTACCGGGAGGTCAAGGGCTTCGACGATTATCTGAGGACCAATTTCGGCTATTCATCGCTCTACTTCCGCTACCCGATGGGCAAGCACAGCATCGATTCGACCACCTTCCTAAACGAAATGGGCTTCACCTGCGTCTTCTGGTCCCTCGCCTATTCCGACTGGGATCTCAATAATCAGAAGGGCGCCGATTATGCGCTCCAGACCGTGACGGAGAGGCTGCATCCCGGCGCCGTGATCCTGCTTCATGCGGTATCTCCGGATAATGCAAACGCCCTTGGCAGCATCATCGATACCGCCCGGAGCATGGGTTACGAGTTCCGCTCGCTGTCCGACTACGAAAACTGAAACGGCTTTTTCCTCACCTGCAGCGTTCCACGGCAAAAAACCACGGAATGCCGCAGGTTTTTTAGTAAAAAGCAATTGAAGGGATTATGAAACAGACAACGCCCCTCACGATCTGCATGGATATGTTCGGCTGCCCTAATCGCTGCCTTCATTGCTGGCTCGGTCATATGCCGAACCGCCAAATGGAGGCGGGCGCCGATGAATGGATCGTCGGCCTGTTCAAGCCGTATTTTGAAGAGATCGAGTTCTACAGCTGGCTGCGCGAACCGGATTTCTGCGCGGACTACCGGGAGCGCTGGGAACGCGATAAGCGGCTCTCGGTGAACTGCGAGCCCGAGCGCTTCGAGCTTGCGAGCTTCTGGCGCCTGGTGCGGGATCCGGAGTACGTGCGCTTCCTGAAGGAAGTCGGCGTCCGCTGCGTCCAGCTTACCTTCTTCGGCCTTGAGGAAACGACCGACCGCTTTATCGGCAGAAAGGGCGCTTTTCGCGAGCTTATGCAGGCAAACGAGCTCCTGCTGGAAAACGGGATCAGCCCGCGCTGGCAGGCGTTCATCTATGAAGAAAACAGGGGAGAGCTCGTTGAATTGCTGCGGCTTTCCGAAAAGCTGGAGCTCGACCGCCGCTGTGCTGAGTTCGGAGGAAGCTTTAAGTTCTTCATCCATGCCGGCAGCTGCGACGGCGAGAACAGGAAGCTCTACCCGATTCGCATCGAAAAAGGGCATATCCCGGAAGAGCTCGTTCCGTACTTCTGGAGATATGACGAGAACCTGCCCGAAAGCCGGCTCTGTGCCGAGCTGAGGGACGATCCTTCGCACGTTGTTTTTCATAATGAAGACAGGATCGTTCTCTACGTTTCGAACGAATACGATCTGTTCTTCAACTTCACGCATATGCGTCCCGAATGGCGCATAGGCAATCTCAAGACCGACCCGATCGAGGCGCTTGTAAGACGAGTGACCGAGGAGGATACCGAAGCGCTGCGCGAGGCGAGCAGGATCACCGTCGGCGAGCTCGTCGAGCGGTACGGCGATCCGCTGTCGGAGAAGGTTTTCGAGAAAGAAGATTACCTGGGATACCTTTTCAATACCCATCTTGAACGGCTCTTCGCCGAAAAACGATAGAGAAATCCCCGACCGTAACCGGCGGGGGACGGCAGGAAACAGAATCAAGCGTACAACCTACCCTACTTTTTCAGGAGGAAACAACATTGAAAGAACTGACGATTCTCCACTCCAACGACATGCACGGAGATTTTCTTATTGAAAACCGCGGCGGCCTCGTCACCGGCGGCCTTGTTCAGCTTTCCGGGTACGTCAAGCAGGAGAAAGCCAATAATCCGAATGCGATCTACGTTATCGCTGGCGACATGTTCCGCGGTTCGATCATAGACTCGGAATACATGGGCCTCTCCACGATCGACCTTATAAACATCCTCAATCCGGACGTCGCAACGCTCGGCAATCACGAGGTCGACTATGGTCTGTCGCACCTGCTCTTCCTTGAAAAGTGTGCGGATTTCCCCATAATAAACGCGAACCTGTTCATAACGATGAACCATAAGCGCCTCTTCAAGCCGTTCTGTATAAAGGAAGTCAACGGCATGAAGATACTGTTCATCGGCATACTGACGGAGCTCGTTATCGCATCCACCAAGACCGAGAAGGTCATCGGTTCGTTCGTCGACGCCGAGGAAGCGGCGCACTGCGTCGAGGTCATCTGCGACAACTACCGCACGGACGATATAGATCTTACCGTGCTTATCACGCATATCGGCATCGAGGAGGACCGAAAGCTCGCCTCCATGCTGCACAACGAAGCGGGCGTGGACCTGATCATCGGCGGGCACTCGCATACCTTCATGTATGAGCCCGAGGTCGTGAACGGGATCCCGATCGTTCAGGCGGGCTGCGGCACCGACCAGATAGGCAGGCTCGATCTTATCATCGATGAGGAGGAGAACCGCATCCATGAGCTCAAGTATCAGCTCGTGCCGATCAACGCCTCCACCGCGCCGCAGGACGAGATCATGCGCGACCTTATCGAGCAGTACAAGACCAAGACCGACCGCAAGTATAAGCGCGTCGTCACCCGTTTCCGCCGTCAGCTGACCCATCCTTCACGGATACGTGAAACGGAGATGGGCAACCTCTATGCGGATATCATGCAGGACAACAGCTCGTTCGACGTCATGCTCTTCGGCTCCGGCGCGATCAGGATGACCACGATCGGCCCAGTCGTGGAGCTGCAGGATCTGCTCGAGACCACGCCGTATGACGACTGTGTGTGGATGGTCAAGGTGACCGGCGCGCAGTTTAGAAAGATGGTGCTCCACATCCTTCGCGACGAAGCGTGGAAGGGGCATACGGAGTTCTATCAGTTCTCAAAGGGCGTTCACATCGTCTATAAGAAGAGTTCGCACGAGCTGCTTGAATTCTGCCTGAACGGAAAGCCAATCGAGGATGAGGATATGATCAAGATCGCGATACAGGACTATCATTTCCGCAACTTCGACGATTTCCTCGGCGTACCGCTCGAGGAAGTCATCTTGAACATGAAACCGAGGATCGTTGCAAACTCCGTCAACAACATCATCGAGGAGTACCTTGCCACCCATCAGGACCTCGACCCGCATATCGAGGGCAGGCTCGTCATAATAGACTGACCGTAAATGAAAGCGGGATACCGGAAAAGATCGGCCGGTATCCTTTTTTGATGCATAAAAGAGCCTTTGACAGCTTTACACCGGGGATAAGCGGTGGTATAATACCCTTGCCCGTAAGAAACGCGCGGCCCTTCACTTCCCGACCGTGCTAGAAGTTACCAATTCGATACCACAACCGAAGATCAGACATTACCTTTGACCGACCCGTGCCGGCCCGCCGCTTTGCAGCCGAATATATGGGGTTCGGAGCTTTCCTTCCTTCCAATTCAAAACGGGTGATAGATATGCAGACGAATATAAACGATTTTTTAATCAAGAACAGGGTCCTTGTCGGCTATCGCGGACCCGGCGGCAACGTTTATCTGCCGTCAGGGATAATCGCCGTGGCCGATAAAGCATTTGCGAACAATAAAAAGCTTATAAACGTCAGAGTCAGCGAGGGAGTCACGGCGCTCGGCTCCGCCTGCTTTGAACGCTGCACGAATCTTAGGCACGTCATACTTCCTTCGACCGTCACGGGCATCGGCGAAAGCTGCTTCTCGGGCTGTGAAAGCCTTGTCGGCGTAAATATTCCCTCGGGTATCGGGACGATCCCAGCATGGGCCTTTGCCAGGTGCGGCAGCCTTCAGAGAATACGCCTTCCTTCGGCGGTGAGCCTGATCGACGAACGCGCCTTCATGCAGTGCTCGCAGCTCGGGAATATCGCTTTCCCGAAGGCGCTGAAGTCGATCGGTGCGAGCGCGTTCACCGGCTGCAATTCGCTGACCCGCATCGAGCTGCCGGAAGGGCTCGTAAGGATCGACAGATTCGCCTTCCGAGCCTGCGAAAGACTCATTTCGGCCGGGCTGCCCCAAACGCTCCATGAGATAGGCGACTCGGCCTTCGAGGAATGCAGCGAGCTGAGAACGGTCGACCTGCCGGACGGGCTCGCGTTCCTCGGCAGCTCCGCGTTCAAGGGATGCAGGCGTCTTGAAGCCTTTAAGCTGCCCGAGGGCCTGACGGAGATAAAGAAGGAGACCTTCTATGGATGCGAGAGCATAAAGAATATCGCTTTCCCGCCCTCCGTGGCCTCGATCGGAAGCAAAGCCTTCGGCGGCTGCTCGGGCCTGACTTCGGTGACGATACCCGAAACCGTCGTTTCGCTCGGCAGCGGCGCATTCATACACAGCGGGATACAACGCTTTGAGATCAAAGCCGGCAAAATGCTGATCGGCGGGAGCCTCCTGAATGGGATCTGCGAAAAAGGCAGCCTTGATCGGTTGATCGCCCGCAGATGGATGCAGGGCATGTCGGAAGCGTTTGCGAACTGCGAGATCAAGCGCATAGAGCTTGAAGATATGACCGGCGTCGTGCCGGAGAGGCGGCGCGCGGCGGTGCTGGCTTTCATAGAGGAGAAAGCCGCGGCGGGGGAGGGCGAGCGCGAAAAACAGCAGCGGAAATACATAAAAAACAATGCGCTCAGGCTCATGGACGCGGCGTTTGAGGAACCCGGGCTGCTCCGGTTCATGTGCGACAACGGGCTGATCGACGCAAATACGGTCGACGCCTTCATTGAAAAGGCGCTCTCGCTGGGCAGCGCGGAGCTTTCGGCTGCGATGCTCGACTATCAGCAGCGAATAGGAATGCGCAGCATTGCCGAAGCGCGCAGCCGCAGGGAACGGATGAAGGACAACTATACCGACAGATGGATGGACAGGGCCGTCTCACGCCCCGATGAAGGCATCAGGGGGCTGTGCTTCAGCGTGACGGGGAAGCTCGAATACTGGACCGGCCGAAACAGGCTCAAGGAGTATCTTGAGAGCTGCGGCGCGAAGCTTTCCGGCAGCGTAGGATACGGCACGGATTTCCTAGTGGTCGGTCAAACGGAGCCCAAGGCGGGAACCGGTACGGCGAACATGATGCTGGACCGCGCCAACGCGCTCGGCGTTTCGATCATCACGGAGGAAGAATTCAATCTGATGATCGGCGCGAGGTTCCGAAACGAACCTTTAGTCGAGGTCCCGCTTTGGCTCAGGGAGATCCGCCCGCGCGCATTCATGGGTTGTGAAAAGGTGGAATCGGTGAAGCTGCACGACGGCATCGCTTCGATCGGGCAATACGCTTTCGCTTCATGCGTTGCCCTAAAGAATATCGAGCTGCCGAAGGGTCTGAAGACGATCGAGGAGGGAACGTTTGAAAAATGCCGTTCCCTAGTTTCGCTGGCGCTTCCCGAAGGAGTGAAGGAGATCAAACGCGGCGCGTTCTCGGGAGCGGGGCTTCGAAGCATCAGGCTTCCGGAAGGCGTCGAGAGCATAGGTGCGCAGGCTTTCGAGCGATGCGCCGACCTTATCCGCGCACATCTGCCTGGAAGTCTGAAAACCATAGAAAGCAGCGCTTTCTGCTATTGCCCGAAGCTTACGATATTCGCCCCGCGGGCAAGCACGGCTTCGGCTTTTGCCGCGGTGCAGCGCTTCCCGACGGTCCTTGAATAGAGCTCCTGCAGAGTCGGCGCCGGAATGCTGCGGAGCAGGCAAACCGCATACGGTTACGAGTCGGTGTACCGATCGGCGTAGGATCAAATATACCTATGCGCTATATGGACAAAATCGGTCAGGGATGTTATAATTTAAGATTAGAGATATTATCCTTCCACAGGAGTTTTGCATATGAAAAAACTGATCAGTATACTGCTCGCCCTGGTGATGACCGCCGCGATCGCAGCGGCCGGCTTTGCCATGCCCGAGCAGAGCGCGGCTGAGGACCCGGTCAACCTGAACGCGGTAAAGACGGTTGAAAAAGCGGCGGCCGACGTCGATATGAACGAGACCGTGACGCTCATCGTCGAGCTCAAGGATGCTCCGACGGCGGCAAGAGTCAGCGACCTTGCTTCAAAGAGCGCACAGAGCATATCCAATGCGCTTAAAGCAAAGCAGGCTGCCGTTCAGGACCGCATCGCTTCCATGCTCGCATCCGACGCTCAGATGGAGGTCGTGTA
The DNA here is from genome assembly GCA_016282255.1 of Bacillota bacterium. GTDB lineage: Bacteria > Bacillota > Clostridia > Christensenellales > CAG-138 > PeH17. Next base: position 11,270 of record JAEEKE010000026.1, read on the forward strand.
TAACTACACGCTGCTTTTCAACGGCTTTGCAGTGCGTGTACCGCGCTATATGAAGAGCAGGATCGCCGCGATCCCCGGCGTCAAAAAGGTCTCGGTCTCGCCGAGATACGCCGTTCCGCAGCTTGTTGAAGAGGAGCCCGAAAAGCTTGCGACTTCCGCGCACTATATTAGTGCCGATTATGCGTGGGACGCCGGCTATACCGGCGCCGGCACCGTGATAGCGATCATCGATACCGGCTGCGCGGTCGACCACGCGGCGTTTGCCACCGCGCCTGCCGGGCAGAAGATGGACGCCGATTATCTGGCCGCGGTCCTTGCAAACGAGGACCTTCACGCGGAAGAGCTGTATGCGGACGGCACGCTTTCCGAAAACGAAGTCTATTACAGCGGAAAGATACCGTATAGGTTCAATTACGGCAACGGCACCAACGACGTCGGCCATGCCTATGCGCAGTCGGATCACGGTACGCATGTCGCGGGCATCGCAGCGGGGTATAATCCCGAAAACAATAATACCGGCATTGCAAAGGACGCTCAGCTTGCCATAATGCAGGTCTTCGATTCCGACGGCGGGGCAGGCTGGGATACGATCCTCGCCGCCCTCGAGGACTGCGCTTATCTCGGCGTCGACGCCGTGAATATGAGCCTCGGCAGCGACCTCGGCTACACCTCCGACGGTCCGCGCTTCGATGATATCTTCGATCTTGCCGCCAGCCACGGCATCAATATCGCCTGCGCTGCCGGCAACAGCGGCAGGGTAAGCCGTCAATACTACGGATCGAACCATGATTATGCGCTTGCCATGAATCCGGACAACGGCCTTGTGTCGTCCCCGGGAACCTATGCGCAGTCGATGTGCGCCGCCGCATGCGAGAAAACCGGCCTGCCGTCGATCACATATTTCTCGAGCCGCGGTACTACAGCGGACCTTAAGCTGAAACCCGAGATCACCGCTCCGGGACGATACATCGATGGGCCCGTCGACCCGGAATTCACCGGCGGAGGAGATCAATACCAACAAAAATCGGGAACATCCATGGCCAGCCCGCACCTTGCCGGAGCCATGGCGCTGCTCACAAACTACGTCAGCGTTACCTGGCCGGAGCTTACCGGGCAGGACAAGACGGACATGGTGAACCGATTGCTGATGTGCACAGCTGATCCGGCGGCGAGAACATCTCCCAGAGCCCAGGGATCCGGCGTCATCAACATTGAAAAGGCTATAACGACCGGTGCGTTTATCACCGTACCGAATTGCAGCCGTCCAAAGCTCGAGCTCGGCGACGATCCGGATAAGACCGGCGTGTATACCCTCAGTTTCAGCATTGTAAACTTCGGCGAAACTGAGCTGAACTTTGCTCCTTCCGTAACGGTGCTGACGGAGGATACTGTCTCCAAAACAATAAACGGTCAGTTAACGGATGATCTGAATATTCAAGCAAGAGACATCACTTCCGACTGCTCGATCGGCGGGAGTGAAAGCATTACCGTGCCTGCCGGAAGCACCCGGGAGGTGACGCTCACCGTTACCCTGAGCAGCGAGCTTAAGAGCAAGCTCGATTCGATCTTCCCGAACGGCATCTATATCGACGGCAATGTTGTGCTCAAAGGCGAAGTCGACCTCACGGTACCCTTCCTCGGTTTCTACGGAAGCTGGAGCAGGGCGTCCGTCTTTGACCGCAACACCTATTTCGACGAGATACAGGGCGTCAATAACTACAATATCCATACTCTGCAGACCACGGTCGGCGCCATGGTCGATGAAGAGCAGTGCATGCTCTTCGGCGCCAATCCGTACATCGAATCCGACGACTGGTGGGCGGATCGCTGCACGCTCTCTCCGAACGGCGACGGCTGCTACGAACAGATAGACAGGCTCACCTATGCCATCATCAGGAATGCGGGCGAAGGCGGACTTAAGATCTTCAATGAGGACGATCCCGAGACCGTGTATTACTATGAGGACCTGTCCGGTATGCCCAAATCATGGAAGCTGGATGTGCAGGATGAAAGCTCCTTCATCTACAGCTCCGATCTTATCCAGTTCGAAAGCTGGTCGCCCGAAACCGAGGGCCTTGCGGAAGGAACGCATATCGTCTTCAAACTCTATCATTACCTTGATTACGAAAACTTCGATCCGGCTCAGAACGAGTGCTGCGAGATCGTCCTTCCGATGACGGTGGACACGACCGCTCCCGAGATAACCTATTGGAACGTCGAGGAAGGGACCCTCACGGTCCGGGTGCATGACGAGCACTATGCGGCATGGATCGGCGTCTATGCGGACGCCGACTGCACCGAGCTGATAACGGAGCGTGCGATCGCCGAAAGAACGCGCGGAGCCAATACTGATCTGACCCTCAATGTTGGAGATCGCGATACCGTCTTCGTAAAGGTCGGCGACTACGGACGCAATACCTCCTTGGTCTGCGAGCTTACCGGCGAGGGCGGCTCAATGGAGCTTATCGACCTTGAGTCCATAAGTCTCGATCCCGCACAGCTTGAAATGATCGTCGGAGACACAGCCATGCTGAGCCTCGTCAAAGTCCCGACGGAAGCCAACAATTTCAGCATCGCGTGGACCAGTTCGAATCCTTCGGTCGTCGCAGTTGCGGGCGATAGGAACGGTGCTGAGCTGACCGCCGTCTCAAGAGGCGCAGTCAGGATAACCGCGACCGCCGTGAACTATGCAACAGGAGAGACGTTTACTGCGTATACCAACGTAACTGTCGGTGAATTTGTAGGCTATGAGCGCGTCGACCGCGTAGATGAAGGCGGGAAGTACATCATCGTTGCGGATTCTTCGGTCACCGGAAGCATCGGTTATGCCGTTGGCAATACAACGGTTCCCACAACGAACAAAAACCTGCTGCCGGTAATGGTAAGCATAAACGCCGATGACATGATCGTTGTCGATCCGTCGATCGATTTCGATTCGATAACGTGGATCCCTCAAAGCTATCAAAGCGGGTACTCCTGGAAAAACGTCGGAAACTCCAAGTATATCGGCTTTAACAGTAATAAAGATCTGTATCCGTCAAGCAGTCCTTTCCAATGGACCTATGACGATGACAGAGCGTTTGAAAATCAGTACGATCCCACTTATAAGTACCTGAACTATTCTGCAGCTACCGGAAGCAGCCAGGCACGGTACAGGACCGGAAGAACTGCGGCTCCCATAAGGCTTTATAAACTGATCGAAAACGAACCTTATGTTCCCGTTATCTATACGGTAACGTTTGCCGATTGGGACGGTACCGTCATTTCAACGGTCGAGGTCGAGGAAGGCTGCGCCGCATCTGCACCGGCAGATCCCGTTCGCGCAGGGTATCGTTTCATCGGCTGGGACGGGGATTTCTCATTTGTCACGGAGGATATCACCGTCACCGCGATGTATGAGGAGGATTTCCTCCTCGGCGACGTCAATCTTGACGGATTCATCCGCATCGACGACGCGCTGATGACGATGCGTCATGCGATGAACATCATCCTTTTGAGCGGGCAGGGCCTTCTAAACGCCAACGTCAACGGAGACAATACCGTAAACACCGTCGATGCGCTTGCTATAATGCGCATAGCTCTGCTCAGAGGAACGGGCTTCACAATAACCGACTGATAACAGACCTTTGGCCGGGACCGACCGCATCCGGTCGATCCCGGCTATGGACTTTAATGGGAGGATCAATATGACAGCGGTAGGCAATATCTTTTTCTTCACCTGGGAGATCTACTTCATGGAATGGCTCCAGGCCCGTTTGAGCGCGGCCGGCGTTTCGATCATCTCGGCGTTTTCGATCTTCGGCGAGGAGATGCTGCTGATCGCCGTTATGGGCTTTTTCTACTGGAGCTATGACAAAAAGATGGGCAAGTTCATCGGCCTCAATATGCTCTGCGCGAATCTTTGGGGGAATGCGATCAAGGACGTCGTGCTCCGTCTTCGACCGTACTATGCAAGCGATAAGATCGACCTGCTTCGCAAGGTCGACAACAGTGCGGACATATACGACGTCGCGGCTCAGGGCTATTCCTTCCCGAGCGGTCACAGCGCGAACGCCGTCGCGGTCTTCGGCTCCATCGGCGTCTGGCTGAAAAAGTGGTGGGCGCTGCTTCCGGCGATCCTGCTTCCCCTGCTCTGCGGCTTTTCAAGGGTCGCCGTCGGCGCGCATTATCCTACGGACGTTTTCGCCGGATGGATCCTCGGTCTGCTCGCGATAATAATCGCGCCCGCGCTCAGCAAAGTGATAAAGCATAAGTGGCTGCTCTACCTTATCCTGATCGCGCCTGCGATCCCGACCTTCTTTTTAAGCAACAGCAACGCCTATTTCTCATCGCTCGGCATGATCATCGGCTACGCGTTTGCGGAGAGCTTTGAGGAAAGGTTCGTCAACTTCGAGAACACGAGGAATCCCATCAGAGCGATCCTGCGCGTTGTCGGCGGGGGAGCTGTGTATTTCGGCATGAACTACCTGCTTAAGCTGCCGTTCTCATCCGAATTCCTTTCCGACGGGTCGATGGCGTCCCACATCGTAAGAACGCTCCGCTACGCAATTGTCATCTTCACGGTCATCGCGATCTACCCGATGGTGTTCAAACTGACCGCAAAGATCGGCCAAAAGAAACAGGCGGAATAAGCTTTCAAAAACCGAATATCTGCAAAAGAGAGGCTCAAAGCCTCTCTTTTCCGTAAAAAGGAGCATATTTTTTTCAAAAAATACGGAATAGGCTATTGAAAGACACAATGAAAAAGTGTATAATATATAAACAGAGATTCGGGAATACAGGAAAAAACACTTTGCATGCAAAAAAAGCAGAATGGAGGTACCAATGAAAAGGTTCGAAAGCTTAACGAAGTTCATCGGCGCCCTTGAGAGCGGTGAATTAGGCGCATGGTCGATCGATGAACGGGCCTGCGGGCCGATGATCGAGAACATGAAGTCGCCGAGCGTAGAGTATTGGGACGTTGTGTGGCGCTTTATTGAGTCGCTGTCCACGCTTCTTGAAACGCATCCCGAATACATGCGCGCAGGCGATGAAGCCGCGCCGATACTAAACCGTTTCAGCACTGCACTCGAGCAGGAGAACTACTGCCCGGGTATCCTGTGGGGCCTGCTTGAAAACGGCACCATCGTGGACTGGCTCAAAGCGCTCCGTTCCATCGACAATAACTGACGATGAAGCTTTCAGATTTCTTTCATAAGAACGATATAAATGAAGGGCTCAGGGCTTTTCGGTCAACGGAGGGCGCGCATCTGATCGACGTGCGCGAGCCGGAGGAATACCGTGCGGGGCATATCCCGGGAGCCGTAAACATCCCCGTATCCTCGCTTCGCAGCATAGAGGATGAGATCGACGATTACGACGCTCCGATCTTCATCTACTGCCTCAGCGGTGCGAGAGCCGGCCGCGCGGCAGCGGCGCTCGGGATGATCGGCTACACGAAGGTCCGAAGCATCGGAGGCATATCGGACTATGACGGTCCGATAGAATAATAGGATCAAACATATAAAAACGAGGCGCGGCCGATAAAGCAGCGCTTCGTTAAGTTTTGCATTTCAGGCGATAAGACCTATCAAAAGCCCTATCGTATGCGCGATAAGCGCGCAGATCCAGGCTATCGCGCATTGCCACAGTATGACGCCGAACGCCCATTTGGCGCCTAATTCACGCCGTATGGAGGCTATCGCTGCCACGCAGGGCGTGTAGAGCAGCGAGAAGATCAGCAGGCAGATAGCGCTCAAGGTGGAAAGCGTCTCGGCGATACCGTCAACGAACAGTATCTCAAGCGTCGATACAACGCTCTCCTTCGCCATAAAGCCGCTGATAAGCGAGGTGCAGATCCTCCAGTCGCCGAGGCCTATGGGTTTCATGATCGGCACGAGCAGGCCCGACAGCTTGGCGAGGATGCTGCTGTGCGAATCGGAAACGAGATTGAGATGCAGGTCGAAGCTCTGCAGCAGCCAAACGACGATCGTTGCGATCAGAATGACCGTGAAGGCACGGGTGAGAAAATCCTTTGCCTTCTCCCACAGCAGCTGAACGACGTTCTTGGCCGAGGGCATGCGATAGTTCGGCAGCTCCATGACGAAAGGTCCCGCCTCGCCCTTAAAGAGCGTGCGCTTGAACAGCAGCGCCGTCAGAATGCCCACCGCGATGCCGAGCACATACAGGCCGATCATGATCAGCGCGCGATGCGAGGGGAAGAAGGTGTTCACGAAGAACGCGTAGATGGGGAGCTTCGCGGTGCAGCTCATAAAGGGCGTGAGCAGTATCGTCATCTTGCGGTCGCGTTCGCTCGGCAGGGTCCTTGTGGACATGACCGCCGGAACGGTGCAGCCGAAGCCTATAAGCATCGGCACGATACTGCGCCCGGAAAGGCCGATCCTTCGAAGCAGCTTGTCCATCACGAATGCGACACGGGCGATATAGCCGCTGTCCTCAAGCAGCGACAGGAAGAAGAACAGCGTCACGATGATCGGCAGGAAGCTGACGACGCTTCCGACCCCGGCGAATATGCCGTCGATTATCAGCCCGCGGACGACTTCATTGACGTTTGCCGCGACGAGACCCCGTTCAACAAGCGCGCTGAGCGCGTCGATGCCGGTCTCGAGCAGCTGCTGAAGGAACTTGCCGATGACCTCAAAGGTCAGGAAGAACACGAGCCCCATGATCCCGATAAAGGCGGGAATGGCCGTGTATTTGCCGGTCAGGACCTTATCTATCCTTTCACTGCGGATGCGCTCCTTGCTCTCGTGCGGCTTCTTTACCGTCGCCGTACAGACCTTCTCGATGAAAGCGTAGCGCATATCCGCGATGGCTGCGGCGCGGTCGAGCCCGCGTTCCTTCTCCATCTGCAGGATGATGTGTTCGACCATCTCCTTCTCGTTCTGATCGAGCTTGAGCTGGTCGATTATCATCTTATCGCCCTCGATGACCTTGTTTGCGGCGAATCGAAGCGGCAGGCCGGCGGAGACGGCATGGTCCTCGATAAGGTGGCTGATCGCATGTATGCAGCGGTGCACGGCGCCGCCGTTGTCGTTATCGTCGCAGAAATCCTGCCTCAGCGGCTTTTCCTGGTATTTGGCAACGTGTATCGCGTGGTCGATAAGCTCGTTTACACCCTGGTTTTTCGCGGCCGAGATCGGAATGACGGGCACGCCGAGCATGGACTCCATCGTGTTTACATCGATGGTGCCGCCGTTTGAATTGACCTCGTCCATCATATTGAGCGCAACGACGGTGGGCACGTCCATCTCGAGCAGCTGCATCGTCAGATACAGGTTGCGCTCGATGTTCGTCGCGTCGACGATATCGATTATACCCTTGGGCTTGTCGTTGAGTACGAAATTACGTGAAACGATCTCCTCGCTCGAATAGGGCGACATCGAATAGATGCCGGGAAGATCCGTAACGAGCGTACCGGGCTGCCCCTTGATCGGGCCGTCCTTCCTGTCCACGGTCACGCCCGGGAAATTGCCCACGTGCTGATTGGAGCCGGTTAGCTGATTGAAGAGCGTGGTCTTGCCGCTGTTCTGATTGCCGACGAGCGCAAAGCTGATGACCGTTCCCTCGGGAAGCGGGTCCTCGTCCTCCTTGGTATGGAACTTGCCGCCTTCACCGAGTCCGGGATGCGGCGCGTTGCGCTTAAGGATCCGGGCATGAGCGGCACTGCTCCTGCCGTCGATGGGCTCGACCTCGATCTGAGCCGCCTCGGAGAGCCGAAGCGTTAGCTTATAATCGTGGATGAGCAGCTCCAGCGGGTCGCCCATCGGAGCGAGCTTGACGACGCTGACCTCGGTGCCCTGGATAACGCCCATATCGAGAAAATGCTGCCGGAGCGCGCCGGTTCCTCCGACCTTCGTTATAACGGCATGCGAGCCGACTTTCATATCCTTGATAGTGACAGCCATATTGCGCCTCTCTTTACTATGTGCTCAGTATAGTATCAAAAACGAAAAAAAGCAATTGTAAATCCGGTATATTTTAGAAGTGAAGCATATGGCCGACACCGTCATTGCCATTTGAAGCAAAATGTGCTAATATAAACAAGATAGTAAGATCCCGGGATCATCGAATGGAACTGAGCGGCACCGTAACAAACATCAAATACAGGAACGACGACAACGGCTGGACCGTGCTTACCCTTGAAAACAAGGAGGGGGAGCAGGTCATTGCCGTCGGCGCCATGCCCGGAGTCAACGTCGGGGAGACCGTCGTCTGCAACGGCAGCTGGTCCGAGCACCCGCTCTACGGGCCGCAGCTCAAGGTCAGCTCGTTCAGGATCGAGCTGCCGACCTCGGTCGATCAGGTCATGGCATACCTTTCAAGCGGCTTTATCAAGGGCATAGGACGCTCCACCGCAAGGCTGCTCGTGGACCGCTTCGGCGCGGAAACGCTCGATATCATAAGGGATTCTCCTAAGGAACTGCTGAAAATCAGCGGCATCGGTCCCAAGAAGCTTAAGACGATAACCGAATCCTACCGCGAAAAGATCGGCATGCAGAACATAGTTATGGGGATGCAGCAGCTCGGCCTGTCGCTCAATATGACGATGCGGATCTATAAGCTCTACGGTGAAAACTGCGTTGAGATCGTTCGCCGCAATCCCTATAAGCTGATCGACGATATCGAGAATATCGGCTTTAAGACCGCCGACAAGATCGCGGCCGAGGCGGGCTTCGAGCGCGAATCGACCTTCCGCATCTGCGCCGGAATCAAATACGCGCTCTCCTTCGCGGCCTCCGAGGGCAACACCTGCCTGCCGCTCGATACGCTCGTGATGTTCGCGGCGAACAACGTGCTCGGCATCGATCACGAGACCGTATCCGCCGTGACCGAGAACATGATCCTCAACAACGAGCTTGCAAGAAAGCAGATCGACGGTACCGAATACGTCTTTCTTAAATCGATGCATTTCCTCGAGCTCGATTCCGCGGTCCTGCTTTCGGGCATAATCGATTCCGTCGCGCCGATGCCCCTGTTCGACATCGACGATGCGATCTCAAAGCTTGAAAAGAAGTTCGGCGCAAAGCTCGCTTCGGCGCAGCGCGACGCGGTAAAGACCAGCATGACCGAGGGCGTGCTCGTGGTCACCGGCGGCCCGGGAACGGGCAAGACCACGATACTTCGCTTTATAATAGACCTGCTCGAATCGCAGGCTATGGAATACGAGCTTGCTGCCCCCACGGGGCGTGCCGCGAAGCGCATAACCGACACTACGGGCAGGGAAGCGAGGACCATCCACAGGCTGCTCGAATACAATGCCCAGACCGAAAAGTTCAATCATGACGAGGACTATCCGCTCGAAACGGACGCAATTATCGTCGACGAGATGTCGATGGTCGATATCCCGCTGTTCCATTCGCTGCTCAAGGCGATCAGCCCCGGCACGCGGCTCATCATGGTGGGCGACGTCGACCAGCTCCCGTCGGTCGGACCCGGCAACGTCCTTAAGGACGTCGTATCCTCAAACGTCATTCCGGTCATCCGCCTCAACGAGATCTTCCGCCAGGCGGGCAGGAGCCGCATAGTCACGAACGCGCACCTTGTCAACGGCGGCAGGATGCCCGTGCTCGACCGCGAGGAGGACGACTTCCAGTTTTACGACTGTCCGACAGTTGACGTCGCGCTCAATTCCGTGCTCAATCTTGCGGGCGACTACGCCTTCCTCGGCAAATCGAACGAGCTGCAGGTGCTTTCCCCGATGAAATCGAACCTGCTCGGAGTATTCAACCTCAATGCGAGGCTGCAGCAGGAGCTCAACCCGCCGTCGGTCCGAAAGCACGAGGTCAGCTTTTCCGACACGGTCTTCCGCGAGGGCGACCGCGTCATGCAGATCCGCAACAACTACGACCTTGAGTGGACGAAGAGCACTAAGGGCAAGCTCGATTCGGAGGGTACCGGCGTCTTCAACGGCGATATCGGCACCGTTTTGAAGATAGACAACACCAACAAATTCCTGACCGTGCTTTTTGACGACGAGCGCCAGGCGGATTATAACTTCACCCAGCTCGAGGAGCTTGAGCTCGCCTACTGCATCTCGGTCCACAAGAGCCAGGGCAGCGAATTTCCCTGCGTAGTATTGCCCCTTGTCAGCGGCCCGAACATGCTGTTCAACCGCAACATACTTTACACGGCCATAACCCGGGCAAGGGACAGGGTCTTCATCCTCGGCACGGCGGACTGCGTTGAAAGGATGATCCGCAACACGAACGTCCGCAAGCGTTACAGCGCGCTTTGCGCATTCCTTACCGAGCGGAAGGAAATCGACGCGTGAATAAGGCGGAGCTGAAAAAGCTGATACTCGATATCCTGCTGCCGCAGCATTTGAAATGCCATTCATGCGGACGCGAGGCGATCGTCAACGATCACGGCGTCTGCAGCGAGTGCGAAAGCAAGGTGCTGTTCGTACCCGAGACCGCCGGGATACAGGGCGTGGACGGCTTCGTATCCGGTATGCAGTATAACGACGTCGCAAGGCGCGCGATGATACCGTTCAAGTATAACGGCGCGGTCTATAAAAAGGAGTTCCTGACGCACTATATCCGCATCCCGGAGAGCTGGAGCTTCGACTGCTTCGTTCCCGTGCCGCTGCACCCGAAGCGCCAGAGGAAGCGCGGCTATAATCAGAGCGAGATAATCGCAAACGCGCTGGCCGAGCGGTACCCGCACCCAGTGCGCACCGAGCTGCTTGAAAGGCTGAGGGATACGCCAAAGCAGGCGAGAATGACGAAAAAGGAGCGCCTAAAGAACGTTAAGCATGCCTTCCGCGCTTCCGATGCCGTCAGCGGGCTTTCTATCGTTCTCGTCGACGACGTAAGGACCACGGGCGCGACCCTGTTTGAATGCGCTGCGGAGCTCAAACGCAGGGGAGCCGCAAGGGTGTATGCCGTCACCGCATGCTGCTCCATGATGGAGGTCAATAATGGAAACTGAGATAATCTTCAGAGAGATGACGCTTTCCGATATCGAACAGGTCTACCTGATAGAATGCGCGACCTTCTCCCAGCCCTGGAGCGTCGAATCGCTGATCGGCGAGCTGACGCGCAACAGCGACGTGGCCTATTACGTCGTCGCGGAAGCGGAGGGGAAGATCGTCGGCTACGCCGGCACCTGGATCCTGTTCGACGAAGCGCATATGACGAATATCGCCGTTGTGCCCGAGTTCAGGCGCAGGCATGTGGCAACGAACATAATCCTCGCCATGATGCGTGAGGCCCGCCGCCGCGGCGCCTCGTGCATGACGCTCGAGGTGCGCGAGTTCAATTTCAAGGCGCAGAACCTCTACGCCTCGCTCGGCTTTGAAAAGGTCGGCGTCAGACGCAGGTATTACAGCGACACCGGCGAAAACGCCCTTATACTCTGGAACCGCGATATTATCGGAACGCTTGAAAAACACGAAAACCCGCAGCAGGAAAAGCAAACAATGACTGAAGTCATTCAATAAATGAAAATTTGGAGGATAAACAGATGAAACAGGTAGTCAATGCTGAGAATGCACCCCAGGCGATCGGTCCCTACAGCCATGCCGTAAAGGTCGGCAAGATGGTATTCACCTCCGGTCAGATCGGCCTCAATCCCGATACCGGCGCGCTGGTCCAGGGCGTTGAAGCACAGACCGTGCAGGCTATCACCAACCTCAAAGCCGTGCTCGAAGCGGCCGGTTCGTCCCTGCAGGGCATCGTAAAGACGACGGTCTTCGTTAAGAATATGGCCGATTTTGCGCAGGTCAACAAGCTCTACGGCATGCTGATCCCCGAGCCCTTCCCGGCAAGGAGCTGCGTGGAAGTCGCGGCGCTGCCCGCCGGTGCGCTCGTCGAGATCGAAGCGATGGCGGTCGTGCTGTAAGGAATGGAGTCGGCTCCCGAAACGAGGCAGAGGCTGTTCAACCACCGCCCGATGTTTGCGGCGGCGCTTGCGCTGATGCTCGGCATAGCGGCGGCGGGTCTTTTGGAACCCCTCGGCGCCGTGATAATCGCCTCGGTGCTCATCGTTTCGGCGGCGGTCTCATTCATTCTCAGGTACAGGCGCATAGTTCCGTTCATCCTGCTGGCCGCGCTGGGCCTTCTGCTCGCCGTGCTTTCGCTCCCGACCGAATTCACAGCGGGGATATATACGCTTCAAGGAACGGTCGTCGACTGCCGCAGAGGCGACGAAGGGCCCGTGCTGGTTCTCAAAAACGTCACGCTCAACGGTGAAAGCATCAATAAACGGGCGGAACTGACTTTGAAGCAGGCCGATGCGAAGGTCGGCGACAGGATAGAGAGCAGCGCCTATGCAAGGCTTCCGTCAAAGCGCTTCGGCACCTACGATGAGCTTAAGAACAAGCTCGCTTCGGGCGTCGGATGCATCGCAAGGTCGGATTCGGCTGCGGTCCTTTCAAGCCGCAACGCTCCTTTTACGGAGTTCGTTTCGGGCGTCAGGGAGGCTGCCGAAAGACGTATTTCGGCAGTATTCGAGAGCGACGCCGGAATCTTCTCCGCGCTGATCCTCGGGAACAAGCAGGAGATAGGGGAGGAGCGTTATTCGGTCTTCAGGCTGGCCGGAACGGCGCATCTGCTCGCGATATCGGGCTTCCACATGGGCATAGCCGCGTCGTGCATCACGATGTTGATACCGCGGCGCAGGCAACTCTTAAGGCTCGTTGTCACGAGCATCGCGATGCTCGTCTACTGCACCGTTGCGGCCTACGCGCCGGGCTTCGTGCGCGCGGCGATCATGATGTTCTTCGTGCTGCTGGCCGACTGCCTCGGCAGGCAGAGCGATATGCTTTCGTCGCTCGGCACCGCGGCGGTGCTGATCCTCGTGTTCGAGCCGTACCAGCTCTATTCCGTCGGATTCAGGCTTTCGTTTGCCGCATGCTTCGGTATAGCGCTGCTTGCGCGCTCGCTCGGTGAATTCGGGCAAAGGATCCGTATCCCTCGCGGCATAGCATCGGCCGCGGCGGCGAGCACGGCTGCGGTCGCGGGCACTTTCGCGCTGCAGCTGAGGTATTACAGCAGCTTTTCGCCGTATACGGTCATAACGAATCTCGTGGCGATCCCGCTGTTCGCGGCCGTCGTGGTGCTCGGCCTGATCGCGACCGCGGCCGCATTCATATTCCTTCCCGCGGCGCAGGTGATAGCCGTCGTCCCAAGGGCGATCCTGTTCGTTTGTGAAAGGTTCATGGACCTGATGAACAAGCTTCCGCTTGCGACTGCGGAATTCGCTCCCTGCCCGATCGCGGCGGTGATCATCTGGCTTATCATGCTGTTCTGTCTATCGGAGTACACGCTGCTTCCGCTCAGAAGGAGGGCGGTCATAGCCGTTTCACTGCTAACCCTGTTCACGGCCGTCTACGTTATAGGTATTGCTGTATGAAAAAAGAGAGATTCTCGGAACTGATAAATAAAGGGGAGATCGACGGCGCGTATCTGCTGCACGGCGACGAAGGCTTCTTCATGGACGCCGCGATAAAGTCGGCCCAAATGCTGATACCCGAGGATCTGAGTCCTTTCAATCTGACAGTACTCCGCGAGCCGGATACCGAGGCGCTGACAACGGCCTGCGAAACGCTGCCCCTGTTTTCAAATAAAACGCTCGTCGTTTCATACGGCCTTGCCAAGGCTTCCGACAGCAAGCCTTTACTGGAATACCTGCCGAAAATGTCTCCGTCGACGGTCCTTTTCCTCTGCTTTAAGGAGAAACTCGCGAATACCTCGGCCTTGCTCAAATACTTTGCCGCCGCCGATCGCGAGGTGCTTTTCGATACGGCGACGGCGGGGGAGGCGCTCAGGTGGTGCGTCAAGACCGCATCAAGGCAGGGCGTCAAGCTTGAAAACAGGGATGCAAAGCTCTTTATAGAGACGGTCGGAACGGATATGTCGAACGTCAGGAACGAGCTTCAAAAGCTGATCGACCGCGTCGGCAAGGGCGGCACGATAAGCGAGGAGCTGATAAGGAAGGACGTTATCGGCAATATCGAAACCAAGAGCTTCCTGATGCTCGATAAGTTCATCGGAGGAAATGTAAACGACGGTATGAGGGAGCTCAACAAGCTGCTCAATGAAAGCCGCGAGGCACCGGGTCAGATAGTGGGCTTCCTCGAATCGAGGTTCCGCCTGATGCTGCAGCAAAAGCTCCTTATGGAGCAGGGACTGTCGCCCGCGCAGGCGGCGGCTAAGTTCGAGGGCAGCCGCTTCGCAAACGAGATGGCGGCGAAGTCCGCGTCGAAGTTTTCAAGAGCCGATCTTGAGCAGCTGCTCGGCAGGTTCACCCTCATCATGTACAACAAGCTTTCGGGCGAGCAGGACCCCGCCGAAGCCGCCGAAGCCGCTATGCTCGGGTTCGATTGGAGCAGGCTGAAAAAGTGAAAAGCATACTAAAAGACCGACCCTGATTCTATGGGGCCGGTCTTATTTTATGGTCGATCAAATGCGATAAACCTTATTTGGCATCGTGCTTTTTTGCAAGCTGAGCCTTTTTGCGATTGGCTGCGTTCTTATGGATAACGCCCTTGGTGACAGCTTTGTCTACCATGCTGACTGCATCGGTATATGCCTTCTCGATCGCAGCTTCATCGTTAGACTCCAAAGCCTTGTCAAACTTCTTGATAGCGGTCTTGGTGGAGGAGAGGATCATGCGGTTACGCATATTCTCTTCGCGGCTGATCAGAACGCGCTTCATTGCTGACTTAATGTTTGCCAAATCGGTTCACCTCCTTGTTAGTACTCAAACATTATTATTATAGCACCGCCGTTTTCAACTTGCAAGAGCAATTATTGAAAAACCGTCAATATATTTGAATTCCCGAGTGCGGCATGTAGTATTTTACGCTCATTGCGGCAGAATAAGAGTATCAAAAGCGGAGGACTGAAATGGAAGGTATCTATACCGACCTTGCGGCGGAGCTCAGGGAGCTCGACCCCGATATCGAGGGGATAAGCGAAAAGGAGGAGACCGACGGCGAAATACTGATAAAGCGAGTCGGCATCTTTACCGAAAGCGCGGCAAAGAAGGTCAATAAGGCCATGGGAAACTATATCACTCTCGAAGCCGACGCGCTTTCCGCCCGGCCGCAGGAGCTTTTCAGGGCGGTCTCCGCGCGCCTCGGAGCGGAGCTTAAAAGCCTTCTTAGGTTCGGCGTCGAATCCGCGTGCATCCTCGTTGTAGGCCTCGGCAACAGGGCGGTCACTCCGGACTCGCTCGGGCCGAGAACGGTGGAAAAGGTTTACGTTACGCGGCACGTTAAGCGCTATATCCCGGAGGCGTTCAGTGCCGGCGTGCCTTCCGTGGCGGCCATCGCGCCGGGCGTGCTAGGCATGACGGGCGTCGAAACGACGGATATCATTAAGGGCGTGACCGAAAGGACGCATCCGAACTGCATCATCGCCGTGGACGCGCTCGCATCGAGGCGCGCGGAAAGGATAAGCAGCACCATACAGCTGTCGGACAGCGGTATAACACCGGGCTCCGGCGTAGGCAACCGACGGGAGGACGTCTCCGAAAGAACGCTAGGGGTGCCAGTGATAGCGATAGGCGTGCCCACAGTCGTGCGCGCCTCGACCATCGCAAGGGATATCATCGAAAGCCGGCCGGGATACAGCGTACCGGCGGAAACGGAGCCGGACGACCGTTTCGACGGGCTGATAGTGACCCCGAAGGAGATCGATTCGATAATCGAGGATATGTCGGGCATAATTGCGGACGCGATCAATATCGCGCTTTTCGGCGATTCGGTCGGAGAAGTCAGAAACATTCTCGCATGAAAAAAGAGCGGCGTACCGCTCTTTTCCATACTGGGATCATTTGCCTTTTTTCAGCTTTTCCGGCGTCCTTTCGCTCGGGGTGACGTACAGGGTTCGGTTATTCGTATAGATTGCCATTCCGGGTTTTGCCCCCGAGGGCTTGTGCACGAATTTGCGGCGGGTATAGTCGACCGGCACGGCCGAGGAGCTGCGCGCCTGCGAATAGTACGCGGCAAGCTCGGCGGCCTCGAGCAGGGTCTCATCGCCGATCTCCTTCCTCAGCGCCTTGATTATGACGTGCGAACCGTGGATATCCTTGGTATGCAGCCAGATATCGTCGGCTGCCGCGGTCTTGAAGGTCAGCCTGTCGTTCTGCGTGTTGTTTTTGCCGACATAGATATCCGTGCCGTCCGAGGAGATGAAATGCAGGGGCTTCGCCGGAGGCAGTTTAAACTGCTTTGCGGCGTTAGAGCGAACGTGGATATAGCCTCCGAGCATCAATTCGTTTCGGATCTCGTCGAAATCGGAATCGGTCACGCAGCCCGAAAGATCGGAATAAACGCCCTTTAGATATTCAAGTTCTTCCTTCGTCTCCTTATACTTCACCGTGGCGATATCCCGCGCGGACTTCGCCTTCCTGTATTTTTTATAATACTGCTGGGCATTCTCGGCCGCGCTGCGCGTCGGATCCAAGGGAATGGAGACGGGCGCGGGCGGGTCGAGATAGTAGTTTTCAACTGTCGCTTCCCTGCTTCCCGAGGGGACAGCATACATATAGGCCGTCAGCAGCTCGCCGCAGAGCTTGAGGCGCTCGATCTCGTCTTCATCGCCGATCGACAGCGAGAAGCGGTCCAGCTTGCGCTCAAGCCTTTGGATCGCGTTGGTCAGCACCTTGTCGATGGAAGCGGTTCTGCGCTTGACGCTTTCATCCTGAGCCCGCAGCCGATAGAACTCTTCGGCGGCCGCCGAGACCGAATCGAAGCTCTCGATCCTGTCGTCAAGAACGGGCTCGGGCGTAAAGGGCAAAAGGATGCGCTTACTGCCGCGCTGGAGTATGCAGGCCTTTTCGCGGCAAGAGAGCAGATCGTCATAGAACGAAAGTATCTCGGCGGACAGCTCACTCGCCATACGCGTTTTGCCGGAACAAACGGAAGCATATTCCTCACCGAACGCAAAGCGGAGCCTCGATTCGGCATACTCGATAAGAAAACCCGCGACGGTGGGGGAGAGCCCGTAGAGCAAGGCCGAAAGCGCTTTGTCGGGGCGCTCCGAATCGATAAGCTTTTCCTCGAGCTGCTCGGGCGAAGCCTGCCTCGGGTCGAGCTTTTCCTGAACGGCGGGAAGCTCGTAGTTTACACGCGGGAGCACGAGCCGAACGCTGCTCATGCCGGGGGAAACGCGCCTGATCGCATCCAAAACGACGCCTTCGGCGTCAACAAGGATGATGTTCGAATAGCGCCCCATGATCTCGCAGGCGAGGGTGAAGCTCGCGCTGTCGTGCAGCTCGGTAAAGGCGTCGAGCTGCAAAAGCACGATCCTGTCAAGGTTCGGCTGCTCGATCGCACGGATGCGCGCTCCGGTCAGATGCTTGCGAAGCAGCATCAGGAAATTCGGCGCGTCGATAGGCGAAACGCGCTTCTCATCGGTAAGATGTATCCGGCAGTTTTCCGAGGAGGAGGAGAGCAGCAGCTTCTTCGAGCCGCCCGGCGTATGCACCGAAAGAAGCAGCTCGTATTTCTCGGGCTGCTGGATCTTCTCTATGCGTCCGCCTATAAGGCATTGGAGCTCCGCAACGGAAGCCGCTAACGTAAGTCCGTCCATGATCTATAAGTATCCCCCGGAGAACAGCCGGGGGATCGTTTTTAAATGATATGATTGGTGAGCGTTCCGATACCGCCGATCACTACCTCGACCGTGTCGCCGCGCTGCATGCTCCCGATACCCTCGGGGGTGCCGGTGGCGATGATATCGCCGGGCAGCAGCGTCATGCCCTCGGTGATGAAGCAGATGAGGCTGTCGACGTCGTGCGTCATGAGCGCCGTGTTGGAGCTCTGCCTGACCTCGCCGTTGAGCAGCGTTTTGATATCCGCATGGAAGGGATCGAGCTCGGTCTCGATATGCGGCCCGATGGGGCAGAAGGTGTCGAAGCCCTTGCCGCGCGTCCACTGCGTGCCCTGCGTGGGCGATTTCTGGATATCGCGCGCGGTGACGTCGTTGAGACAGGTGTAGCCGAAGACGTATTCGAGGGCATGTCCCTTTTCAACGTGCGAAGCCCGTTTGCCTATCACCACGCCGAGCTCGCCTTCGAAATCGAGCCGGTGGCTGATGGCGGGGTAGACGACGTTGTCGCCGTGGCCAACGATGCAGGTGTTGGGCTTGATGAAGAGCACGGGCTCGGGCGGCTGGCCTTCGCCCATCTCGTCGGCATGGGCCTTGTAGTTCTTGCCGATGCAGACGATCTTGGAGGGTTCTGCGGGGGGAAGCAGCTCGACCTCGGCAATGCCGAGGGTCTCTCCGCTGAATTCGACGGAGCTGTAGGGCTCATGCGCGAGCAGGCGTACGCTGCCCTCCTCAAGCACTGCATAGCGGGGAACGCCGTTTACGGCGCAGCGGATGATCTTCATGGTAAACCTCTTCAGGCGATATTGTCTTCGTGCCTTGCGGTCTGCTTATAGACGTACTTCGGCGGCTCGGTCTTCTGAACGGAAGCAAGGGTGATGATGACCTTCTCAACATCGTGCCTCGAAGGCGTCTCATACATAACGGGCAGCATGATGTCCTCGAGGATGGCCCTGAGGCCGCGGGCGCCGGTGTTGCGCTTGATGGTCAGCTTCGCGACCTCCACGAGCGCTTCGGGCTCGAATTCGAGCTCCACGCCGTCCATTTCGAACAGGCGCTGATACTGCTTGACGAGCGCGTTCTTAGGCTGGGTAAGGATGCTGATCATAGCCTCCTCACTGAGCTGATCGAGCGTGACGATGATCGGAACACGGCCGATGAATTCGGGGATAAGACCGAATTTGAGCAGATCCTCGGGCAGGATGTCCTTCAGAGTTTCGCCGATGTCCTTCTTGATGTTGGACTGGATATCCGCGCCGAAGCCCATGTTCTTCTTGCCGGTGCGCTTCTGGATGATCGTTTCGATGCCCGCGAAAGCGCCGCCGCAGATGAAGAGGATGTTGGTCGTGTCGATCTGGATGAACTCCTGATGCGGATGCTTCCTGCCGCCCTGCGGGGGAACGGAAGCGACGGTGCCCTCAAGGATCTTGAGCAGCGCCTGCTGCACGCCTTCGCCGGAAACGTCGCGCGTGATGGAAGGATTCTCGCTCTTTCTGGCGATCTTGTCGATCTCGTCGATGTAGATGATACCCTTCTGAGCGCGCTCGATGTCGAAATCGCAGGCCTGCAGAAGCTTGAGCAGGATGTTCTCCACGTCCTCGCCGACGTAGCCGGCCTCGGTCAGCGCGGTCGCGTCGGAAACGGCGAACGGAACGTCCAGTATGCGGGCGAGGGTCTCGGCGAGCAGCGTCTTGCCGCAGCCGGTAGGCCCGAGCATGACGATGTTGCTCTTGCCGAGCTCCGCTTCGACCTTGGTCTTCGGAGCGTAGATGCGCTTATAGTGATTATAAACAGCAACGGCAAGCGTCTTCTTCGCATGCTCCTGACCGATGACGTAATCGTCGAGCGCGGCAACTATCTCCATCGGCTTGGGAAGATCGGCGACGTCGGAGGGCTCGTTGTCCCTGTATGCGAGGTCGTCGCGAATCATCTCATTGCAAGCCTCGACGCATTCGTTGCAGATATAGACGCCGGGTCCTGCAAGGATGCGCTCGACCTCATGCCTGCTCTTGCCGCAGAATGAGCATTTGATTTCTTCGTTTTCAGTGCGTTTTGCCATAAAACGGATTGACCATGCCCGCCGCCTTTAAGGAAGCGGGCTCCTTTCGGTGTTAAAAAGTCTTCTTTCAGCGCTTCGGAGGAACGATCTCGTCGATGATACCGTATTCGAGCGCCTGTTCGGGGGTCATGAAATTGTCGCGCTCGGTATCGAGAGCGATCTGCTCCACGCTCTTGCCGGTGCGCTTTGCGAGGATCTCGTTGAGCTTGCTGCGGGTGCGCAGGATCTGCTCGGCATGGATCTTGATATCACTTGCCTGACCCTGCATACCGCCCAGGGGCTGGTGGATCATGATCTCGCTGTTGGGAAGCGATTTGCGCTTGCCGTCCGCGCCGGCCGCCAGCAGCAGGGCGCCCATGGAGGCCGCAAGGCCGATGCAGATCGTAGATACCTCGCAGCGGATGTACTGCATAGTGTCGTAGATCGCGAGGCCCGCGCTGACGCTGCCGCCGGGACTGTTGATATAAAGATAGATGTCCTTATCGGGATCGTCGGCTTCAAGGAACAGCATCTGGGCGATAACGAGATTGGCGACGTCATCGTCGATCACGGAACCGAGAAAGATTATACGGTCCTTCAGCAGGCGGGAGTAGATGTCGTAGGAACGTTCGCCTTTGTTGGTCTGCTCAATGACGAAAGGGATAAGCGTGCTCATAATGACCTCCGGGATCGGTTTTCCGGCGTACCTAAAGCGCGCCGCAGCGGGGTGATCAGGCTTCAACGGCGTTTTCCGTAACGAAGCGGATAACGGCCTCGAAGAGAGCCTGGCTTGCGTATTTCGAGCGGTTCTTCTCAAGCTCGGCGCTGATCTTCTCATCATCCCAGTGCTGACCCTGTTCGTGGCCGGCGTTATGGATGACAGAGCGGTAATCGTCGTCGGTGGGCTTGATATCCTCGGCTTCGATGATGGAGAGAAGCACGTACTGCGCCTTGAGGTTGCGCTTCGCGCTGTCGGCATATTCGCCGCGCAGCTGCTCGAGCGTACGGTTGGCGTACTGAAGGTAGCCGTTAAGATCGGCGCCGAACTGATGCATCTGGTCGTCGAGACGCTTGATCTGCATATCGACTTCTTCCTTGATGATGTCGTCATGGATCTCGACGGTCGCGTTTTCGATCGCCTTCTCCAGGATCGCGTTCTTGCGGTTCTCGTTCGCGCGGTGCTCGGCGGCCTCCTCAAGCTCCTTGCGGATGTTCGCCCTGTATTCCTCGACCGTATCGAAATCGGAGGTATCCTTAACGAAATCCTCGTCGAAATCGGGAACGTGCTTGGTCTGGAGCGAATGGAGCGTTACCTTGAAGACGACGTCCTTGCCGGCAAGATTCTCCGCATGGTATTCCGCGGGGAAGGTGACGTTGATATCGCGGGTCTCGCCGATATTCATGCCGATCATCTGCTCTTCAAAGCCCGGGATGAAGGTGTGGGAACCGACCTCAAGGGAGTAACCCTCGGCAGTGCCGCCTTCAAACTGCTCGTCGCCGAGGAAACCGGCAAAATCGATGACGGCGGTATCGCCGTTCTCGAGAGGCCTTTCAACGTCCTCGGTCGAGGAGATGTTCTCGCGGCGCTTCAGGATCTCGGCTTCAACGTCCTCATCCGTGATATTATACTCCGCCTTGGGGACCGCTATACCCTTGTACTGACCGAGCTTGACCTCGGGGCGAAGGACGACGTTGGCTTTGAAATCCAAGCCGTTCTCCTCGGAATAGTCGGTGATCTCGAATTCGGGATCGAGCTCGGGCACGAGCTTATGCTCGGTCAGCGCTTCGAAATACGCGTTCTGAATGAGCGCGTCGATTTCTTTGTCCCAGAAAGCGCTGCCGCCGTAATGCTGCTCGATGACCCTGCGCGGCGCTTTGCCGGGACGGAAGCCTTCCACCTTGAACTTGCCGGCAATGCGGCGATAGGCGGCGTTGAGGGCATTGGTATAGTCCTCGCCCGGTATATGAATGGAAAGATAAGCTTTTCCGTTTTCGACCTTGATAAGTTCTGACATATTATCCTCCGTTTATTCTGAGTCGGTACAGGGACCGCTCCGTGTTCTTGGGGACAAAAATGCTGTGCACATCATTATCCACAATAATACATTATAACACGGCACCGCAGAAGTGTAAAGGTGGATTCTCATAATATATGCCGAAAATCCTATCAAAAACGCTCTTTGAATACGAGCGGGACGCGGTTAATCGAGCGCTTTCTGAACGCCGTTGACGTCGATGACGGTATCGCCTGCAAGCAGCAGCTCGCTGACGGTGACGAACTCGTAGCCGCGTTCAAGAGCGGTCCTGATGAGGACGGGGAGGTACTGCTCTATCCTGTAGCCGTTGTTGTGGCAGAGGATGATCGATCCGTCCGCGAGCCTGGGCAGCACCGAATCGAGTATCTGCTCGGAGGTGCGCTCCTCCTTCCAGTCGATCGTGTCGATATTCCACTGGATCACCTCATAACCGTTCTCACGCAGAGTCTTGATGACGTTGTCGTTATACTCGCCGTACGGCGCCCTGAACAGCTTCGTTCTCCTGCCGATAAGCGGCTCGATCGCCTTTTCGAATTCGTCAAGCTCGGCTTTTATCGCCGATGAAGAAAGCTTGCTCATATGCGGATGCGTCATCGAATGATTGCCGATCTCATGCCCGGCCTGCGCGATCGCCTTTACCTTTTCAGGATGCTCCTTGACCCAGAATCCGCAGAGGAAGAAGGTGGCGGGAATATCGTATTCCGAGAGCGTGGAGAGGATGAACTCCGTCTTGTCGTCCTGCCATGCGGCGTCTATCGTGAGCGCGATCTTCTTATCGCTCCGCCTGACGCTGTAGACGGGCAGCTCCTTCATCAGTCCCGGAAAGACTTCGAGCTCGTATTCCTCCACGATGTTAGCGCTGGCTCCGATGCTCGGATCATCGTCCGGATCGGCATTGACCTGCGCATCGCGGCCGGAAGACTCACCGCCGCCTTCCGGCTTCGTCAGCACCACCGTCAGTATAACGGCCAGCAGCAGGACGGCAAAAACTATCAGCCCTGTCGCGAGAGCCTTTTTCGAAACCACATAAACCTTCATATAATGCCTCCGATCATGCTTTATGTTATTAAGCATATGCAGGCAAAACTCCATAATGACGAGCCGCAATAAGCCGGCGCCGTACGAATAAAAAGGGTTCCCGTGCGGATAATAAGCGAAAAGGACATGTTCGGGAAGGAGAACCAATGAACGCACTGCTTTGGCTGGAGGATAAGCTTCGGTTCGACAGGGAGGACGACCGTTTCGAGCTGCTTGAGACCGAGCCGGGAAGCCCCCGAAAATGGAGCGGCTGGAATGAAACGGCACGCGGCAGGAAGCATGGCCGCTCAAAGCCCATACCGAGTTCGCTGCGCGCCGCGGAAAAAGCGCTCAGGGCTTTATTCAATGCCGACGAGAATCCGGACGCCGTGTTCAGGCATATAAAGACTCCTTCGGGGAAAAAACTGCTGATAGTCTATATGAGCGGTATGGCGGACGCAGAAAGCATAGCAAAATGCGTGATAGCTCCGCTGCTTTCGGCGGAGGACGACGGCGGCGGAGATCCGCGGTTCATAATGGAGGAGATCATCACAATTCCCGAAACCGATCTGGAAAGTGATGTTAGCCGCATAAGGGAAGCGATAACGGACGGAAAAACGGCCGTTATCACCGGGAAAGGCCGCTGCGCGATACTCATCGACACCCGAGGATATGAGAAGCGCGCGGTAAGCGAACCGCAGAACGAGAGGATCGTACGCGGGCCGAAGGAAAGCTTTATAGAAGCGATACAGACGAACGTAACGCTGATAAGACGGCAGGTCAGAACTAACGATCTTATCGTCGGATACTATCCGGCCGGAGGGGCCAACAACACTAAGCTCGCGCTCATCTACTGCAAGGGTTTTACCAACGAAAGCTTGGTAAAGGAAGTCAAAAAACGCCTTGAAAGCGCGGCGTCGAAGTTTATCATAAGCACGGGCACGATCGAGCAGTTCATTGAGGACGACAGGCTCTTTCCTCTGCCGCAGACGCTGACTACCGAGCGGCCGGACAGGGCGGCGGCCGCGCTGATGCAGGGCGCCGTCGTGATCCTGTCGGACGGCAGTCCGTTTGCGCTGCTGCTGCCGATAACCGTTTCCATGCTGATGAGCAGTCCGGAGGACGCCTATATGCGAAGGCCGCTCGGGAGCGTGATCCGTTCCGTGCGCTATGCGGGAGCGCTGATCTCCATACTGCTGCCGGGTTACTTTATCGCTTTGGCCATGTACCATCAGGGCCTTCTCTCGACCGAGGTACTGAGCACGGTCATAAAATCAAGGGAGATGGTCTTCGAGCCCCTGCCCTTTGAAATGCTGCT
Source organism: Bacillota bacterium (assembly GCA_016282255.1). Taxonomy (GTDB): domain Bacteria; phylum Bacillota; class Clostridia; order Christensenellales; family CAG-138; genus PeH17. The sequence goes on from JAEEKE010000026.1 coordinate 35,240, forward strand.
GCTCCTCTTCGTTTTTCAGCTGATACGGGAAGCCGGCATGCGCGTGCCGGGCAGCGTCGGGCAGGCGATAGGCGTCATCGGCGGACTTATCCTCGGTCAGGCCGCGGTCGCCGCAAATCTCGCAAGCACCGTGATACTAATAATCGTGGCGATCTCGGGGCTCGGCAATCTCTGCATCCCCGATTATTCTACTCAGATCGCGGCTTCCTATTTCCGCTTTGGGTTCGTGCTCGCCGCGTGGATGGGCGGGCTCCTCGGCATGACCTCGGCAATGCTTCTCTTTATTGCCTATATGGCGAATATGAAATCCTTCGGCGTGCCGTTCCTTGCGCCGTTCGCGCCGAAGACCTACTCAAAACGGCCGTTCGTTTTCAGAGGCAGGCTCGGACGCCATATGCGCGCGGAGGATTATCTGAACACGAACGACGATAAGAGGCTCGGTACGGAATGAGCATCAAAACAGGCAGGATAGGCAAACAGGAAGCGATCAGCATAACGGCCGTCTCGCTTGCGGCGGAGGGGCTGTTTACCGCGGAATCGCGAGGGCTCTACAAAACGGGGAACTGTTCGTATCTGACCGTTCCCGCAGCGCTTTTTATCTCTGCTATGATCGCGCTCATCGTTTTAAGAGCAATGAAAAAGCGCGGCGCAGATAGCCTTGTGAAGCTGCTGACCGTTTCGTTCGGCCGGTTTGCCGTCGTCCCCGGTGCGGTCGTCTTCATTATGCTGATCTTCTCGGCCTATCTTCCGACATCGGAATTTGTCTTTGCGATGCACGGCCTGGTCTTCGAAGGAGCGAGCTATGAAAGGCTCGTGCTGTTCATCCTTCCTGCTGTGTTCATCCTTTGCGTATTCGGATTCGAGACGATCGCAAGGACGGCGAAATGTGTTGCGCCGCTCCTTATCGCCGTGCTTGCGGCGTCGATACTCTCCGCTTCTAGCGAGTTCAGAATGTATAGGCTGTTTCCGTTTCCGGGGAAGGCGCCAAAAGAGATTTTGACGGAGGTCTTTCGTCTGATCGGTGCTTTTCTTCCTACCATGACCGCTTTCCTGATCGTTTCGGACGGCATGAACGATATGAAAACAGCGGAGAGCGCATTAAGGACCGCCGCGATCGCCGCAGGTGCGATCTGTTTCGCCGCGCAGCTCGCGCTCAGCCTCATCTACACGTTTGCGGGGCTGGAGAAGGTCTATATGCCGCTTTTCAGGCTGAACCATCTGAACCTGTTCGAGGCTCACTTGATGCGGCTCGACAAGCTTGCTCACATGATCTGGCTCGGAGGATCGATCGTTTCGGCAGCGTTCCACGCGTTTGCGGCTTCGAAGCTCGCTGCGGAACTGTTTTCAATGAAAGACGTTCGTCCGACAGCGGCGGCAGCAGTCCTGCTTACCGCGATACTGATACTTATCGATGCGGACGGCGGCAACGAGACTTTCGGAATACTGAAAGCGTTCATAGTCGATAACGGCACGTGGATACTGGCCGTACCGATACTGGCGGCGGCGCTGGCTGCAGCGAAGAAAGGAGTTTTGCTTGAGAAAAAGGCATAGCATGGTTATACGGATACTGGCTTTGATCGCAGCGGCGATCCTGATCGTTCCATCGGTCTCGGCCTGCCTGAACCCGATCGGCATAGACGAATGCGCCTACGTGGTGGCGATCGGCGCCGATCTCGGAACGGAAAAGAAATACGAGCTGACCTTCGTGGTGCAGCGCGAAAGCACGGGGGATACGACGGGCGATAACGGGGGAGCTATCATCCTTTCGGCCGAGGGCGACAATATCTTCGACGCTGTAAACGAGCTCTCACCGGGCGTCGACCATCAACTCAATTTCACCCGTACTCACGCGATCATATTCGGCGAAGCGCTCGCAAGGAAGGGGCTTATCGACGACTTTACGGACGTTTCGCTCGACGTGCTCAGGATAAGGACCTCGGCGTTTCTCGTCGTGACCCGATGCTCCGTTCGGGAATACATAGGCGGGCTTGCCGCGAACGACGAGCCGAATCTCGCGAAAATGCTGGATGATATCATATCGGACGTTCGTATAACAGGCCGGATCGCGGCGATCAACCTAGCCGGCTATTTTGAAGCCAGTGAGGGACGCTTCGACGCCGTTATGCCGCTTGGGTACTACGACGGTTCGATAATAACCGATACCGCCGAGAAGGACAGTGCAAAGCAGGGCCGGGATCCGATCAAGGATGCGGAAGCGGGGGAAAGGATCGGCGGGATGCAAAGCCTGACAAAAGGTGCGGCGCTCTTTGACGGAGGCACGATGACGGGCGTTCTTGATGAAGAGGAAACGCTCTTTATGAATATGGTCCGCGGCGAATTCAGGCAGGGGACGATAGATTTCGAACAGGACGGCCGAAAGGCTTCGATCTACCTAGTGCTGAAAAAGCGAAAGATAACCGCGGAACGGACGGGCAATGCAATGGCGTTTACCGTCCGGTTGCGCCTCGGCGTGACCGTCAAATACGACGCCGGCATTGGGATCGGCGAAAATTGGAACGAGTCCGAAAAAGAGGCGATTGCCGCTTATATCAAATCGGAGCTTATGCGGGTGCTTGAAAAATGCAAAGCGTCCGGCTGTGACGCGATGGGGCTGGGACGGTATGCGTCGATGCTGTTTTCGGATACGGACGAGTTTTATGGATTCGATTGGAAAAGCCGGTATCCGGACTGCGCGGTTCGGTTCGAAACCGAGCTCGATCTCGACGATGAATACATCGCGGGCACAGGAAGTTAACGAAGGAACGGTAGGACGAAAATGACTATACTTCTGTTGGCGGCGGCATGTGTCGCGTATAACGGTCTGTATATGTATCACTGCGCGCGGACCGGAAACTACAGAGCAGTTGTCGGAACGGGGATACTTATCTTCGCCGCGGCGGCCGGCGCGCTGCTGTTCGGATCCACTCTGAGATAGCTCTCCGCACTCAAAATATATAACGCCCGATATCGCTCCGACACTTGCTTTAATCGCCTTTTTGTATTATAATGCCAATGCTGTTCGAAAGAACGCATACGGGGCATTAGCACAGATGGTAGCGCGCAACGTTCGCATCGTTGAGGTCAGGGGTTCGAATCCCCTATGCTCCACCATCAAAAAGCAGTGATTTGTCTACCAAATCACTGCTTTTTGAATGATGTTTGCCCTTGCGGTCAAATGATGTGCCTTCGGCAATGATGCCGCTTCGCTGATGATGTATCCCTGCGGCACATGAGGGCAAACATCGCATCATTGCGACCGGAGGGAGCAACATCATTTCAGAGCGCAGCGGAGAAACATCATTGCGACCAAAGGGAGCAGCATCATTGATAACACCTTTTGTCTGCTTGGGCAAAAAAGGACCTTCTGTTATTCCCCAGTTGAAAAGCATACTCGAATGTGCTAATATTTTGATAATACTGGCAATTGGAGAAAGCAACATGGATTTAATTGAAGAGTATTTGATTAGTATTGCGAACATGAAACTTTCGTTAGACGATTACGGCGATCGAAAGAAAGTTCGAAAGAGCAATAGACTTGCTGATCGAAACAGAAAGATTGCCGCTAGGATCGAGCAAAAGTATCCGGAGTTGAAAAATAGATTTATTTGCCTAATAAATGCTGAAGATGAGGATATCCGATTATGGGCAGCCCATCATGCCTTGGAAGTGATGTCTTACGATTACCCGGACAGGAAAAATGCTCTCCGGGTCATTAAGTTCATAGCAGAAAACAGCCCGGACAGCTTGCAAAGACTCGGAAACTCAATGTGGTTAAAACAGTATTATGAAGAGCATCCGGCGGACATTGAATGATGGAGATGTCCGGTGTACTTTTGGACGTTCTTTCTATACTTTGGTGCATTTTTACGCGTTCTTTCCCACTAAAAAGCTCAGCAAACACTGGGCTTTTTTCTATGATATTTTTGTTGACTGTGTGTTTGATTGTGTACTTTTTATACTCAAAAGGCCGCTTGCTGTTCTTAACAAGCGGCCTTGAAAGTTTCGGATGTCATTTCATATCCCTGTAATGGAGCGCTGCGCCAACGGCGGTAGCATAGGAAGCGTCCTTGGGGATTATGAACTCGGCGGGGGAGATGAGCGCGAAAACGTCGAGCATCGGGCGCAGCCAGGGAAGCTCGGTCAAAGAGCCGGTCAGTATGACGCGCTTTGTGGACGCGTCGCGGCAGGCGAACGAAGCGAGCAGCAGTATTGTCTGCAGCACCACGTTGATTAGGCCGAGGGCGAGGTCGCCGTCGGTCGCGCTGTCCTTGATATTGGCAAAGTTCGCGGCGGTTATCTCGGAAGTGAGCATCTCGATATCGCTCTTTGAAATGTCGCCAACGGTCAGGTCGACGTTTGAAAGGTTTCCGGTCGAGGCGATGGAGCAGAGGCTGTCGAAGTCGGAAGCGTTGCAGAGTTTTTTGCCAAGGCCGAGCAGCATGCCGCCGCCGACGCCGCTGCCGCCGATATGCTGATAGCCCTTCCCGTCCGCCTTAACGAACGCCGTGCCGGTGCCCATGCTGACGACTATCGCTTCATCGGCCCCGGCCAGCGCAAGCCCGCCGCGGGCAATCGCGGAGAACTCCTCGATGCGGTGGGTGGGTATGCCGTAGATATCGCCCGAAAGATATGATGCGCCGACGCCGGTCACGAAGATATCCTCAACATCGCTGAGCGACAGCTTGTTTTCATTGATGTAGTGCCCGAGTGCTCCGTACAGAGAGGTTATCTGGTCGTATGCGCGCACCATCATTGCGGAGATCAGCGAACCGTCGGAGTTGAGCCCGACGATCTTCGTAGTCGAACCGCCGACGTCTATGCCGAGAATAATGCCCATGAAAAACTCCTTTGATTTGATATGCTTATTATATCAAAGCCGTATACTGTTGTAAAGAGCGCGGAGAGCAAGGATCCATAGGCGCACGGGAAAGCTTTTATCCGACATTTTTTGCAAGTAAAAACATCGGTTCATAAAGGAATAATGAAGGAACTCGACACGAGCAGGCAAAAAAAGAGCATAAAAGGCATTGATTTTATCCTTCTTTTCTGTCATAATAGTAAGCGTAGAAATCGGGTCTTTTGAGCGAGGCCGTGAACGCCCCGCCTCCGATTCAATTGTTGAAAGCGAGATAAACAAGTGAGAGACCAGGATGTAACAAGGCGGATACTCATTATCGTTATCATGGTGCTGATCGTTGCGGTCATCGTTCTGATCGCAAGCCTGATTACGAGGGGCACGTGTTCCAGCGTTGTGAACAACGGGATAACCCCGACCAACGTGCCGGAGCCGAGCTCGCTGATCATAGACGTCAACAGCTCGGAGCTTCCCGTGCCCGAAACGGCACATTTCAACACCGAACCGCCCGTGACCGAGCCGATCGTTCCCGAGCCCACGGCGTTCGTGACTCAAAACCCCCTTCAGCCCATGCACCCGTCCATCCCGCAGAGCCCGTATCCGGCAATTCCCTATTGCGTGACGGAGGGCACCTTCCAGGACGTTAAGGACAGGCTCGAGCTCCTCAAGCAGCTGCCCAGGAGCGAGACGGTCATCCTTCTCGACGTCGGCCACGGCGGTTTTGACGGCGGCACGGTCGGTATCGACACGAACGTAACCGAGGCAGCCCTCAACCTGCAGATCGGCAGGATGCTCGCCGAACAGCTCGCCGCGAAGGGTTACTTCGTTTTCATGACCCGTATGGGCGACTATGCCGTCGGGTCGGATAAAAACTCCGATATGAAGTGGCGCAAGCAGGTGATGAAGCTCGAAATGTTCGACGCCTCCATCAGCGTGCATCAGAACGCGCTTGCGACCGACAGGTCCGTGCGCGGCGCGAGGATCTATCATTATAAGACCGGGACCGAGGGCGAAAACCTTGCCAAGACGATCATAGCCGAGTGCCTGAAGATCTCCGAATACGCGCGTCCGAACGCATACACCGGCAATCTGATGGTCGTACGAGAGCCCATCTGTCCCTCGGCACTCATCGAATGCGGCTTCCTCTCCAACCACGACGAGGAGCTGCTGCTGCAGGATCCCAACTATCAGATGCAGATCGCAAAGGCCGTCGCCGACGGTATAGAGAACTACCTCAACAGCAAATAATGTTTTAAAAAGCAAGCAGGCGGCGCCGAAAAGCGCCGCCTGTTTTATGTGTCCTCAAGAGCTTATTCTTCTTCGATAAGGCAATGTCCCGTCATTTCCTCGGGTACCGGAAGGTCCATTATATGAAGGAGAGTGGGAGCGAGGTCGCAGAGCTTGCCGCCCGGAATGAGCTTTGCTCCGTCGGCCTTGTCCGAAACGTAGATAAGCGGCACGGGGTTCGTGGTATGAGGCGTGAACGGTTCGCCCTTTTCATCGAGCATCTGCTCGCAGTTGCCGTGATCCGCAGTGATAAGGCAGCTGCCGCCGTTTGCGAGGATGCAGTCAACTAGCCTCTTAACGCATTCGTCAACGGCGCCGACCGCCTTGACCGCAGCCTCGAGCACGCCGGTATGCCCGACCATATCGGGGTTGGCGAAGTTGAGGATCATCAGGTCGTACTTGTGCGATTCGATGCATTCAACAGCCCTGTCGGTCACTTCGTAAGCGCTCATCTCGGGCTTAAGGTCATAGGTCTCCACGTCGGGCGAGGGAACGAGTATCCTGTCCTCACCCTCGAAGACTCTTTCCACGCCGCCGTTGAAGAAGAACGTGACGTGCGCGTACTTCTCGGTCTCGGCGATGCGGAGCTGGGTCAGGCCCAGGTTCGAAACGTATTCGCCCATGGTATTCACGAGCTTCTGTGGATGGAAGATAAGCTCCACACGGTCGGCGAAATCCGCCGAGTATTGGCTCATGCACACATAATGCACCGGGAAATAACCGAAGCGGCGCTCGAACTGCGGGAAATCGCGGTCGATGAACGCCCTTGTGATCTGGCGCGCACGATCGGGACGGAAGTTGAAGAAGATGATGCTGTCATTCGGCTTAACGGTGCCGACGGGTTTGCCGTCGTGAACGATGACGCTCGGGATAACGAACTCATCGGTGACGCCGTTCGCATAGGAGGAAAGGATCGCCTCCTCCGCGCTCTCGAATTCGAGGCCCTCGCCGTAAACGAGCGCGGCATATGCCTTCTCGGTCCTGTCGAAATTGTTGTTGCGGTCCATCGCGTAATAACGGCCCATGACCGAAGCGATCTGCCCGCAGCCGATCTCGCGCATCTTCTCCTCAACGGTGCGGATGAAGCCGACGCCGCTGTCGACGGCGGTATCGCGCCCGTCGGTAAAGCAGTGCACGTAGACCTTTTCAAGCCCGTTCTTTTTGGCGATATCGAGCAGCCCGAGCAGGTGCTCGATATGGCTGTGGACGCCGCCGTCGGAAAGCAGGCCGTAGAGATGCAGCGCGGAATCATGCTCCCGGCAGTTCTCAATCGCATGGACGACGGCGGGCCTTTCGGCAAGCGAACCGTCGGCGACCGCGTCGGAGATGCGGGTAAGCTCCTGGAAAACGACGCGGCCCGCGCCGATATTGGTATGGCCGACCTCGGAATTGCCCATCTGGCCCGCGGGGAGACCGACGTCACGGCCGGATGCACCGATGAGCGTATTCGGGTAGCGCTCGATAAGCGAGCGGATATTGCGCGCTCCCTGTATGCGGATCGCGTTGCCTCTTTCCTCGGGGGAGTAGCCGAAGCCGTCGAGAATAATCAATGCAGTTAGTTTTTTCAAGTGAACACCCTCTCTATAAGCTTCGGCATTCCGTCAGCATCACGCTTTGGGAATGCCGAAGTATCGGTTATGCTTTATGCGTTCGTGCGTCGGGCTTCGTCAGGCAAGCACGACCTTCGCGAAATCCTCGGCGACAAGGCTCGCGCCGCCGATAAGGCCGCCGTCGATCTCGGGCATGGCCTTGAGGCCCGCGGCGTTCTTGGCGTTCATGCTGCCGCCGTAGAGGATGCGGGCGTTCTGGGCGAATTCGATGCCGTAGAGCCTTGCGATGACCCTGCGGATAGCGCCGATGGTCCTGTTGGCTTCCTCATTGGTAGCGGTCTTGCCGGTGCCGATAGCCCAGATGGGCTCGTATGCGATGGTGATGCGCTTGGCGTCCTCGGCCTCGATGCCGCGGTAGAGCGCTTCGACCTGCCCGGCCAGGAAGGTGTCGGTCACACCCGCTTCGCGCTGCTCAAGGGTCTCGCCGACGCAGACGATCGGCAGAATGCCCGCTTCGAGCGCGGCCTGGGTGCGGAGGTTGACGGTCTCATCGGTCTCGCCGAAATACTGACGGCGCTCGCTGTGGCCGATGATCGCGTATTCGACGCCGATGCACTTGAGCATATCGGCGCTGATCTCGCCGGTGTACGCGCCTTTGGCGGCCCAGTGGATGTTCTGCGCGCCGAGCTTGATGTTGCTGCCTTTAAGATGCTTTGCTGCGCAGCAGAGGTCGACGAAGGGCGGGCAGACGACGACGTCGCAGTCAGCCTCGGTCACAAGGGGCTTGAGCGCGTCGATGAGCGCCTTGGCCTCCTCCTTGTTCTTGTTCATCTTCCAGTTGCCGGCGATCATAAGCCTGCGGTCGGGACGGTCCATAAGGCAGGCGACGCCGGGCAGGGTCTTGCCCTCAAGGAATTCAAGGCTCGCGCCGCCGCCGGTGGAGATATGGCTCATCTTATCGCCGAGGCCGAACTTGTTGATAGCGGATGCGGAGTCGCCGCCGCCGATGATCGTGGTGCCTTCACACTCGGCGCATGCACGGGCGACAGCCTCGGTACCCTTGGCGAAGGCGTCCATCTCGAACACGCCCATCGGGCCGTTCCAGACGACGGTCTTGGCTTCGCGGATCACGTCGCCGTAGAGCTTCGCGGTCTCCTCGCCGATGTCGAGGCCCTGGTAGCCCGCGGGCATCTTGTCGAAGGGTACGGTCATATGCTCGGTATCGGGTGCGAATTCCTTGCCGACAACGCAGTCGATGGGCAGGAGCATCCTGACGCCCTTTGCCTTTGCTTCCTCAAGCAGCTCGTTGGCCAGATCGATGCTCTCCGCGTCGAGCAGGGAATCGCCGATCTCATAGCCCATGGCCTTGAAGAAGGTGTAGCTCATCGCGCCGCCGATCAGCAGCGTGTCGCACTTGTTGAGCAGGTTCCTGATGACGCCGATCTTGTCGCCGACCTTCTTGCCGCCGAGGATCGCCACGAAGGGACGCTCCGGCTCGGTCAGCGCGCCGCCCATAAAGCGGAGCTCCTTCTCGATAAGGAAGCCGCAGACGGCGGGCAGATAGTGGGAAACGCCCTCGGTGGAAGCGTGCGCGCGGTGTACGGTACCGAATGCGTCGGAAACGTAGAGCTCGGCATAGTCGGCAAGCGCCTTTGCGAATTCGGGATCGTTCTTCTCCTCCTCCTTATGGAAACGAAGGTTTTCCAGAAGCAGGATCTCACCGCTCTTGAGCGCTTCGGCCTTGGCCTTCGCATCCTCGCCGATGACGTCGCTGGCGAAGATGACGTTGGTATCGGGCATAAGCTCCTGAAGCCTCTTGGCAACGGGAGCAAGGCTCATTTCGGGAACGAACTTGCCCTTCGGGCGGCCGAGATGGGAGCAGAGGATGGTTTTTGCGCCGTGCTCAACGAGGAAACGCACGGTGGGAAGCGCGCCGACGATGCGGCTTTCATCGGTAATGTTCAGATTCTCGTCGAGCGGAACGTTGAAGTCGACGCGAACGAGCACCTTTTTGCCCCTGAGGGGGACGTCTGCAACGGACAGTTTGGTCATTTTGATTCAGCCTCCGAAACGTATTTTTTGTTTTTGTGATAAACGCTTGAGCGATCGCACTCACAAACTTTATTATACCACCGAAAAAGAAAACAGGCAACAGGGAAAATGGCAGACACATGGAAGAAAACCAAAATATCGGAAACAGGTATTGAAAGATACGGTGAAACATAACACAGCGTATGCAGCATAAACCGAAAATCCGGTTCATTGTATTCGTGTAATATGTTATAATGATTCCGGTCTTATTATATGAAGGATCCTTCCGAAAGGGAAAACGGTGATGGACGACCGGCAATTGATCGAACTGTATTTTGCAAGAGACGAGAGCGCTATTAAGCTTACCGCAGACAGATACGGCAAGTATTGTTTTGCCATCGCGAATAACATTCTTGCAAGCAGAGAGGATGCCGAGGAGATCGTGAATGAAGCGTATCTTCGGGCTTGGAACTCTATTCCGCCGCAGAGACCGGCTGTATTCAGGCTTTTTCTCGCAAGGATAACGCGGAATCTTTCGCTGAACCGTTATGAAAAACGGAATGCGAAAAAACGCGGAGGCGAAGCGGAACTTGCGCTGGAAGAGCTTGCAGAATGTACGGTCGGTACAGTGAACATAGAAGGCGAGCTAATGGAGCATGAGCTGAAGAAAACGATCAATGCCTTTATTAGCGGCCTGCCTGAGAGGGAACGTGCGATATTCCTGCGGCGGTACTTCCGATTCGAATCGAACGCGGAGATCGCCGAACGCTTCGGCGTCAGCGTGAATAATCTGGCAGTTGCCCTGAGCCGTACGAGAAAGAAACTGATGAAGCATCTTGAAAAGGAGGGATACTTCAAATGACGGGAAAAGACCTGCTAAAGGCGATCGGTTCCGCTTCGGACGAAAACCTGTTGCTTGCGGAAAGCGTTCCGCCGAAGAATAAAACGAACAGGCTATGGATCATAGCCGCTGCGGCCGCAGTGCTCGTCCTGTGCTTCGGGATGATGGCACTGAACCATTTTGCGAAAAAACCGGCTGACGATCGGTATGCGGAAGCCGCGGCAACGCCGGACCCGAATGCCGAAATAGGATCGGAGGCGCCGGCGACACAATTGCCGCCTTCGACTTCGGCGGTTTCCGAACCGACCGGACAGATCACCGCTGAGCCGATGAAGCCTCCGCGGACTGAGCCGCCTGGTCCTGTTCCTTCAAGCGATCCGCCGCCGGTATTCACGGTATCCGATTATATGATCTACGGAACGACCGCGAACGGTGACAGATACGCGTTGGAATCGGAGGAGCAGCTCGTAGATGAATACATTCACGGCTGCCGGAATTCATTCGCCCTGAGGAATCTGTTTTCAATGAGGGGCGGGGAATGCTACTTCGTTCCGGCGGTTCTGCCCGGGGACGCCGTGCTGCTGATGATCATACCGTATATGAGCAATATGAGCTTCCTGTATTATTCCGAAAGCAATCCGACGGAGCGATACGTCTTTGAATGGGTGGATATGAACGACCCGGCGGCTGCGGAAGACTACCGCGAGTGGCTTGAATCAAACGAGCATTTTGTCCGTTCGGACGATCTTTATATCTTCGACCACGTCGGTTTCTGCGATCCCGGTTACAAAGATATCTACCTGATCCGGGACGGAAATGTTTTTAATGTGGCAATGCCGTTTGACAGCACACTTGAAGAAATCAGGAGCTTCGTCGATCCCGTGAAGGTCATGCTGCCAGATCCCGATCCCGCCTGTGTCGATGAACTGTTCTTCGTTAGCATGGATGAATGCCTCAACGCCATTGCCGCCAACACTTCTGCGGAAAGCGTACTTGCCGGGCTCGAAGGCATATACACGCTGAAAAACGGTGAAGGACGGATCAGCCGCATATCGGTAAAAAGGGACGCCGTGACCGTGCATTTCTCGGATGAAGGCGGAAGAGCGCTTTACTATCTGGCGATGTACCGCAGGGCCGACCCCGATAACGATTGGCTGCTCGGAACAGCACAGTCGGATCCTCTGTATTCGTTCTGCTGCGATATAAAACTGAATAGTTCCGAATACATCTATCTCGTCTATGATACCATCTTGCATCCGAACCTCTATTGGATAGAAAACGGAAGGGCATTCCGCCTTTACATGTATTTCGGCGAAGAAGAAACCGACCTCTCGCAGGAAAATGTGATCGAGTTCTGCAAGGTCATACTTCATCCTGCAGACAACTGATGTTCTCGAAAGAAATACAAGAAAAGGGGCGGTTTGCGCCCCTTGGAATGTGTGAGAGTTTTTGTCAGTTATTGGACAGCAGAGCCAAACGCATAATGGCGAGCGCATCGGTGGTATCGACCGATCCGCTGCCATCCATATCGGCATTCAAAGCACCCTGCTCGAACAGATGGATGATATTCATAGTATGACGCATCGCGGCAAGAGCGTCGGCAATGTTAACTATACCGTTGCAGTCGGCATCGCCGCGGAGAGTGACGTGAGGCTCGTCATTGGTTTCGGTGAATTTGGCGATCACATTCGAGGGAAGCCCACTATAAACATCGGATACGTTCCACTCCGCTTCGGTGGAGAGCTGAGTGTCTTCTTCATCGTACCAGCCGAGGAAGGTCTCCCCCTCATCCGGATATGCGTACATGATGATACGCTTATTGCTGCCCTGCAGCGTCTGCCAGTATCCGATACTGCCGTCGGCCTCCTCATGGATCATGTCGAAGTACATATTCGATATACCGGTCATGTCAAGAGACCTGAACTTATTGCCGGAAAGGTTCAAGACTTTAAGGCTTGTGCAGTCATGAAGATCGATCTGCTCGAGTTCATTGTTTTCGGCATTGAGGGTAGTCAGCGCAGCGCAGTTCGAAACGTTCAAGTCGGTGATTTTATTATTACTGCAGACAAGGGTATTTAGCTGTGTACAGTCTCTGATGTCCAACTCAGTAAGGAGGTTGTTATCGCAAATGATACTGCCGGTCAAACCCGTGCAGCCCCTGACGTTCAGATAGGTCAGCTGATTATCATCACAGATCAGGTTGCTGAGGCTTTCACAGTTGGAAAAATCAAGTGACTGAAAAGCACCGTAGGCGCATTCAACATCGCCAAGCTCAGGGCAGTTCGAGGCGTCGACCGATGTGATATTATTATTGGACAGATACAGGCCGGAGAGCTCGGTGAAGCCGCTTATATCGAGCGAACCGACAAGGTCTTTATTATTCCAGCTGATGAACATGACATGGTAGGGTTCTTCGGAGGGAATGAATACCCAACCGTCATCCCATGTGCTGGGATCATCTACGTCATAGTCCTCATTGAGCTTTACACCGTTCTTGACGCCGTCTTCATCCTCGATCTCAAGGAACGCGGCAAGCTTATTGTACTCATATTCGCTGTAGCCCTCGGGTACGGTCCAGGTCGTTTCGGCCTTAACGCTCAAGGGTGCTTTCGGAAAAACGGAAAGCATGAAAACAAGCGCGACGGCGATGCCGATGATTCGTTTAACTTTCATTTTGTCCTCCGGTTTGATCGGTCGGAATGCGACCTGAATGATAAGGCTGCATAGTTATGCCTTACAAAATATTATAGCACTACACGAGCTTAAAGTAAATATACATAAATCACAAAAAAGAAAAGCTAAGCGGCGGGAACTGCTCAGCTTCAAAGGATTTTGCGAATGAAATCGATATGCTTTTTACTGCGAGTCGTGCCGCTTAAAGCCCTCGCCGTACGCCGCGTCGATGGAGCTCACCATAACGAAGGCCTTAGCATCTAGCTCGTGCGCGATGCGCTTGATCTTGAAGACCTCGGAATTGGAGCAGGCGCAGAGCAGAACGTTCTTATCGGCTCCGGTATAGGCGCCCTTACCGTTGATAATGGTCACGCCGCGTTCGATCTCGCTGTTGATCCTGTCGGAAATGGCCTGTCCGGAGGTGCTGATGATGGTCATCAGCTTCCTTGAATCGTTGCCGTACATGATCTTGTCGATCAGCACGCTGTAGGTGATGGTCATGATAAGGCCGTAGAGCGCGGCGTCGATCGTGCCGTAGACGATGCCGCCGAAGAGGATGACCACGCCGTCGACCGCAAGCGAGATAAGGCCGAGCGAAAGCTGCGGGTTCTTGCGGCGGATGGCCATGATGACGAAATCGGAGCCGCCCGTGGAGGAATCGCGCATATAGATGCAGGCAAGGCCTGCGCCCGCGAGGATGCCGCCGAAGATCGCCGCAAGGATGGGCTCGCCCTTATAGAGGGGGAGCAGGGGCATGATATAGTCGATTATGATCGCGGAAAAGAGGATGGTCTTTGCCGAACGGAAGAAGAAGCGGAGGCCGAGCGCCTTGAAGCAGATCAGCACGATCGGGATATTGATAAGCACCGTGCCGAGACCGATCGGGATCAGTCCGCCGGTAAGCTTGTTGACGATGATGGCAACGCCGGATACGCCGCCGGGCGCAAAGTTGGATGCCACGGCGAAATTATACATGCCCGCGCCGTACAGCGCGCAGCCTATGATATCGAAGATGACGTCGACAAGGAGCGTCTTCGGATCTAGTTTCAGTTTCTCTTTAAGATTAAGACTCTTTTTCTTTTCCATAAAAGCCTCTGTGAGAGTTTTTCTGCAGGGCGCCGCCAAGGCTCCGCTTCTGCCGATTCGCGATTTTATCACTATTTATATGCGTTTTCAACCCCATAAACCAAATATATCCTGAAAGCGATCCCTAATGATAAATGAGCAAATCGGGCGTTGACAAATTGGCGATATGGGTTACAATGGAAGCAGGAAAAATAAGGCGCGGCAGCCGAAAGAGGTATAATATGAGAGTGCTTGTGACCATACCGGCGGAGCCGGAACACAGATCGTTCCTGGAGACTTCCTGCCGGGACTGCGAATTCGTTTACGAAAGACAGCCCTCCGATGAAGAGCTTGAGAAGGCGGAGGCCGTCGTCGGCGTCGTCCCGGTCGAAAAGCTGCCAATCTGCAAAAAGCTTCGTTTCCTTCAGCTTTCTATGGCGGGGTCGGACGCCTATAAGGGAAGGATGCCCGAGGGGACGGTCCTTGCGAACGCAAGCGGCGCATACGGCCTTGCCATATCCGAGCACGCCTTTGCGGCGATGCTTATGATGATGAAGAAGCTGAATCTGTATCGCGATAATCAGAATGAAGCTGTTTGGCGTGACGAGGGCGGTGTTACCAGCGTTGAAGGCGCGAGAGTGCTTATCGTGGGCCTGGGAGACATCGGAGGCGAGTTCGCAAAGCGCTGCAAGGCCTTCGGAGCCTACTGCATCGGCATCAGGAGAACGCTGCGCGAAAAGCCCGATTATATCGATGAGATGCACACGCCGGAAGAGCTTGATCCGATACTGCCGACTTGCGACGTCGTTTTGCTCGCGCTGCCGCAGTCGGAGGAAACGAGGCGCCTGTTCGACGAAAAACGGCTCTATTCGATGAAGCCGGGTTCGATCCTCATCAACGTGGGGCGCGGGAGCGCGATAGACACCGACGCGCTCGTTCGGGTCCTCAACGACGGGCGCATCAAGGCAAGCGTCGACGTGACGGATCCGGAGCCGCTGCCGCCCGAGCACCCGCTTTGGAAATGCAGGAATATCCTTATAACTCCCCATATCTCGGGCTTCTTCCATCTGAGGCATACGCACGACACCATCTTCCGGATAGCCGCACGCAACATTGCCGCCTTTATCGGAGGCGAACCGATAATGAACATAGTCGATCCCGAAACGGGCTACCGCATGACCGACAATCGCTATTAATCGTCCGGGTACACATAGGCGCAAAATTAGCTATTGACATATTTCTTAACAGAAGGTATAATCCTGAAATTAAGAATATGGCGTTGACGGAGAAAAAGACCGGGAACCGCCCCAGAGAGGCCTGCATAGCTGAGAGCAGGCTGCGTTAGAAGGTCACAAAGTTCCCTCCCGAGCCGTGCCGGTGAAGCCTTTATGGGTGCGTAGTCGGCGCCGGGTGAGCCCGATACAGCTTTGTGAGGCACGTGCGTTTTTTCTAAGTGAAAACGCGCGGCAAATTAGGGTGGTACCACGAGAAAGGCGCGCTCGTCCCTTACGGGATGGAGGCGCCTATAATATTTCAAGCGAAGAGGAGAGAATTATGCTTGATGAACTGATCAGGATCCGTGAGGAAGCGCTGAAGAGGCTTGAGGAGGTCAAAAGCGAGACCGACCTCGCCAGCCTCAACGTGGATTTCCTCGGCAGGAACGGCGCGTTGACGGCGATCCTGCGCACAATGTCCAAGCTCGCGCCCGAGGAAAGAGCGGCGCTCGGAAAGGACGCCAACGAAGTTAAGCAGTTCCTGACGTCAAAATTCGATCAGGTGCGTGCGGACATCGCAAGACGCGCCGAAGAACTGAAGATCAGGACCGAGACGATCGACGTGACGCTGCCCGGCGTTGTCGACGTGCCGGCCGGCAGGCTGAATCCGCTGACCGTAGTGTACCGCGAGATACGCGACGCGCTGATCGGCCTCGGCTTCACGACCTTTGAAGGGCCCGAGATCGAATACGACGATTATAACTTCACGAAGCTGAACCTGCCGCTCAACCATCCGGCAAGGGATATGCAGGATACCTTCTATATTAACGACCGCGTGCTGCTAAGGACCCATACCTCGCCATGCGAAGCGCGCGCCCTGATGACTCTCAAGCCTCCGTTCCGCGTCGTGATCCCCGGCCGCGTGTTCCGCGTCGACGAGCCGGACGCGAGCCACAGCCCCGTGTTCATGCAGATGGAAGGCCTTGTTGTCGACCGCGACCTGACTATCGCGGACCTCAAGGGCACGATCGATACCTTCGTCAAGGCCGTTTTCGGCGAGAACGTCAGGTCGAGGCTCCGCCCGAGCTACTTCCCGTTCACCGAGCCTTCGGCCGAGGTGGATATCAGCTGCACGATCTGCGGCGGCAAGGGCTGCAGCTCCTGCAAGGGCACCGGCTGGATGGAGATCATGGGCTGCGGCATAACGAACCCGCATGAGATCGAGAACTGCGGGCTTGATCCGAACGAATGGCGCGCCTTCGCGTTCGGCGTCGGCGTCGACCGCGTTGCCTGCCTTAAGTACGGCATCAACGATATCCGCCTGCTCTATGAGGGCGACGCCCGCTTCCTGCGCCAGCTTTGACGGAGAATAGGAGAACGATATGAAACTGCCTCTTAAATGGTTAAAAGATTTTGTTGATTTCAATACCACGCCTCAGGATTTCGCGAACAGGATGCTGCTTCGCGGCTTCGAGGTCGCGGAGATAATACCCGAGCTCAAAGCGACGGGCGTCTACGTCTGCACGATAGACTCCATCGAACAGCACCCGAACGCCGAAAGACTGCGCGTCTGCAAGGTAAACGTCGGCGGGGAAGAGGACCTTGTGATCGTCACCAACGCACAGAACGTCTATGAGGGCTGCCAGGTCCCGGTGGCGCTCGACGGCGCGGTGCTCTCCGACGGCATGGAGATCCACCCCACGAAGATGCGCGGCGTGCTGTCCAGCGGTATGTTCTGCGGCGGCGCGGAGCTCGGCATAGGCGACGCCGAGTATGAGGGCGCCGGAAACGACAGCGTGCTGATACTGCATGAGCCGCATCCCAACGGCCAGCCCATCGCGGAAGCGCTGGACCTTTGCGACTGCATCTTCGACGTTGAGCTGACCCCCAACAGGCCGGACTGCCAGAGCATCATCGGCCTTGCGAGGGAGGCCGCAAGCGTGCTCGGACAGCGCATGAAGGAGCCGGAGCTTCCCAGGATAACGGGCGAGGGAAGGGCGGAGGACTATGCTTCCGTCACCGTGCTCAATCCCACGCTTTGCCCGAGGTATATGGCTCGGGTCGTCACCGACCTTCATATCGAGCCTTCCCCAAAGTGGATGCAGCTGAGGCTGAAGCTCGCCGGGTTAAGACCCATTAACAACATAGTAGATATCACTAACTACGTGCTGCTTGAATACGGCCATCCGATGCACGCGTTCGATCTTGCCTGCATAGCCGATTCGCATATCGTCGTCCGCAACGCGTTTGAGGGCGAGATCGTGACCACGCTCGACGGCAAGGAGCGGCCCGTCACTCCCGATATGCTCCTGATCGCCGACCCCACGAAGGGCGTGGGCATCGCCGGCGTCATGGGCGGCCTCAATTCCGAGATCACCGAGAGCACGAAGGTGACGCTGTTCGAAAGCGCCGTGTTCCTTCCCGACAATATCAGGCATACCACCCGTAAGCTCAGGCATTCGACCGATTCTTCCGCACGCTTCACCAAGGGCGTTGAAGCGATCAACGCCGAGAAGGCGATCGACCGTGCCGTTCAGCTGGTCGAAATGCTCGGCGCAGGCAGGGTCATCGGCGGCATGATCGACGTTTGCGCGAAGAAGCCCGAGGAGCGCACCGTCGAAGCCGATATTCTGCATATCAACAGGATACTGAGCACGGAGCTCTCCGGCGAAAAGATGGCGGAACTGCTTTCCGGAATCAATATAGAGTGCGAGGTCGTCGGCGATAAGCTGAAGGTCCGCGTGCCGCATTTCCGCACCGATATCGAGGACGGCATCGAGACCGACTGGGATATCGCCGAGGAGGTCGGCAGGCTCTACGGCTACGACAACATCGAGCCCACCCTTATGGTCGGCAGGACCTTCCAGGGCAGGCTCGGGGCAAGCTTCGCTTTCGAGGATAAGCTCAAGGACAATATGGCCGCTATGGGCTTCATGGAGCTGTATAACTATAACTTCACCTCGCCCCAGGAGTACGATCAGCTGCTTCTCCCCGAGAACGACGAGAAGCGCCAGACCGTCAGGCTGAGGAATCCCTTCGGAGAGGATCAGAGCCTTATGCGCACCACGCTGATCGGCGGGATGCTGCGCACGGTCCAGCTCAACTGCAACCGCAAGACCGGCGCCGGCCGCTTCTTCGAGGTGGGCAACGTCCATTTCGACAACAATCCCGACCTTCCCGAGGAGAGGAAGCTCTTCGGAGCGGTCTGCTTCGGCGCGAACGAGAGCTTCTTCACCCTCAAGGGCGTATTGGAGCAGCTCTTCAAGGTGCTCGGCGTAGAGAACGTACGCTACGAGCGGGGCGGCGGGGAATACCTGCATCCCGGTCAGCGCGCGCTTATCGTATGCGGCGATGAAACGATCGGCGAGATCGGCTGCGTCCATCCCGCCGTAAAGCGCAATTACGATCTGCCCGTAAACGCCTATATCGCCGAGATCAGCTTCAATAAGCTGTTCGGGCATGCGACCGCCGTGCGCAAGTTCAACGCGCTGCCGAAGTTCCCGATAGTTCCGAGGGATATCGCGATAATCGTCGATAGGGACGTCGAGTCGCAGACCGTCGTCGACATCATCGAGGCCGTCAAGACGAAAGCTTTGATCGGCAACGTTCGCTGCTTCGACGTGTTCTATCCCAAGGAGCCCGGCGAAAAGGGCATCCCCGAGGGCAGGAAGAGCATGGCGTTCCGTTTCGAGCTTCGCAACGAGGACCATACCCTCAACGACGAGGAGATCGGCCAGTCTGTCAACGCGGTGCTCAAGGCGCTGAAATACCGCCTCAACGCGGAGCTGCGTTCGTAAAATGTTCAACATCGTGCTGGTCGAGCCGGAGATCCCGCAGAACACCGGCAATATCTCAAGGACCTGTGCCGTAACGGGGTGCATGCTGCACCTCGTTCGGCCTCTCGGTTTTTCGGTGGACGACCGCTATCTCAAGCGCGCCGGACTCGATTATTGGGACGAGCTGAGCATCCGTTATTACGACAGCTTCGAAGAGCTCGAAAACGCATATCCCGATGCGAGGTTCTTCCTGTTCTCCACCCATGCCTCAAGGCTGTTTTCCGACGCAGAGTATCGCCCCGGCGATTTCCTCGTGTTCGGCAAGGAGACCGCGGGGCTCGGGCCGGAGCTGCTTTCAAGAAGAAGCGACGACGCCGTGCGCATACCCATGCGGCACGACCTAAGGTCGCTCAATCTTTCCAATTCGGTGGCGATCGCCGTTTATGAAGCGTTCAGGCAGAACGGGTTCAAAGGGCTTGAATAGGTTTTAGGAACGAGAAGATGACAGAGTCGGCAAAAAGTGAAAAAACGGTAGGGAAGCTCCTTTCTAACGGGGGCATCATCGCCATATCGCGCGGGCTGTACGGCGACGATCTTTTAAGGTCGGTCGAGGCGATCGTCAACGGCGGCGTCAAGGCCGTCGAGATCGCGTTTGAGAAGGGACGCGAGCATGCCGCGGCGGGCTCAATTGAAATGCTAAAAAATCGCTTCGAAGATGAGATCGCGATCGGCGCAGGCACCGTTATCGACGAAGAACGGCTCAAAGCCGCATTCAACGCGGGCGCCGAATACATCGTTTCGCCGAACACCGATGAAAGGATCATCGTAAAGACGAAGGAGCTCGGCCTCGTCTCGATACCCGGCGCGATGACACCGACGGAGCTGATCCGCGCATACGACTGCGGCGCGGACATAATCAAGCTCTTCCCCGCGGGAGCGCTAGGCCCGGAATACTTCAAGGCGGTCGCGACGCCCGTAAAGCATATCGGGATCGCCGCGGTCGGCGGGATTACGCTCTCGAACCTCGCGGCTTTTAAAGCTGCCGGAGCCTGCGCCTTCGGTATCAGCTCCTCGTTATTTGATCCAAAGCTTATCAAAGCGGGCCGGTTCGACGAGCTCACAGCGAATGCACTGGCGTATACGGAGCTTGCAAAAGGCTAACGAAAAACAAGCCGAAAAACTGATTCGGAGATCGGGATAATGGACAGCAAAACGGAATCCATACATGCGGGGCA
This sequence comes from Bacillota bacterium, assembly GCA_016282255.1. Lineage (GTDB taxonomy): Bacteria > Bacillota > Clostridia > Christensenellales > CAG-138 > PeH17. Next base: position 55,767 of record JAEEKE010000026.1, read on the forward strand.
CAGAAAGCGGATGCGCGAACAGTACCTCAAGAGGGGGAACCTCGACGGGTACGACGACCATCAAATACTTGAGATGCTGCTCTTCTATGCGATCCAGAGAAGGGATGTCAATCCCCTCGCCCATAAACTGATCGACAGATTCGGTTCGCTAAGGTATGTGCTCGAGGCAAGCGTCGAGGAGCTCTGCGAAGCGGGCCTCTCCGAAAACAGCGCCGTGCTTCTAAAGCTCGTTCACGACGTTAACGCGGCCGTTATCAAGAATGAAAGCTACAATGCCGAGATAAAGAGCGTCAGCGACGCGATAAGGATCTGCCACGGACTCCTCTTCTCGCATAAGGCCGAGACGCTGCTCCTGCTCTGCCTGGACGTTAAGAACAGGATAATAAAGATCTGCACGCGGACGGACAAATCATCCTCGAGCGTTTCCGCTGTGCCCAAATGGATCGCGGACGCGGCACTGTCGACCAACGCGTATGCGGTCGTCATCGCGCACAATCATCCTTCGGGATCGGTGGAGCCGTCAAACAGCGATGTGAACACCATAAAGGTGATAGTCGATCTGCTCAATACCCTCGACATCAAGATCTACGACAATATCATCGTAACGCGCGACGAAGGCCTTTCGATATCCAAAGGGGTCAGGCTCAGCGCTTCGGACATGTATCAAAAAGAGGAAAGCGAGGCCGGCAGCGATTGCGCTGCGGGCTGATGACACGGAATACTAATCCATCCGGGGGACAGAATGAATAATAAGAATAACGGATACCATATGGGTCTTTCGGTTTTGAGCGCTTTGGTCTGCATGGCGCTCGCTGTATGTTTTACAGCTGTATTTTTCACGGCATGCGGCCAAAAGACCGGGAAGCTGAACGACACCGCCTCCATTTTCGATTACATGATCGAAAACGGCAGTTTTCCGAAGCTCACCGAGGTCGACGAGGATACCGCCGCCGAAATCTACGGCATCATGACGGATAAGCTCGCTTCGTTCAGGTTCGCTATATCGGAGGACCGTCTGCTTGCGGATGAGGCCGCCGTCTTTGAGCTTGCCGATGAAGCTTATGCTGCGGACCTTATAAGGGTGCTTGAATCCAATATCGCGGCTGCGGCGCGTGCGGCGAAGAATTACAGTCCCGAGCAGTATGCGATACTGACCAAGACCGTAGTTTCGCAAAAGGGACGCTTCGTTTTCTATATCGTGAATGAGGATTCGGCCTCGCTGACTGCAAAGGTAAAGGCGGCTATTTCCGGCGACTGACGCTTCAAAGAGGGTTTGGGGCGCACCCAGGATTTGACATAAGCTTTCCGGTATGTTAAAATAATTGTTTGACAGTGGGCACGCGCAGATTCAGAAGATGCGCTCCGTATGTCGAAATAACCCTGTGACCGATCGCACGGTCAAAAGAAAGAATTATGAAACAGAGGATCTCCATCCGTTTATTTGCTTTTTCGATCGCTTTGGTTTTCGCGCTGGGATCGCTTGCCTGCGCGCACAAAGCCGATCCCTCGTCCGATCTGCCGGTCGTAACGATCTCCTCCGAAGAATATACGACGAATGCTCCCGTAAGCGAGCCGCCCGTTGAGCTTCCCACCGAGGCGCCGGCAACGGATATTCCGGAGACGGAAGCTCCCGAGACCGAGGAACCGGTTACCGAAGCTCCCACCGAAGCGCCGACAGAACCGCCCACCGCAGCGCCGACGCAGGCGCCGAACTACGTTTCGCTCGGAACGAGATCGATGCCCGCCCGCTTCACCATGCCGACAGATCTTTACGGCCTATCGCGCACAGAATGCGAACAGTTTTTCAGCGACGCGGTCTTCTGCGGGGATTCGATAACGAACGATTTCAGGCATTATCATTACATGATGCTGGAAAATGATCCGCAGTTCTTCGGCCAGACGCATTTCCTGTGCGAAGGCTCGTACGGCGTAGGTCACGCTTTCGATCCGATCTCGTCGACCAGCATGCATCCGATCTATGCGGGTGAGCAGCATTATCTCTGGGATTCCATTCACCTTATGGGTGCGAGGAAGGTCTTCATTCTGTTCGGGCTCAACGATATCGCCATCTACGGTGTCGACGGAACGGCCGAGAGATTCGAACAGCTGACCGACAGGATCCTTGAGGTCAATCCCGGCGTAAAGATATACATCATCAGCACCATGTATATGTATCATCTTGCCTCGCCGCGCCCGAAGCTCAACAATCCCAACATCTACCTTCTCAATCAAAAGCTTGTCGATCTCTGCAACCGCAAGGGCTATCAGTTCCTGAATATCGCAAGCCACCTGATCGATGAGAACGGGTACGTGCCGGATCGTTACAGCTCCGACCAATACGTCCACCAGACCTATGCGGCTTACGACGTATGGGCCGATATATTAAGGAGCCTTGCCGCAAGGGAGATCCTCGGCAAGCCGCCCGTCGTCTTCTCGCTGCCGCAGTAACGGCGGGGGAGAGGACTTCTTTCCGACAGATAGTTTATCATATAAACAGGGGGAAAACAGAATGAAAAAGACCAATTCCGCCAGACTGATCGCCGCGATAATGGCCATAGCGGCGATCCTTGCCCTATTCACCGCCGCATGCGGGAAACCTTCCGAGCCCAAGCCCGTGGAGAACGTAAACGTCAACTCCGTTTTCGATCTGCTCAACGAGAGCGGCCTGCTTCCCGAGCTTGCCGCCGTGCCCGAGCGCGACCTCGCCGAAGTCTACGGCATCGACGCTTCAAAGCTCAAGCAGTGGGTGTTTGCTATGTCGTCGAATTACGCAAACGATGCGGGCGAGGTAGCCATCTTCGAAGCCAACGATCAGGAGTATGTTTCCGAGCTTGCACAGAAGCTCCAGAACCATCTTGACAGGATCAAGGCTGTCTCCAAGGATTACACCCCGCAGCAGTACGCCAAGGTGGAACCCGCCGAAGTCAAGACCGTCGGCAGCTTCGTCTATATGGTAGTAGGCGAGGATTACGATGCTCTTATGAAGATCATGAAGGACAACATCGGTTAATGGTTTTTTCAAGCCCGCTGTTCATATTCCTATATCTTGCGATCACACTGGCGCTGTATTATCTGGCGCCTAATCGCGTTTACAGGAACGTCGTGCTCTGCCTGCTCAGTCTCATATTCTATGGCTGGGGCGAACCGGTATTCGTTCTTTTGATGATCTTCTCGATCCTGATGAACTATACCGCCGGTATGCTCGTCGGGAAATGGCACGATGATAAAAAGAAGAGCAGAACGGTCCTTATCGTCGCCGTATCGATCAACCTGCTCCTGCTCGCGATATTCAAATACACCGGGCTCTTCGTCGATACCCTCAAAAATATCTTCCCGTTCCTGCGCTCCTTCGATACGCCTGTGATCCCGCTGCCGATCGGCATTTCGTTCTATACCTTCCAGGCGATGAGCTATGTGATCGACGTCTACCGCCGCGAGACCGCTGTCCAGAGGAATCCCGTCTATTTCGGCACCTACGTTTCGCTCTTCCCGCAGCTTATCGCGGGACCGATAGTCAGGTATAAGGACGTTGCCGACCAGATAAACGGCAGGCATGAGAGCGTTTCGCAGTTCGCATCGGGTGTTAAGCTGTTCAGCGTGGGCCTTGCAAAGAAGGTGCTGATCGCAAATCAGCTCGCCGCGCTCTGGGAGGTGCTCAAAGCCGGCTACGCGACCAACGGCGTGCTCGCCTCGTGGGTGGGCATAATCGCGTTCAGCTTCCAGATCTATTTCGATTTCAGCGGTTATTCCGAGATGGCGATAGGCTTGGGCAGGATGTTCGGGTTCGAGTTCCTCAAGAACTTCGATTATCCCTATATCTCGCTCAGCATCAGCGAATTCTGGCGCAGATGGCATATTTCGCTGAGCACCTGGTTCAAGCAATACGTCTATTTCCCGCTCGGCGGCAGCCGCAAGGGCATCTGGCGCACGCTGCTCAACACCTTCATCGTCTGGGGCCTGACGGGCCTGTGGCATGGCGCAAGCTGGAACTTCGCGCTGTGGGGGCTGTATTTCGGCATTCTTATCACCATTGAAAAACTCTTCCTCGGAAAGTTTATCGAAAAGCTTCCCAAGGTCGTCGCGAACCTTTATATGTTCGTGCTCGTGGTGCTCGGCTGGGCGCTGTTCGATTTCACGGATATGAAGCAGCTCGGGCCGTTCCTCGCGTCCCTATTCAACGGCGGTAGCGCTGGCCTCATCACGCACGACGCCTGGGTCTATATCCTTGCGTATCTGCCCATCCTCATTGCGGCGTTCATCGGCTCCGGGCCGCTGCTTAAAAAGCTGCATGATAAGTACTTTAAGCAGCCGTGGGGCGAATGGGCGGATATCGCGCTCGTGCTCGCTTCGCTCGTGCTGTGCACCGCGTCGCTCGTTTCGAGCGGCTACAATCCGTTCATTTATTTCAGATTCTGATAAACAGCGCATCCGCCCTCGCCTGAGTACCCGGCGAGGGTGTTTTCTTTTGCCGAGAGAGGCAAATCTAATTACAAATAAGCATAAAAACAGTTAGAATCATCTTGAAAAACTGTTTTATCTATGATATAATTATATGCGTAATACTAATATGAGAGAGGTATGAATATGAGTCCTATCCCCACTCCGCATATTTCCGCAAAGCTCGGCGACTTTGCCGAGACCGTTCTCATGCCCGGCGACCCCAAGAGGGCTAAGTTCATCGCCGAGACCTATCTGACCGACGCCGTGCTGGTGAACGACGTGCGCGGCATTCAGGGCTACACCGGCTTCTACAAGGGCAAGAGGGTATCCGTGATGGCGAGCGGCATGGGCATACCGTCGATCGGCATCTATTCATATGAGCTGTTCAATTTCTACGGCGTTGAGAATATCATCAGGATCGGTTCGGCAGGGGCCATACATCCCGACCTCAGGCTGCGCGATATCGTCATCTCCCAGGGCGCGTGCACCAATTCGCATTTCGTGGATCAATACGGTCTGCCTGGTTCATACGCTCCTATATCGAGCTATAAGCTCCTCAAAAAGGCCGTCGATCAGGCCGAGAAGATGGGCGTGCGCTACATGGTGGGCAATATCCTTTCTTCGGATACTTTTTATGATGATTCCTCGAGTCTTGCCGCATGGCAGAAGATGGGCGTGCTCGCCGTTGAGATGGAGAGCGCCGGCCTTTACTGCAACGCCGCGCGCGCAGGCAAAAATGCCCTTTGCATCTGCACTATTTCCGACTGCCCGTTCGTTCCCGGTCAGGAATGCACCGCTCAGGAGCGGCAGGAGTCGTTCACGAAAATGATGGAGATCGCGCTCGAGATCGCATAGCGCTCGAGCAAAAGTCCGCATCGTTATAAACCGTCAAGGAGGCTATATGTTTTCGATCGGAGATACCGTCTGCTATCCGCTGCACGGCGTCGGGAAAATTGAATCGATAGAGGAACAGCGCGTGCTGGATCGAACCGCGGTCTATTACGTCATCAGGCTTGCGAACACAAGGATGACCGCGTCGATCCCCGTAGACAACGCCGAAGCTGTCGGCCTCAGAAACATCATATCCGCCTCCGAATGCAGTGAACTCAAAACCTACTACAAGACCGCAAGACCCGAGATAGGCGATTCGAACTGGAACCAGCGCTACCGCGACAATATGGAGAAGCTCAGAAAGGGAGACCCGCACAGCGTGATAGACGTCATACTGTGTCTGACCAAGCGCAACACTATGCGCACGCTTTCTTCCGGCGAAAGGAAGATGCTTTCCAACGCAAGGTCCATACTCGCTTCGGAGATCGCCGCGGCCACGGGCAGGGAACAGAGCGAAGTCGAAAAAAGCTTCTTTGCATAACTCGCCGGGCTGCTGCTTAGGATTTGATTCGGCACGGAGGTGCATTTGGGCAAAAGAATAGTCAGAGTCATAGTAACGTTACTGTTTGCCGCAATAGGCATCAGCATAGCAAAGCTGGTACTCGAAAGCAGGATCGTTTCATCCCTTGGCACTGAAACGATGATCTGGCTCCCCGCAGTCCTCTACGTTTCGGGAGCTGTCGTTTTCGGGATAATCGGCTTTCTTCTTATGCCCAGGCTCGCGGCGGCGTACCGTTTCGTGATCTCGTACTTCATGCGCATATTCGGCGACATGCCGCTATCGAAGATCTTCGTCGGCGTCATCGGTCTGCTGATCGGTCTCGTTATAGCATATCTTTTAAGCTATCTTCCGCTCAAGATCCAGCCGCAGTTTATCGGCATCATCCTTTGCGTGCTGATGTATCTCATGTTCGGCACGCTCGGCTGGCTCATACCGACGCGAAGGATCAGGGAGATCCAGCTCCCGGGCTGGTTCAAGAACTCCGAAAGGAGCTCAAGGACCTCCGCCGTGGCCAAACTGCTCGACACCTCCGCTATCATCGACGGCCGCTTCTTCGACGTTTATAAGACCGGCATCGTCGAGGGTACGGTCATCGTACCGAAGTTCGTGCTCGACGAGCTTAGGCAGATCGCCGACAGTGCCGATCCGCTGAAAAGAGCGCGTGGGAGGAGGGGCCTCGATCTTCTGACGGAGGCCGAGCAGAATTCCGGGCAGGCCATCGTCACAATCGACAAGGACTATCCTGAGCTTGAAGACGTCGATGTAAAGCTCATGCGCCTTGCGAGCGAAAGGCATGCCTGCATAGTCACGAACGACTACAACCTCAATAAAGCCGCGTCGGTCAACCATATCCAGGTATTCAATATAAACGACCTTGCGAATGCGCTCCGCACCAACGTGACCGCCGGGGAGGACGTGATCGTCACCATCGTCAAGGAGGGCCGCGAGGCCGCTCAGGGCGTCGCGTATTTCGACGACGGGACTATGATCGTCGTTGAGGGCGGCCGCCCGTTCATCGGAAAGAGCATCGAGGCGACGGTGACGAGCGTGCTTCAGACCTCTGCGGGAAAGATGGTATTCGCAAAGCTGAAGGACAACGATCAATAACGAGCAGATAATATGACAAGCGGCCCGTATAAAGGCCGCTTGTCTGTTCATGCTCTTTTGTTCTTTCAGTCCTTCTTCAGTACAGCTTCATAAAGCACTTCGCCGATCGAATCGTTTATCACGAGATCAGCATAATTATCGTAAGGCGTCGAGCTCTTGTTTATGAGCACGAGACGGTCTCCGTTATAGTAATGTATCAGTCCGGCAGCGGGGTAGACCTGCAGCGAAGTGCCGCCGACGATCAGCATATCAGCCCGCATGATCTGCGTGCACGCGCCGTTCAGGCAGTCGGAATCGAGCGACTCCTCATACAGCACGACGTCGGGCTTTATCATGCCTCCGCAGGGGCAGTAGGGCACGCCGTCGCTCTTCTGAACGTACTCCGCATCGAAGAAACGCCCGCATTTCATGCAGTGGTTCCTAAGGATGGAGCCGTGCAGCTCATAGACGTTCCTGCTGCCGGCGGCGGTATGGAGACCGTCGATATTCTGGGTAATGACCGCCGTAAGCTTGCCCTGCCTTTCAAGCTCGGCAAGCGCAAGATGCGCGTTGTTCGGCTTGGCGTCCGTGCTCATCAGGAGTGTTTTATAATACTTATAGAACACCTCCGGCCTATGCATAAAGAAGGAATGCGAAAGCAGCTCCTCCGGCGGATAGCCGAATTCACTGATCGCTTTGAAGATGCCGTTGTCGCTGCGGAAATCCGGGATGCCGCTTTCGACCGAAACGCCGGCGCCGCCTAAGAAGACTATTCGGCGGCTCTCTTGGATCATTTGTTTAAGCTTTAAGATCGCAATATCGTTCATGGCGGAACTCCTTTCAGAAAGCATTGATTCACATATGCATTATAGCATTTTCTAAAGGATTTTTGAACCACCAAAACTTAATTCGAATAAGGAGAAAAACCTAATATATAGTTTGACATAACTATTCGTCGGGACTATAATTATCATGTTGGATCTGTTCAACAATTCGTTTCATGGGGGTATACTATGAATCTCAAAGAAATGTCCCGCGAACAGCTTGAATCCTTCTACAAATCCACTCTTCAGGAATACGAAAACTGCAAAGCTCGGGGGCTGCATCTCGACATGTCCAGGGGAAAGCCCGGTCGGGAGCAGCTTGATCTTTCTATGGATCTGCTCAATATGCACATCGATCCGAGCGAGACCAATATGGACGGCGTCGAAGCGCGCAACTACGGCGAGCTCATGGGCCTTCCCGCGGCAAGGCGGCTGTTTGCCGAGCTGCTCGGCGTTAAGTTCGAGCAGGTATTCGCAGGCGGCAGCGCAAGCCTTACCCTTATGTACGACCTTATCGCAAAGGCGTATACCCACGGCCTGCTCCATTCCGAGAAGCCCTGGAGCAAGCTCGATAAGGTAAAATTCCTTTGCCCCGCGCCCGGTTACGACAGGCATTTCACTATCTCCCAGTCCTTCGGCATGGAGATGATCACTATCCCGATGACCGAAGACGGCCCCGATATGGATATGGTCGAGCAGCTCGTCACGGATAAGGACGTCAAGGGTATGTGGTGCGTACCCAAGTACAGCAACCCCAACGGCGTCATTTACAGCGACCGCACCGTCGAGCGCATCGCGAACCTTAAACCCGCCGCTCCAGACTTTACCCTTATTTGGGATAACGCCTACTGCGTCCATGAGTTCGACGGCGATTTCGTGCCGTTCAAAAACATCCTCGAGGAATGCGAGAAGGCGGGTAACCCCGATATGGTCTTCGAATTTGCCTCGACCTCCAAGATCACCTTCCCCGGTGCGGGCATCGCGTGCTTTGCATGCAGCACCGCGAATATGGACTACATGAAAAAGCTGCTGAACGCACAGGTCATCAGCTACGATAAGCTCAATCATCTGCGCCACGTGCTCTATTTCAAGAACGCGCAGGGCGTTATCGACCATATGAAGAAGCATGCCGCCGTGATGAAGCCCAAGTTCGATACCGTGCTTCGCTTCCTCGATACCGAGATAGCGCCTCTCGGCATCGCTTCGTGGCACAGGCCCAAGGGCGGTTATTTCGTGAGCCTGTACGTTATGAACGGCTGCGCAAAGCGAGTGCATGCACTCTGCAAGGACGCGGGCGTCGTAATGACCGGCGCGGGCGCTACCTATCCCTACAAGAACGACCCCAACGACAGCAATTTAAGGATCGCTCCCAGCTTCCCGCCGCTCGACGAGCTTGAAAAGGCGATGCAGGTACTCTGCGTCTGCATCAAGCTTGCCGCCGCCGAAAAGCTGCTCGGCATATAATTCAAAAGTTTTTCGGAGGAAACAAAAATGCAGAAAATGATGGACGCACTCGTTAAGACCGAAGCCGGCAAGGGCCTCGTGCTGATGCAGGTCCCCGTGCCCGAAGTACACACCGGCGAGGTCCTCATCAAGATCCACAAGACCGCGATATGCGGCACCGACGTGCATATCTACAACTGGGATCCCTGGAGCCAGACCCACGTCAAGCCCCCGCTTACGATCGGGCATGAATACGTGGGCGAGGTCGCGGCGCTCGGCGACGGCGTGACCGGGCTTGAGATCGGTCAGCTTGTGTCGGGTGAAGGCCATATCACCTGCGGCCACTGCCGCAACTGCCGCAGCGGCAAGAGCCACCTCTGCGCTAAGACGCAGGGCGTCGGCGTTCAGAGGAACGGCGCGTTTGCGGAATATATCTGCATCCCCGCAAGGAACGTTATCCCCGTCACCTGGGATATCCCCGAGGACATCATCTCGTTCTTCGACGCCTACGGCAACGCGACCCACACCGCGCTTATGTTCGACGTTATCGGTGAGGACGTGCTCATCACCGGCGCCGGCCCCATCGGCATGATGGCCGCCGCCATCTGCAAGCACAACGGCGCGCGCAACGTCGTCGTGACCGACATCAACGACTATCGCCTCGGCCTTGCCAAGACCATGGGCGCCACCCGTGTAGTAAACACCATGAAGGAGAAGCTCGAGGACGCCATGGCCGAGCTCAAGATGACCGAGGGCTTCGACGTCGGTCTTGAAATGAGCGGCAGCGGCATCGCGCTCAATCAGATGATCTCCGTCATGCGCAACGCCGGCAAGGTCGCCCTGCTCGGTATCGCGAAGCCCGGCACCGCCGTCGACTGGAACGACGTCATCTTCAAGGGCTTGACGCTGCAGGGCATCTACGGCCGCCAGATGTTCGAGACCTGGTACAAGATGGGCGCCATGGTCGAGGCCGGCCTCGATCTCACTCCCATGATCACGCATCGCTTCAACTACCGCGATTTCGAAAAGGGATTTGAGGCAATGAACAGCGGCATGAGCGGCAAAGTCGTTCTTGACTGGACTAAATAAAACTTCAAAAGGAGATAAAACAAATGAAACAGGCTTATGAGTTTTTCCGCAAGGAGCTTGACGCGATCCGCGAGGCCGGTACCTGGCGCGAGGAGCGCATCATCACCACCGAGCAGCGCGCAAGGATCGACACCACCAAGGCGAAGGGCGTGCTCAACATGTGCGCCAACAACTACCTCGGCCTTGCCAACAATCCCGAGATCATTGCCGCCGCGAAGGCAAGCTACGAGAAGTGGGGCTACGGCCTTTCCTCCGTCCGCTTCATCTGCGGTACTCAGCAGATCCACAAGGAGCTTGAGCGCAAGCTGGCCGACTTCCTTGAGATGGACGACTGCATCCTCTACACCTCCTGCTTCGACGCAAACGGCGGCCTCTTCGAGACCATCCTTGGCGCGGACGACGCCATCATCTCCGACGAGCTGAACCATGCCTCCATCATCGACGGCGTGCGTCTGTGCAAGGCCAAGAGGTTCCGCTATAAGAACAACAATATGGACGACCTGCGCGCTCAGCTCGAGGCCGCGAAGGACTGCCGCATCAAGCTGGTCGCGACCGACGGCGTCTTCTCCATGGACGGCATCATCGCGAACCTTCCCGCGATCTGCGACCTCGCCGACGAATACGGCGCTCTCGTCATGGTCGACGACAGCCATGCCGTCGGTTTCATGGGCGAGCACGGCAAGGGCACTCACGAGGCCTGCGGCGTTATGGGCCGTGTGGACATCATCACCGGCACCCTTGGCAAGGCCATGGGCGGCGCTTCCGGCGGCTACACCTGCGCGCGTCAGGAGATCATCGACATGCTCCGCCAGAAGTCCAGGCCGTACCTCTTCTCCAACACCCTCGCTCCCGCGATCTGCGCCGCGTCCATCAAGGTCATCGACATGCTCAACGAGTCCACCGCGCTTCGCGACAAAGTGCATGAGAACACCAAGTACTTCCGCGAGCAGCTCGGCAAGATCGGCTTCGACGTCATCGAGAGCACCCATCCGATCGTGCCCGTCATGCTCTACGATCCCAAGATCGCTCAGGAGTTCGCGCGCCGCATGCTCGATAAGGGCGTCTACGTAGTCGGCTTCTGCTATCCCGTCGTGCCCAAGGGCAAGGACAGGATCCGTACCCAGGTTTCCGCAGGCCACACCAAGGAAGACCTCGACTTTGCGGTCAAGTGCTTCAAGGAAGTCAAAGAGGAAATGGGTATCTGACCGGAATAATATATTTCAAGAAGGGCGGCAAAAGGCCGTCCTTCTGTGCTATAATACCGATAATTATTTAAAAAAGGAGGGTCCTGATATGGACAAGAAAATTATCCTCAGCGGTATCAAGCCTACCGGCATTCCCACACTCGGCAACTACATAGGGGCTCTCCGCAACTGGCGCCTTCTTCAGCAGGACGACAAGTACTGCTATTATATGGTCGCTGATATGCATGCGCTGACGGTTCGAAACGATCCCGCCGAGCTTCGTCAGCAGACCCGCTCGATGGCCGCGCTGCTGATCGCCTGCGGCATCGACCCGGAGCGTTCTCCGCTGTTCATCCAGAGCCACGTGCATCAGCACGCCGAGCTCTCATGGCTGCTCGGCTGCACCACCTACATGGGCGAGCTCAACCGCATGACCCAGTTCAAGGATAAATCCGCCAAGCATGCCGACAATATCAATGCCGGCCTCTACACCTATCCCGTGCTCATGGCTGCGGATATCCTGATCTACGGCGCGGATATGGTGCCCGTGGGCGATGACCAGAAGCAGCACGTTGAGCTTGCGCGCAATATCGCGATCCGCTTCAACAACGCTTTCGGCGAGACCTTCGTGGTCCCCGAGCCCGTGATGCCGAAGTTCGGCGCAAGGATCATGGGCCTTCAGGATCCCGAGCATAAGATGAGCAAGACGGATACCAATCCCAACGGCTATATCTCGATGCTCGACGACCCCGCCGTCATCACCAAGAAGTTCAAGAAAGCCGTCACCGACTGCGAGCCGACGATCGCGTATGCGGAGGGCCGTTACGGCTGCAACAATCTGCTGACGATCTACTGCGCCTGCACCGGCAAGACCATGGACGAGGCCGTTAAGGACTTCGAGGGCTGCGGTTACGGCAAGCTCAAGGTCGCGGTGGCCGACGCCGTTATAGCCGAGTTGGAGCCTATCCAGGCGATCTACAAGCAGTACATGGCCGATGAATCGGGCCTTGACCGCATCGTAGCTAAAGGCGCAGAGCAGGCGCGTGAGCGCGCACAGAAGACGCTTGACGCCGCTTATAAGGCCGTCGGCCTCAGATAACCTCGGATCATACACAATACCGCCGGAAGGGAGCACTTTGCAAGGAAGCACCTCCTTCCGGCGTATTTTTTTGGGATTGACGCAGGTTCATCTTGACTCTAAATGCAATGAATGGTATTCTGTTAAGCAACAACAGCCGAATTGTTGTCGCTGTCGCTTAAGCCGGAAAAGGATAACGGGGGAAAACTATATGGATATTCAAAAGACCATCCGCGATTTTTTACTCGGAAAGCTTGACATCGTTTCATTTCGATCAATATACGACAGTGATCCGTCGATAGAGCAGTTCCTTCAATCCGTTATCGACGAAATCAAGGCCACCGGACGTCCGCTGAAAAAGTATCGCTGCACGGCTGCAGGCCGTGAGTTTGAAAGCACAGGTCAGATCGAATACCTCCTGTCGCCTGAAACATCTCCGGGGCTTATCTACGGAAACCATAAATTTGATTCCGTTCACACTTTTTTGACCTATGAGTGGAGAATGATCACTCACGATGTTGAGACGGCTGCAGGCGCGTGTGCGTTTTATGACGGCGTTTACTCGATCTATTATCAGATCGATCAAAGCATTCCGTGGTCCGACCGGTACAGCCTTGCATATGGATTTGCGCTGGATGTTATCCCGGAATACCTTTCCGGCGGCGAGGCTGAGAAATACATTCAAAAAAACATCATCCCGCTGTTTCCCGATAGTATGAAAAAGACCGAAAGGAAAAAGGCGATAAAGGCGAAGATCCGGGAAGAATTCAAAAGTGAGAAGGGCTATCCTTGCTGGGCGCAAAGCTCCGATTGGCCGCTCGGAAAGGACGGACGACCGACAACTTACATTGGAAAGGGAAAAAGTGAAGGCGATTTAAGGCGTTGGCGTTTTCGGGACGAATCTACGGGAGAGATCCTTGTCGTAGAGCAGTATCTGTAAGAATGCTTTTGTCATTCGCAAAAAGAGCATCGGATTTCGCACCATCCCAAAAAGGACAGAGACAGAACCGGCGTGACCAATGAAAGCCACGCCGGTTTGATGTTTTGATGCCTCAAAGCACTTATTTTCTTGACGAGGAGTGCCCCGAAGTGTTTTTTCGTTACTTGATCACCTTATAGATCTCGTCGGCGTCGGGTGGCTCTATCGGCGTTCCGTCGTCGAACCGTACGCCCTCGCCGCCTGCCCTGCCGATAATAAATGCGGCGACGCCTATTGATCGAAGGCCCTGAGCCATCGCCTCGCCGTCAGGGCAGGCGATAAGCATGCAGCCGCTTGAAATAAGGCGCAGCGGATCGATGCCCACGGCAGCCGAGAGCTTTGCGGTCACCGGGTGGACGGCGATGCTGTTTCTGAATATGGTAAGCCCGCAGCCGCTTGCGTCGGCAAGCTCCCAGCAGGCGCCGAGGACGCCGCCCTCGGTCGCATCGTGCATAGCGGTCGCGCCGTGGTCGGCGGCATACATCCCTTCTTTGACAACGTTCGTCTTGGCTGCAAAGGAATGCGCCTCGGCGATCTCTTCTTCGGTAAGGATCTCGTTTATATGCGGGATCTCGTCCGCAAGGATGTTCGCGCCTTCAAGCCCTGCATGCTTAGTCATGATAAGGCTGTCGCCCTCGCGCATGCCGCGCGGGGAGATGATGCCGTTTTTGCCTTCTTTAGCTATGACCGTGGTGCAGGTGACGATGCGGCTCACGGCGTGCGTGATCTCGGTGTGACCGCCTATGACGTCGACGTTTGCGTTGTCCGCCGCCTCGATGAGCTCGTCCATCAGATCGGATATCTCCTGCTCGGTGACGGTGGGGGGGAGCAGCAGCGTGACCATCAGGCCGATCGGCTCGGCGCCCGACGCGGCGGCGTCGTTGCAGCATACGTTGACGGACAGGCTGCCGATCCTCGTCTGAGCGGCGGTGATCGGGTCACAGCTGAGCACGGTCAGACGGTCGCCTATATCCACTGCGGTGCAGTCGACGCCGATGCCGGAGGCCATTACGACCTCGCTTCGTTTATGCTTAAGCTTCTCGAGGATCAGCCTGTCGAGCTGTTCGTTTGTCAGTTTTCCGACTCTCATTTCATTCACCGATCGCATCAAAGAATTCTTTTTCGGTAAGCACTTTTATGCCGAGCTGCTGCGCCTTGTCAAGCTTGCTGCCCGCGTTTTCGCCCGCAACGACGTAATCGGTCTTTTTGCTGACGCTGCCCGCCGCCTTGCCGCCGAGGGACGCTATCAGGTCCTCGATCTCCTTGCGGCCCATGCGCTCGAGCGTGCCGGTAACCACGAAGGTCTTGCCGGTCACGAAATCATTCTGGGCGATCGCCTCGGCTTCGTGGGGATGCACTCCGAGCTCAAGCAGGCGCTCGATCTGCGCCTCGATATGCTCGTCGGCAAAGAAGCTGACGATGCTGTCGGCAACGATCTCGCCGATATCGGGGATGGCGGTCAGCTCCTCGCGCGACGCTTTGCGGACGGCGTCGAAGGAACCGAATCGGGTCGCGAGATCCTTTGCGGATTTGCTGCCGACGTTAGGGATTCCGAGCGCGAAAAGGAAGGCTTCGAGCCTGCAGTCCTTGCTCTTTTCGATCGCCTCGATAAGATTATGGGCCTTCTTTTCACCGAAGCCGGGGAGCCCGGAAAAGCTGCTTTCGGTCAGCTCGTAAAGCTCGGGGATCGTCTTAAGCCCGAACGCGTCGACAAGGAGCAGGGCCGTTTTCTCGGAGAAACCGTCGATATCCATCGCGTTTCTCGAAGCAAAATGCTCGAGTCGGCCGACGATCTGCGGCGTGCAGGAGAGCGAATTCGTGCAGAAGGCGTGCACGCCGCGGCGCTCGACCTTTGCTCCGCAGGCGGGGCAGAACTCGGGGATAGCGACCGGATTAAGAGGTTCATGTTCGTCGACGCTTTTGAGTATCTCCGGTATAACGTCGTTGCTGCGCCGAATGAGCACGCGCGAGCCCACGCCGACGTTTTTACGGAGGATATCGTCGTAATTGTTGAGCGTCGCCTTGCGGACCGTAACGCCCATGAAATCAACGGGCTCGACGTGCGCAAGCGGGGTCAGTTTGCCGGTCCGACCGACCTCCCAGGTGATGTCGGTGATCGTTGTGGTCAGCTCCTCGGCGGGGAACTTATACGCGATCTCGCCGCGGGGGAACTTGTCGGTGAAACCCATTTCCTCAAACAGACGGATATCGTTCAGCTTTATGACCATTCCGTCGATCAGAAAATCGAGCTGAGAGCGTTTCTCGGGCATTTTGCGAAGCTCGGAAAGCACCTGCTCCATGCTGCCAAAGAAGCGGTAATCGCTGACGGGAAGGCCGTTTTCCTCCATAAAGGAATACATCTCGCGCCTTGTTTCAAAGCGTTTTCCCTCGATATAGCCGACGTTGTAGCAGCAGCAGTCGAGCCTCCGCGCGGCCGTGACCTTGGGGTCGAGGTTGCGAATGGCGCCGGCAGCGGCGTTCCTTGCGTTCTTGAGCTGTTCCACGCCGCTTGCATTCAGTTCCTTCAATACGGAGAGACGCATATAGCATTCGCCCCGCACCTCGAACCTGCCCTTATAAGGAACGGTTTTCGGTATGCTGCGGATCGTCATTGCCTGCGCAAGGATGCCTTCTCCGACGACGCCGTTGCCGCGCGTCGCCGCCTGAACGAGCTTGCCGTGATCGTAAGTCAGGTTTATCGTCAATCCGTCGAATTTGTATTCGAGCACGAATTCGAGCTGACTGCCATTGCCTGCGTAGCGCTCACAGCGCTCTTCCCAATCCAGCAGTTCCGGCTCCGTACGCACTTTATCAAGGCTCCAAAGCCTGTTGAGGTGCGTGTGGGGCTGGAAGCCTGCGGGAACGTTCCCACCGACGTGAAGGGTGGGGGAGTTGGGCAAAACGACGCCGCTCGCCTCCTCAAGCGCTTTGAGCTCGTCGAGCAGCGCGTCGAATTCCGCATCGGAAACGACCGGAGCGTTTGAAAAATAATAGGCGTCCGAATACTCGTTGAGCAGATCAACAAGATATTTCATTCTTTCGAGCATATTCAATCCTCCTCGGCACGGGTGAGCGGCGCATACCCGGCGGAAAGCCTGCGCGTGCCGCTTTTATCAAACTCTATCGTCAGCACCGCGTTCTGACCGGCGCCGGAAATGGCTCTGACGGTCCCTTTGCCGAACTGCGGGTGCATAACGCGCATATCTACGTAAAAATCCTTGAGCTTAGCCTGCTTTTCGGCGGGTCTGCCTTTGTTCACGGACTGTTGTACGTTCGTACGATTGTTGTCGTACGAACGGTCGAGTCCGTTCAGCTTCCTGATCTGATCTACGATATCGTCGCCGACGAGCTTTCCGGAGGAGAATGACGGGGAGCGGTCGCTCCTTGAAGCCCTGTTGCAGCCGTAACCGGAACCGAAGCGGCCGGACTGATACGCGCTCCCGAAGGAATTGCGTTTCATCGGTGTGCTTTCGGGATCGATAAGCTCCATTTCCTCAAGAAAGACCGAAGGATCGTTATGCTGCGTGCGGCCGTAGAGCATGCGTTCCCTTGCGGCCAGGAGATAGAGCTTTTGTTTTGCTCTCGTTACGCCGACATAGCAGAGGCGGCGCTCCTCTTCAAGCTTTGAAGGATCGGACACGGAACGGTCGGAAGGGAATATGCCCTGTTCCATGCCGGGCAGGAAGACCACTGGGAACTCAAGGCCCTTAGCGCAGTGAAGCGTCATCAGCTTGACCGTACCGTCGCTCTCATCGACAGTGTCGGCCTCGGAGTTCAGCGCCGCCGTCTCAAGAAAGCTTTGCAGCGCATCCGCGTCCGAAGGAAGCTGCTGCTCGTGCTCGTGCATTGCGCCGAGCAGCTCCTGTATGTTCTCCTGCCTGGTCTCAAGCTTATCTTCTCCGAGCGATTCAAGATGCGTAAGATAATCCGTTGAATCGATGATATAGGCGGCAAGCTCCGAAAGCGTGAGCACGTACCTCTGCGAGAACAGATCCCGCATCAGTTCGATAAACGGCTTTATCTTGGCAATGATCTTATCGGGCAGCACGTCGGGCGTGATGCAGGCCATGAACATGGATATACCGTTCGCCTCGGCCTGCGTCTCGATCGTTTTGACGGTCGTATTCCCTATATTGCGCTTGGGAACGTTTATTATGCGCTTGAAAGCAACGTCGTCGTTGGGATTCGCGATAAGCTTAAGATAAGCGAGCAGATCCTTGACCTCCGAATACGCGTAGAAGCGCATGCCGCCGATGATGCTGATAGGAATGCCGAAACCCGTCGTAAACACCGATTCGAGCACGCGGCTCTGAGCGTGCGTGCGGTAGAGCACGGCGAAGTCGTTGTAGCTCATCTCGTCGAAACGATGCATATTGGCGATCGTTTTCGCTATCGTGTAGGCTTCTTCACGCTCATTATCCACGATAAGGAGCTCTACGCGCTCGCCGCCGGGCTTTGCGGTCCAAAGCTTCTTGCTCTTTCGGCCGGTATTGTTGACGATGACCTTATTCGCGCAGTCGAGTATCGCCTTTGTCGAACGGTAGTTCTGCTCGAGCCGCACGACCTTCGCGCCTTCGAAATCCTTCTCAAACTCAAGGATGTTTCGGATATCGGCGCCGCGCCAGCCGTAGATGCTCTGATCGTCGTCGCCGACGACGCAGATGTTCCTGTGCTCGCTGCAGAGCAGCTGGATAAGCTTATACTGCGGGAAATTCGTATCCTGATACTCGTCGACGAACACGTATCGGAACTTGCGGCGGTACTTATCAAGCACGTCGGGCTCCTGTTCGAGCAGACGCACGGTCAAAAGGAGCAGATCGTCGAAGTCGAGCGCGTTGCTTTCGATCAGCTTTTTCTGGTACAGCCGGTAGATATCGACGAGTTCTCCGCCGGAGTCGCCCGTCTGAAACAGGTACGATTCAACGGGTTCGGAAGAGTTCTTCGCCTCGCTGATCTTAGCTCGTATCATCGCCTTTGGGAAGCGCTTTTCGTCGATGTTATGCTGCTTGAGAAGATCTGTCAGCATCGAGCTCTGGTCCTGCTCGTCGTATATGACGAAATGGCTGTCGTACCCGAGCCTGGAGATATCGATGCGCAGCACCCTCGCACAGAACGAATGAAAGGTCGTGACCCACATATCCGAATCGGTCTGGTCGAGCAGCCTGTCGACACGCTCCTTCATCTCCCTGGCGGCCTTGTTGGTGAAGGTGACCGCAAGGATCGCCCATGGGGGAACGCTGTGATTGAGCACGAGGTTTGCGATACGGTACGTCAAAACGCGGGTCTTGCCGCTGCCTGCGCCCGCAAGCACCAGCAAAGGTCCTTCGATCGTTTCAACAGCTTCGCGCTGTTCCTTGTTGAGGGAGTTGAGATTAAGCATCAAAAGAGGATAACTTCAGCGAATCGACGGCAGCTTTGAGCCTGCTAAGGGCTTTATCGAGCTGCGCTGCGGGAAGGGCAAGGTTCCAGCGTTCGAAGCCGCTTCCGTTCTCACCGAACAGATAGCCCTCATCGAGTGCAAGGCCGTGATCGAGCGTCAGCTTCTCGAGCGCTTTATTATCGAGCCCGAGCGCGCGCATATCGACCCACGCAAGGTAGGTGCCCTCAAGCTCCGTGACCGAAAGCATGGGGAGTTCCTTCGCGATAAAGGCTTTGAGCGTAAGAAAATTCTTATAGACGGCGTCGTTTAGCTCGTCGACCCAGCCCGCGCTCTCTTCATATGCGGCGATGGTCGCGGCCCTCGCAAAATAAGGGACGAGCCCGCTGCCGAAACGGTCGGAGAGCGATTTGAACTTCTCTGATAGAGAGGGATCCGCAAAGAAAATGTTGGAGCAGCCTAGGCCGGCAAGATTGAAGGTCTTGCTCACGGCGGTGCAGGTGACAGAATGCTCCGCCATGCCGGGAATGGACGCGAAGACGGTGTGCTGCGCGCCGTTCATCAGAAGGTCGTTGTGGATCTCGTCGGCGATAATCAAAACGTTGTTCCTTATGCAGATCTCTCCGAGCCTCGTCAGCTCCTCGCGCGACCAGACGCGGCCGACGGGATTATGCGGGCTGCAGAGCAGGAAAAGCTTAACGTCGTCGGGTCTGGTCTTCTCATCGAGATCCTCATAGTCCATCTCATAGCGGCCGTTCACGTTTTTAAGCGGGTTCTCGACGATCCGCCGTCCGTTGATCCTGACGGCGTGGGCGAACTGCATATAGACGGGCGACTGTATGACCACGCCTTCTCCGGGCTCGGTAAACGCAGCCACGGCAAGGCTGAGCGCGGGGACGACGCCGGTCGTGGTGACGAGCTTAAAGCCTGAGGGATCCCAGTTATGCCTGCGCATCATCCAGCCGTTTACGGCGCTGCGGTATGCTTTATCGGCATAGGTGTATCCGAAGATCCCCCGGTCGGCGGCGGCCTTGATCGCCTCGCGGATGGGCGGGGCGACGGCGAACTCCTGATCGGCGATCGTCAGGGGCACAAGACCCGAGCCCTTAACGGGCTCGGGTGCGAAATCTATCTTGATCGAACCGGTACCGGTGCGGTCTATGGGTGTTGTGAAATCGTACATGGTTATTCGGCGAAGCTGTAGCCGCGATCGAAGGCCTTGAGGTTGACGTCGAGGAACTTGGGCTTAACGCACTGCTCGATCGCCTTATGCCACTCGTCGACGGAGAAGGGCAGCTTCTTGGCCGCCGCGCCCATCAGCACGACGTTCGCTGCGCGGTAGGTGCCGCATTCATGCGCGATCTCGACCGCGTTGAGCTCAACGGTCTTCGCTGCCGCGCGGGTGCGCTCGAGGCAGTCCTCGGGGTACTTGGTAGCGCCGGTGATGACGGGCATCGGCATGATCTCCTGAGTGTTGATGATAACGGTCCCGTCGGGCTTAAGGTAGGGGAGCGCGCGCAGCGCCTCGAGGTTTTCAAAGGCAAGCACGATGTCGGCCTGTCCCTGCTCCACGATGGAGGAATAGATGGGCTGATCGTTGCTGATACGTACGTAGGTGACGACGCTGCCGCCGCGCTGGCTCATACCGTGGACCTCGCTGACGCGGACGTCGTAACCGTTGTTCATTGCGAGCTGGCCGAGGATCTTGCTGGCAAGCAGCGTACCCTGACCGCCGACACCGACAATAACGATATTAAACATAACGAATTACCTCCTTAACCTTGAACGTGGAGCGCACCGAAGCGGCAGAGCTGCTCGCAGAGGCCGCAGCCGACGCACTGAGTGGGATCGACGGCAACGCCGGTCTCGGTCTTACGGATGGCGGGGCAGCCGATCTTCATGCACATGCCGCAGTTCTTGCACTTGGTCGTGTCGCAGACGAACGGGACGCCGGGCTGCTTGACGATGAGCGCGCAGGGCCTGCGGGAGATGATGACCGAGAGCTCCTCGCGCGCGGTCTCTTCGCGGACGACCTTTTCAAGCTCTTTAAGGTCGAAGGGATCGACTACGCGAACGTGCTCGATGCCCATCGCTTCGCAAAGCTTGACGATATCGAGCGCAACGGTGGGATCGCCGTGGATATCCTTGCCGTTAGCGGGGTTGTTCTGATGGCCGGTCATGCCGGTGATGGAGTTGTCCGCAACGATGACGGTGCCGACCGCGCGGTTATACGCCATGTTGAGGAGGCCGGTCAGGCCGCTGTGGCAGAAGGTGGAGTCGCCGAGGACGGCAACTGTCTTCTTGGCCTGTTCGTGGCCGCGGGCCTTCTCCATGCCGTGCGCCATGCCGATGGAAGCGCCCATGCAGACGCAGGTATCTACGCCGCTGAGCGGGGGCAGCGCGCCGAGGGTGTAGCAGCCGATATCGGAGCAGACGGTCAGCTTGAGCTTGCCGAGCACGTGATAGAGGCCGCGATGCGGGCAGCCGGGGCAGAGCACGGGGGGACGGGCGGGGATGCCCTCGGTATTCATGGGACCGACGGGCTCTTCGCCGTTGAACTTGTTGGCGATCTTATGCATGAAGAGCTCGCCCTGAACGCCGGTAAGCTCCTTGCCGGTGCATTTGATGCCCCAGGCCTTGATGGTGTCCTCATAGAAGGGCTCCATATCCTCAATGACGTAGAGCGTCTCGACGCCGGCGGCGAATTCTTCGATGAGCTTCCTGGGCATCGGGTAGGCGAGACCGAGCTTGAGCACGGAGGCCTCGGGCATAGCTTCCTTGACGTAGTTATACGCGGCGCCGGAGGTGATGACGCCGACCTTGCGGTCCGCCCATTCGATCCTGTTGACAGGAAGGGTGTTGGCGTCCTCGGCAAGCTTCTTCTCACGCTCTTCAACGTAGAGATGGCGGCCGATCATATTGGCGGGCATGGAGACGTATTTCTTGATATCGCGCTTATACTCGCGGAGCGGTACTTCAACGCGGTCTTCAAGCTCAACGAGCGTCCTTGCGTGCGCGATGCGGGTGGTGACGCGAAGAATGACGGGGGTATCGTATTTTTCGCTGATCTCATAGCCGAGTTTGAGGAAATCCTTGCATTCCTGGCTGCTGGAGGGGTCGAGGATCGGAGCATGGGAAGCGCGTGCAAGCATGCGGGTATCCTGTTCGTTCTGCGAGGAGTGCATACCGGGATCGTCGGCGACGACGACTACCATGCCGGCGTTGACGCCGGTATAGGTCGCGGTGAAGAACGGGTCCGCTGCAACGTTGAGGCCGACGTGCTTCATGCAGGCGAGGCTGCGAGCGCCGCTGACGGCTGCGCCGAGGGCGACTTCGACGGCGACTTTCTCATTGGGAGCCCATTCGGAATAGATCTCCGGATAAGTTGCAACGTTTTCGTTGATCTCTGTGCTGGGGGTGCCGGGATAAGCGCTTGAAACGCGAACGCCCGCTTCATAGGCGCCCCTTGCGATCGCTTCGTTACCAAGCAAAAGCTTTTTCAATTGTTTTTCCTCCTTTGTTGTTCTGAGCCAAGACCGGCTCTGCATATAAGCTTCCACTCCTATTATATTAGATTTCGGGCAGTAAATAAAGAGCAAATCGCCAATATATTGAAAGGAAAATTATATACTTTGACCGACTGCCGCGCAGATAGAATCAAAAGAAGATATGTTGCATTCTTGTGTTGATATTCGGACGGGTTTAAGGTATAATTAATTGTTGCCGTTGACCGTTCGCTTCAATATAAGTGCGGCGGAATTTTTTGCGGCATGGAGTTTCATAATGCAGGAGAAATCTCTTACACCCGGTTCCAAAAGAATATCCCGAATGACGCGCACGGTGGTCGGCCTCGGCCTGCTTACCGCGATCGTCGTCGTGCTCCAGTTCGTCGGCGCGACGATAAAGTTCGGCACTTTTTCGATCTCGCTCGTACTGATGCCGATCGTGATCGGCGCGGCGCTGTACGGCGTGTTCGCCGGCGCGTGGCTCGGCCTCGTGTTCGGCGTGGTGGTGCTGCTTTCGGGCGACGCCGCGACTTTTATGGCGATCAACCCCTTCGGTACGATCGTTACCGTGCTTTTAAAAGGCATTCTCGCAGGTGCTGTCGCCGGCCTTGTGTATCAGCTGCTTTCGGGACGGCAGACTACCGGCAGGGCGGCTATGATCATCAGCAGTCTTCTGATGCTCGGCGCGGGCGTATTCTGCATCATTTTCGGCGCTCAGCAGAACAGCGGCTCGCTCGATGAAGAGGTCATGGCCCTGGTCCGCGACGCTTCCTCCGCCAATGCGCATCCCGGCAATGCCTGGATCATCGTGGGCATAGTGCTTGCCGTCGTTGCAGCCGCTATATTTGCTTTCGTCATCATAAAGAAGCCGACGATCGATATTTCCGCCGCCGTCTTTGCATCGGCGGCGATCTGCCCGATCGTCAACACCGGCGTATTCCTTCTCGGCTGCAAACTCTTCTTCTATGAGACCATAAAGGCCTGGGCGGGCGGATCGAACGTCGGTACCTTCATGATCGTAGGTCTGGTGGGTCTGAACTTCGTATTCGAGCTCGCGATAAACCTGATACTGAGCCCGGCGATCGTCATGCTGATCCGTTACGGCGAAAAGAGCATAGCAAAGAAGAAGTGACGGAGCTTTGCTGATACTGGCGGCTGAACGGCTTAACTATGGAAAAAAGGGATAATATTATGAAAAGGTTTGAAGTCGTTTCACAGTTCGAGCCACAGGGCGATCAGCCGGAAGCCATCGATATTCTTGCAAAAGGCGTACTTGGGGGCGACCGCCTCCAGGTACTTCTTGGCGTTACGGGCTCGGGCAAGACCTTTACCATGGCGAAGGTCATTGAAAGGGTCCAGAAGCCGACGCTCGTTATAGCCCATAATAAGACGCTTGCCGCTCAGCTCTGCTCAGAGTTCAGAGAGTTCTTCCCGAACAACGCCGTTGAGTTCTTCGTTTCGTACTACGATTATTATCAGCCCGAGGCGTATATAGCTTCATCCGATACCTATATCGAGAAGACCGCGCTGATCAATCAGGAGATCGATCGGCTGCGCCACAGCGCGACCTGCTCGCTCAATGAACGCAGGGATGTTATAATCGTCGCTTCGGTTTCGTGCATCTATGCCCTCGGCGATCCCGAGGAGTATCTTAAACTGAGCATCTCGCTCCGTCCCGGAACGAAGCTCGACCGCGATGAGTTTATAAGAAAGCTCGTTGACATTCAGTATCAGCGCAACGATATAGAGTTTGCACGCGGCAACTTCCGCGTCCGCGGCGATATCGTTGAGGTATTCCCGATGCAGTATTCCGACCGCGCGCTGCGGATCGAATTTTTCGGCGACGAGATCGAGTCGATAAAGGAGATAAACGCCGTCACGGGCGTTCCGGTCAATGTGCTTGCCCACGCGATCATCTTCCCGGCCACGCATTATTCCGCCTCAAGGGAAAAGCTCGAGGCCGCACTTACCGCCATCGAGAACGACATGAACGACCGGCTCGAGGTGCTCCGGAGCGAGAACAAGCTCGTTGAAGCGCAGCGGCTCGAACAGCGCACGCGCTACGATCTTGAGATGATACGCGAGATAGGCTACTGCTCCGGCATCGAGAACTATTCCCGCTATTTCGATGGCAGAAAGCCCGGCCAGCCGCCCTATACCCTGATCGACTATTTCGGAGACGATTTCCTGACCATCATCGACGAGAGCCACGTTTCGATCCCTCAGATCCGCGCGATGTATAACGGCGACAGAGCAAGGAAGAAGGAGCTGGTCGACTACGGCTTCCGCATTCCAAGCGCGTATGATAACCGCCCGCTCAAATTCGATGAATTCGAATCGAGGATCAAGCAGCTTATCTGCGTTAGCGCAACGCCCGCGGAATACGAGCTTGCGCGCGCGGCCAATATCGCCGAGCAGATCATCCGCCCGACGGGGCTTGTGGACCCCGAGATCTTCGTCCGTCCCGTCGAGGGGCAGATCGACGATCTGATAACCGAGATCGCAAAGAACAAGGAAAAGGGTTACCGCGTCCTTGCAACGACGCTGACCAAGCGCATGGCCGAGATGCTGACCGAGCATCTCGATTCGATAGGCATCCGTGTCCGCTACATGCATTCGGATATAGAAACGATCGAGCGGATGGAGATAATCCGCGACCTTCGCCTCGGAGAATTCGACGTGCTCGTTGGCATCAACCTGCTGCGCGAAGGACTCGACCTTCCGGAGGTCGGCCTCGTCGCGATCCTCGACGCCGATAAGGAGGGTTTCCTTCGATCAACGACTTCCCTTATCCAGACCGTGGGCCGCGCCGCGCGCAACGTCGACGGCTACGTCATCATGTATGCCGACGAGATAACCGAATCGATGCAGCGCACCATCGACGAAACGAACCGCCGCCGCAGAAAACAGCTTGAATTCAACAGGCAGCACGGGATCACCCCGAAGAGCATACAGAAGGCCGTGCACGGCATAATCGAGATCACTTCCGCCGATAAGGACCCCGCAGCGGGGCTCAGTGCGGACGAAAAAGAAGCCAAGATCAGGATCATCACCGAACAGATGCAGAAGGCGGCCATGGAGCTTGAGTTCGAGACAGCCGCTAAGCTGCGCGACGAGCTGTTCAGGCTCAGGGGAGAGAAAACGGCAGACGTACGGCCTGCGATCAAACCCGGTATGCCGGGCAGCAAACGCAAAACGAAGGAGCGCACGCGGAAATAGCGGGGGAGAGCTGCAGATCCATTGCAGCAGGCAAAATCCATTCAGCACAGTATGAAAGATTGCATAACGATAAAAGGCGCGAGGGAGAACAACCTCAAGAACATAACGCTTTCGATCCCAAGGGATAAGCTGATAGTATTCACCGGCCTTTCGGGTTCCGGCAAGTCTTCGCTTGCGTTTGAAACGATCTTTGCCGAGGGACAGCGCAGATACGTCGAGTCGCTGTCCTCCTATGCAAGGCAGTTCCTCGGGCAGATGGATAAGCCGGACGTCGACTATATCGAGGGGCTTTCTCCCGCCGTCTCGATAGACCAGAAGAGCACCTCCAATAACCCGCGTTCAACAGTCGGAACAGTGACCGAGATAAACGATTATCTTCGACTGCTGTTCGCGAGGATCGGCGTTCCTCACTGCCCGAAATGCGGCCGCGAGATCACCCGGCAGAGCATAGACCAGGTCGTCGATCAGGTGCTGCGGCTAGGGAACGGAACGAGGCTCAACCTTATTGCGCCGGTCATACGCGGCATGAAGGGCGAGCACGTCAAGCTGCTCGACCAGATCCGCAAGGACGGCTACGTCCGCGTAAAGATCGACGGAACGCTTTACGATATCAACGAGCTTCCGGAGCTCGATAAAAAGAAAAAGCACGATATCGACGTCATCGTCGACCGCATCATAATCAAGGAAGGCATCGAGATGCGCCTTTCGGATTCGCTCGAGACCGCATTCGCGCTCGGCGAAGGCCTTGCCAAGGCGGAGATCATCGGCGGTGAGGAGCTGCTGTTCTCACAGAACTATTCCTGCCCGGACTGCGGTATCAGCATCGAGGAGCTGAGCCCGCGCATGTTCTCGTTCAATAATCCCTACGGGGCCTGCCCCGCATGCGCCGGCATCGGCTACCTTGAGAAGATCGATCCCGCTCTGGTGGTCCAGAACCCCGAGAAGACGCTTCGGGAAGGCGCGATCACCGCTATGGGCTGGGGCTCCGGGAACCCCGCCGGTGACAACAGCATGCGTTTGGTCTATTATAACGCGCTTGCAAAGGAATACGGCTTTTCGATCGATACTCCCTGGCATGAGCTTGCCGATGAAGCGCGGGATGTGATCCTTTACGGCACGAAGGGAAAGAAGATCCGGTTTGAATACGACAACGGCTTCGGTAACGGCAGCTTTATGGCCGCGTTCGAGGGCGTCATACCGAGCATCGAACGCCGCTACAACGAAACGCAGTCCGACGCCATGAAGGACGCCTACCGCGAATACATCCGCCAGACCCCTTGCCCGGTATGCGGCGGCAAGAGGCTCAAGCCAGAGGTGCTTTCGGTCACGATCGGCGGCAGATCGATCGCGGACGTCTGCGATATGCCGATACTCTCCGTTATCGCGTTCCTCAACGGGATAACGCTCTCCGAGTCCGAAAAGATCATCGCTTCGAGGATCTTCAAGGAACTGCTCGCGAGGCTCAAATTCCTTGTCGACGTCGGCCTCGATTACCTGACGCTGTCAAGATCCGCTTCCTCGCTTTCGGGCGGAGAATCCCAGAGGATCAGGCTCGCCACCCAGATAGGTTCCGGCCTCGTTGGCGTGCTCTATATTCTCGATGAACCGAGCATCGGCCTTCATCAGCACGATAACGCAAAGCTTATCGCCACGCTTAAGGGCTTAAGGGACCTCGGAAATACTCTGATCGTCGTGGAGCACGATGAAGAGACCATGCGCAGCGCGGATCATATCGTCGACATCGGCCCGGGACCCGGCGTTCACGGCGGAAGGGTCGTGGCGCAGGGCACCGTTCAGGATATCATCGACGCGCCCGAATCGGTCACCGGCCAGTTCCTCAGCGGCAAAAGAAGGATCGAGATCCCGGCAAAGCGCAGGCAACCGAAGGCTGATAAATGGCTGCGCGTCTTCGGCTGCAGAGAGCATAATCTCAATAATATCGACGTAGAGATCCCGCTCGGCGTATTCACCTGCGTGACAGGCGTTTCGGGCAGCGGCAAATCGAGCCTCGTTAACGGCATCATAAAGAACACGCTCTTAAGAAAGCTCAACAAGGCGCACACGGTCTCCGGCGACTTCGACAGTATTTCGGGTTACGAGTATCTTGATAAGGTAATAGATATCGATCAATCCCCGATCGGAAGGACGCCGAGGAGCAATCCGGCGACCTATACGGGCGTTTTCGACCTGATACGCGAAGTGTTCGCAATGACGCCGGACGCTAAAATGCGCGGCTACAGCAGCGGCAGATTCAGCTTCAACGTCAAAGGCGGGCGTTGCGAATCATGCCGCGGTGATGGTATAATAAAGATAGAGATGCACTTCCTGCCGGACGTTTACGTCCCGTGCGAGGTCTGCAAGGGCAAGCGCTACAACCGCGAGACGCTCGAAGTGCGTTATCGCGGCCAATCCATTGCCGATGTGCTGGATATGACCGTCGAGCAGGCGCTCGACTTCTTCTCTCAGCATCCGAAGATAGCGCGCAAACTCCAGACGCTTTATGACGTCGGCCTCGGCTACATAAAGCTCGGTCAGTCCTCAACGACGCTTTCCGGCGGCGAAGCGCAGCGCGTCAAGCTCGCAACGGAGCTTGCGAGGCGCGACACGGGCAGAACGCTCTACATCCTCGACGAGCCCACGACCGGCCTGCACTCCGCGGACGTGGAAAGGCTGCTCGAGATACTGCAGCGCCTTTGCGACGCGGGCAGCACGGTCATCGTCATCGAGCATAATCTCGACGTTATTAAGACCGCGGACTACATAATCGACCTCGGCCCGGATGGGGGAGACAGGGGAGGGAACGTGGTCGCAAAGGGCACTCCCGAAGAGGTCTCACTTAGCGAAAGCAGCTATACCGGGCAGTATCTCAAAGCCATTCTATCCGAAAACAACAACCGATAATACCGATTTCGACCAGGAGGCAATATGTCAGCGAATTACATGCAGCGGTGGTATGAAGCCGCAAAACAGCGCGTTTCCGTTCGCAGCTACACGGGAGGCGTGGATAAGGACACGTTCTATGAACTCAAGAAGATGGCGGTCAACCTGCGTACCGACGAGGCCAGGATCGAGCTGCGCGCCAAAGCGGGCGTACTCGGGAAGACCTTCCCGGTCTCGCTGATCGGAGGCGTATCCGGCACCAATTGCTTTGCGGCCGTCATCGTCAGGAACGACTGCGACTACATGGGCGGCTACATCGGCGAAGCGTTCATGCTCGAATGCGTTGCCATGGGCCTCGGGACCTGTTGGCTCGGAGGGACCTATAACCATAAGGCGCTGAAGCAGTTCATCGAGCTTGAAAACGATGAGCGCATCGTTTCGATAATCTCGTTCGGAAAGGTCGACGTGCTCCCCAAAGCGCCTACAAAGAAATCGCTCGAGCAGCTGACCGGGCTCAGCTATGAAGCTATTGATAAACTGTCCGCATGGCAGCAGGAGGCTATCCGCACCGCGAAGAACGCGCCTTCCGCGAGAAACAGGCAGCCATGGGAGATCGGCGTCCATGACGACAGCCTCGGCATCGTATGCAATTCCAACAACTGGGGCTTCGGCGAGGTCGACTGCGGCATCGCGATGCTCCATATCGAGCTCGGCGCCGCCAAATACGGCGTCTACGGCGAATGGCAGATGGATGAAATAGAGAAATATTTCATTCCGTATGAAGCCGACGAAGAACTCGATTGAAATAATATAATATATAATGAAGAGGGTAACTATCTATACGGACGGCGCATGTTCCGGCAATCCGGGTATCGGAGGCTGGGGCGCCGTCCTTATGTATGGAAAACACAAAAAGGAGCTTTTCGGCGCGTCCGAGCTGACCACCAACAACCGAATGGAGCTTACGGCGGTCATCGAGGGCCTCAGAGCGCTGAACAGGCCTTGTGAGGTCGAGATCTATACGGACAGCAGCTATGTGTTCAACGCGTTCGACAAGGGCTGGCTGATGAATTGGCAGCGGAACGGCTGGAAGACCGCGAACAAAAAGCCGGTCGAGAATCAGGACCTTTGGAAAGCCTTGATCGAACAGACGGCCGTGCACAGGATAAACTGGAACAAGGTCAAGGGACATGCGGACAACGAATACAACAATCGCTGCGATAAGCTTGCGACCGGCGCCGCAAAGGAATTGAAGAAGCAGATCGAAAACAAAGCGAATGAAGATGCGTAAAACGGAATCGTGATTGGTTGATTACAGGAATCATTCAAGAACAAGTCGTTCGGACGAAACACACTAAAACGCCTGAAAACAGTATATTTCACAGAATCACGCCACTATCTATTCGCAAAACTTGTCTTTTGCGAATAGATGTGTTATAATAAAGCTACCCCACTGAATCGGCCGGAGGCTTTAAATGAGCGACGATTATTCCATCGAACGGACCCGCAAATACACGATGAAGCTGCGCGAAGTTCTTAAAGAGCTTCCGCCCGCATGCTCGGAGTTCTTCCGCGGCATCGAACAGACAACGAGCATACTGACGCGCTACGGCTACGCGCTCGACCTTAGACTGTTCCTAAAGTTTTTATTGGGAACCGAGCTTTGCGAAGGCGTCGAAAAGTTCGGTTCGATCGATTATAAGATACTTGGCGCCGTGACTGCCGAGCATATCGAAAGGTTCCTTGAATACATCGCCCTCTACCCCGACGAGAGCGATCCGAACGAAGAGGATCCCGAGCTGATTTCTAACGGCGAGCGAGGAAAGGCGCGGAAGCTTTCCTCGATACGCGCTTTTTATAAATATCTTTATAAAAAGGGCCGCATCAGTGCCAATCCCGCGGCGCTCGTGGATGCGCCGAAGCTCCATGAAAGGAGCATCATCCGGCTCGAACCCGACGAAGTTGCGAAGCTGCTGGACCTTATCGACAGCGGCGCGGGGCTTACCGACGCACAGAAACGCTTCCATAATCAGACGAAAGTCCGGGACGCGGCCATAGTGACGCTTTTCCTCGGCACAGGCATGCGTATAAGCGAGCTTGTGGGACTGAACATGGACGACGTTGACTTCATGCAGAACGAGGTCCGAATCGTTCGCAAGGGCGGCAATCAGGACGTGCTCGTCTTCGGCAGCGAGGTCAGAAGAGCCCTGCTCGATTATATGCTTCGCCGCGAAGGAATCCGCGCCGAGGAGGGCCATGAAAAGGCGCTCTTCCTTTCCCTGCAGAATAAACGCATCACGGTGCGGGCCGTCGAACAGCTCGTAAAGAAGTACGCAAAGCTCGCCGCGCCTCTTAAAAAGATCTCACCCCATAAGCTGCGCAGCACCTACGGCACCACGCTCTACCGCGAGACCGGCGATATCTACCTTGTTGCGGACGTGCTCGGCCATAAGGACGTCAACACGACCAGGAAGCACTACGCGGCCATCTCCCAGGATCGGCGCAGGACTGCCGCTGAGGTGGTCAAGCTGCGCGACGCCGAGGCTGAAAAGCCAAATGATTTATTTGACGGTATTGACGAAACAAAAGCCGATGTGCTTAGAGACACCGGCTCGGAAGCTGAAGATAAAAGAAATGAAGAGTGATCTAAGCGGTCACCTGCGGCGCCGCTTGCGGACCCCGTGAAGACCTATCTCGGGCTCGGGTTCGTCGGGCGCTTCGCTTTCGCGCTCCTTCTGCTCATAATCGGCGAGGATGCGCTCCCACTTTTCCGCAAGCTCCGGATCCACCTGTATCGGCTCGGGAAGCTGAAGATCGATCGGCAGATCGAGGAATTCATCGAGCAGGCGCTCCTTCTCAGCCATCTCGGGATCGTCGTATTCCGAGTCATCATCGCACGTTTCGGGATGCATCGTATCATCGAGTTCATCGGCGCGCAGGATGACGCTGCGGAACTCGTCGTTGTTTACCACAAGGCATTTGCCGCAGTTATCGCAGATCTTATTCGGATCGAGATCGCAGCGCAGGCATTCGCCGCAGTCGTTGCAGATCCTGTCGTCATAAAGGATACATTTCTTCATAGCCCTCTCCCCCGTTATTCGGCGTTTTTCTGTAAAAAACTGAGCACTTTCATTACCGCGAGCCTGCCGTGCGCGTAGTTCAGCGCTCCCTGAACGTAGCCGGTGTAGGGCTCGACTATCGGCGCGTCGGCTGAAAGCTCTATCGAAGCGCCCTGTATGAACGCGCCGGCGGCCATAATGACCTCGCTCTGATAGCCGGGCATAGCGTAGGGCTCGGGCACGACGTAGCCGTCCACGGGCGAAACGGACTGGATGCAGCGGCAGAACTCCACCAGCTCCTGCTTGGTCTTGAATCGGAGCGCCTGGACTATATCGCTGCGCTCGGCGGTGCTTGACGGCATGGTGGGAAGCCCGAGCGTTTCAAAGACCTTTGCGAACAGAGCGCTGGTCTTAAGGCTCTCGGCAACGACGTGAGGGGCTTCGAACAGGCCCTGATAGAACGGAAGGTAGCTGCCGAAATAAGAGCCCGCTTCCCTGCCTATGCCGGGCACCGTAAGCCTGTTGGCTATTCGTCCGACAACGTCCCTGCGGCCCGCGAAATACCCGCCCGTCGGTGCAAGACCGCCGCCGGGATTCTTAATGAGCGAGCCCACGATGATATCCGCTCCGCATTCAAGCGGCTCCTCAGGCTGCGTGAACTCTCCGTAGCAGTTATCGACAATTATAATTGTTTCAGGAGATATTTCTTTGATAATACGAAATACGTCGCGCATTTTCGAAGGCAGTATCGCCTCGCGCCAGGCGTAGCCGCGGGAGCGCTGCACGTGCACGAGCCGTGGCCTGAGCCTTTTTACGGCGGCCTCCACGGCGGGGATGTCGAAATCGCCGTTTCCGAGCAGGTCCACCTTTTCGTATCTCACGCCGTACTCGAAAAGCGAGCCCTCGGCGCTGCTTTCTATGCCTATCGCGTCGACGAGCGTATCGTACGGCTTGCCGGAGATCGCAAGCATGGTCTCGCCCGGCCGCAGTATGCCCGAGAGCACGCAGTAGATCGCGTGCGTTCCGGAAACGAGCTGGGGACTGACGACGGCGGCTTCGGCGTTGAAGCAGTCGGCAAAGACACTGTCGAGCCCTTCCCTGCCGATGTCGTCGTAGCCGTAGCCCGTGCTTGGATTAAAGTGATGCGCGGCGATGCGGTTCTTTAAAAACGCCGCGAGCACCTTGGCTTCGTTGATGCCTTCGGTGTTTTCGATGCTCTCATAAACTGGCCGGAGCTCCTTCTCGAGCCCGGTCACGGTTTCGTATGCGCTCTCGGTTATCCCGAGAGATTTATAGTATTCACTGTACATTTTTCTGTTCCTTGTTCGATTCTGTCATGAAATATTCCGTAACAGCGTCCGCAAGCCGATCCCCGAGCTCGTCGGCGTAAAACCAGCGGATGCGTTTATCGCGCTTGAACCAGCTTATCTGACGTTTGGCGAAACGGCGCGTATCGCGTTTTATCAGCTCGACGGCTTCGTCGAGGCTGATCTCGCCTCTTCGGTACATTATGAGCTGTTTATAGCCTAGGCCCTGCAGCGCGGGCAAACTCGGGTCGTACCCCTTGGCGAGTATCGCGTCGACTTCATCGAGGAGTCCTTCCTCCATCATACGGTCGACGCGGGTCTCAATGCGCCGATACAAAAGCGCTCGGTCCATATTGATGCCGGCGATGATCGGTTCAAACTCGATCTCCTCGCCCCGGGTATTGGCAAAATCGCCCCCGTGGGAGGTGAGGGTCTCCCCCGTCCGCTCATAGACCTCTATCGCCCGGATGATGCGCTTGGTATCGTTCGCATGCAGGCGTGCGGCAGAAGCGGAGTCGATCGCTTCGAGCATCCTGTGGAGTGCGCCGGACTCGGCGGCCTCGATGCCCTCAAGCTCGCGTCTCCTGTCAAAATCCGGTTCCGCAGCTGAAAAATTCAGCGGATAGACGAGCGAGTTGACGTAGAGCCCGGTGCCACCAGCGATGATGACGTTTTTGCTGCGCGACCTTATCTCCCGGATCTTATCGGCGGCGAGCCGGCGGTATTCGGCCACGTTGAACGAGGTGTCGTCTATCTCGGCGCAGTCGATAAGATGATGCGGCACGCCTTCCATCTCATCGGCGGTCGGCTTTGCGGAGCCTATGTCCATGCCCCTGTAGACGGAGATCGAATCCGCAGAGATGATCTCGGCATCAAGCGCCTTGGCCGCCCTGATCGCGACGGCCGTTTTGCCGCTTGCCGTGGGACCCACTATCAGAAATATAACGGGCTTGGTCTCCACCATCGTCAGATTATCCTTTTGAACATTTTCTGCAGCTCGGTTTTTTTGACGCGTATCATGACGGGCCTTCCGTGCGGGCAGGTGAGCGGCACGCCGTCCTCGGCATACGCGCGAACGAGCTCCTTAAGCTGCGCCGTGTCGAGCCTGCTGCCGGCCTTTACGGCGCGTTTACACGACATGGTGATCAGCTCCCGCCGGATAAGGTCGATCTCATCCGCTTTACTATTCGCAAGCACGCAGTCGATCGCGTCCCTTAAAAACTTATCCGAGCGCATATCGGGCAGATTGGGCACCGCGTGCACGCTCAGATTCGGCTCATTGGAGATATCTATGGAATAACCGAATTCTTCGAAGCGCTCGAGGTTTTCCGCAACGCATGCGAAGGAGACGGGATCGAGCGGTACCACCATGGGTATGGCGAGCAGTTGGGAATCGAATTTCAGTTTGCCGGAAACGAGCTTTTCATAGAGTATGCGCTCGTGCGCGGCGTGCTGGTCGATATAGTAGATCGAATCGCCCTGCTGCACAATGATGTACGTGTCGAAAGCGGTGCCGATAATGATACTGCTGTCGGTATCGAGCGAGATCTGTTCGGGCCTCTCGATCACGGGCTGAGCGGGTTTTTGCGACTCCGCGCGGGAGGGGTGATACACCGGGATGCCGGAAAACGACTCCTGCGGATCAAGTGCAGGCCTTAAAGGCGGGAAGGGTTTTGGAGCCGGACCGGACAGTGCCGGAGCCGCGCCGCTGTCCGCAAGAACGGCGGGCTCCCTTTTCGGCCGCGCGTCGAACAGCTGCGATGCGGCCTTAAGACGGCGGTCGGCTTCGGTCTCGATTTCGGTACGCCCCGCGTCGTTCTTAAAGATATCGCGGACCTTGTTCTCGATATCGCCGACGTCCTGCTTCGGCCGCTCAAAGGCCGGGCGATCTTCGCTTTCACCCTTCGCTTCTCCTGAGGGCCTCATTTGCCCGCTGAGGGGATCGAGCCCCTTGACAACACTCAGCTCGGGTCCTGAAAGGGCGTCGCTCACAGCGCGCGTGACGGCGTTTGAAACGCGCTCCTCATCGCGGAAACGGACCGAGAGCTTGTTCGGATGCACGTTTACGTCGACCTCCCGGCTCGAGAGCGTAATGTCGAGCACGAAGAAGGGATAGCGGTGATTCATCAGCCGGGTCAGGAAAGCGCGCTGAACGGCGTTGCTTATGACCATGGACTTGATATAGCGGCGGTTGATGAAGACGCTCTGCTGGACCCTATTGTTTCTCGCTATGCTCTCACCGCCTACGAATCCGGAGATGCGGATATAGCCGTCGTCGTAGAGCACGCTGTAAAGCGAGGCAAACACGGAATCGCCGTAGATGCTGAGCACGGTGTTCGCAAGATCGCCCGAGCCGGTGGTATGTATCAAGGTCTTGGAATTGTTTATCAGCTTGATCGAGATATGCGGATCGGAAAGCATGATGCGGCTGACGTAGTCGTTGATCATCGCCGTTTCCTGCCTAATGCTCTTGATAAACTTCAGCCTTGCGGGAACGTTGTAGAAGAGCTCGTTGACCTCCACCGTGGTCCCGACGGGGCAGGCGCAGGGTTCCGAAAGGAGCTGCCTGCCGCCCTCAATAACGATATGCGTGCCGCAGTCGGCGTCCGCGGTGCGGGTGCGCATGGAGACCTTCGAGACCGCGGCGATAGAAGCGAGCGCTTCGCCGCGGAAGCCGAAGCTCTCGATGCTTTCAAGGTCTTCAACGGTCGAAAGCTTGCTCGTTGCATGGCGAAGGAACGCGGTCGGCACGTC
>JAEEKE010000027.1 GCA_016282255.1 Bacillota bacterium
AAGGTCGAACTTGCTGTCGAACTCCGCAGCGCAGATATCCGCAAAGCTCTCGTCGATGGAATCGAGCGGATAGACGTTTGCCGCGGTGGAGGTCGGCGTCCAGATATAGCAGTGGTCGCCCTTGGAAAGCACCTTGAACTCTACGTTCGTGCTCGGCAGCGGGCAGTAGCTGGCATAGAGCTGGAAATAGTGCGTGTCGCCCACGTTGAACGAGGTCTGCGCGCCGGCGCCGCTTGGCTCATACTTGCCGAGGCCGCTCGCGATGGCCTGCTCGGTCAGCTCGCCGTCCACGTCGATGCGGATAAGGCCGTCCCCGGAGGGTGCGGGCTGCTGCGCGCCGTCGACGCCGACTTCGGTCTCGATAAGGCCGGTCATGTTGCCGGTGGAGGCGGAGCTTGAATAGCTGGTGGAGGGGTTGTAGATAACGACGTAGTTGCCGGAATAGCCGTCGCTGCCGTCGTCATCGATCACGACGTTGCCGCCGTTGATCAGCCTGGTGCCTTCGTCATCCGCGGCAAACGACGCAGCGGGCAGCGCCGACAGAACGAGTACGAGCGCAAGCGCAAAGGCAAGCAGTTTTTTCATCGGGTTCATTGGGGTCATTGGGTTCTCCTTCCGTTTCGGGCGGAATACTTCCCCGCCCTTTCTGACCTTAGAATTATATCACATCGGACCGATCCGCGAAAGGCGCGCACGATATATAATTAGCGCCTGCGGATAAGAAAAGGACCGCCGCCGGGAGGGCAACGGTCCTTTGGATGTTGAAAAACGGTTATTTGGTGAGCAGCGCGTTCGGGTTATCGTGCAGGAGAGCATAGCGCATGATCTGAAGCGCGTCGACGGTGTTGATGAGCGTATCCTCGGTGAAGTCGGCGTTATAGAGCTGCAGCTGGTTCTCGAGGGTGACGATGTGCATCGCATGGCGCATGCAGAGGAGCGCGTCGGCGATGGTGATCTCGCCGTCAAGGTCCACGTCGCCGCGCATGCCGCTGTAAACGACGGTCACGGTATAGTCGCCCGCACCCATGGTGCCCTCAACGACGGCCTGATCGGGCATGTAGCCGTTGATCTTGGGGCTGGTCACGGAGTAGGCCTCGCCGAACTCATAGCTGCCGGTGAAGGGCTCCGCCGCGGTATCGCCGTTCTCGAAAACATAGTTGATGGTGAGAGTGTATGTGTTGACTTCATAAATGGCGTAAACGTCCATATCCTCGGTCACGTGGGAGAAGTCCTTATCCCAGCCAACGAAATGGTAGCCTTCGCGCTCGGGGATATCGGGAGCGGTCGCGGCGGTATTGTAGGGAACGGTGGAAGTGCCGAGCTCCTGGCCCCACATATCGTAGAAGGTAACGGTGAACGATTCGGGGTTGTAGGTAACGGTGAACTCAAGGTCGTCTGCAGGCATATTGCCGGTGATGAGCGTCTGATCGGCGTAGTAGCCGTAGATCTCCGGGCTTGCGACGCTGAATTCGGCATTGAATGCAAATGTGCCGGTATAGGTCTCGGCCGCGGTCTCGCCGTTCTCGAAGACGTAGTAGATGGTGAGGGTGTAGGAATTGACGGTGTACTGAGCGTAAACCGAAAGATCGCTCTGCACGTTGTGGTAGTCGGGCGACCAGCCTGCGAAGGTATAGCCCTCGCGAGTCGGATTTGCGGGCGGGATCGCATCCCCGCCGTAGTTGACCATCTGCTCCTCCTTAAGGATCGAGCCGTCGTAGTCGTAGAAGACGACGGAATAGGTCTGGACGGGGGCAACGGGATCGGTGGTGTAATATGAGACCGAAGAAGCCGTCTCCTTCCAGAGATAAGTTTTGTTCGCTGTATAGGTGTTGTTTACAACGAAGTATCCGTAGCTGCCGACAACAAGATAGGTGTACGTTGTACTTGCAACATTGGCGATCTTCATGCAGGAATAGGACGTATCGTAAGTGATGCCCCAGTCTGAATAATTTGATGTATAGCTTGCCAGGTTATACAGATACGTATTTTGCGTGCTGATCCAGAAGTTTGTCGGGCTCTTGATCGTGTAGTTGGTATTTTTCTTTGCGATCGTGAAGACATAATCAGAGGATACGCTTTTCAGCGTTGTGCCGTTAAGGTACATTCCTGTTGAAGCATACTCAACGGAAGCGCCGCAGCTCGAGTTTTCAAGCTGTTGGGCGCTGCCGACACCCTTAAAAGCAATCAGGTTCGTATCCTTGCCGCTGGTTATAACATAGTTGCCCGCCCAGTTGGAAGCATCTTCGGTGACGAGCTCATAAACGGTTTCTCCCTCTCCTGTATCCTGTGTATACAGGGCAAAAAGCGTGGTACTGTCGGTCACAGTATAGCTTGCACCGGGGGCATAGAACTCGGGCCTGTCGGTAGTCTCTTCAAGCTGCTCCGTCATCCAGCCGCAGAAGGTCCAGCCTTCGGGATTGACCGAAACGGCGGAGGGAAGCGTTATAACATCGTAGATCAGGGCGCTCACAGCGCCCTCGGCTGTACCGGAAGCGACGAAGTTGACGGTGTAGGTCGGCTTAGGAGCGAAGTTGACGCGGATGGTGCAGTCGCTCGTCGGCGCGACGGTGATGGTGTTGCCGTTGACCGTATATGTCGCCGTGCCCTCGATGACCTCGACGCTTTCAACATAGCAGCCGCTTGCGGGACTTGCGGTGATGATCTTGCCGTTTACGGAAACGGTACCGTAGGCGTTGTTGTTTGAAACAGCGGTGACGTTGTAGGCGTTGAGCGTGATGCCTGCATACTTAAGAGTTGAGGATGCACCGGAGGGCGGATTATAAACACCGTTCAGCGGTTTGATAACGATAAAGCCGCCGCCCTGGACGCTTGCGGCACTGGTGCTGTTATAGACGACCGGGGAAAGAAGCGAATAAAGGGTCTCAAGATCATAGTACTCAGACGGATCATAGCCGTCATTCATCCTGAATCCGTAACCGCTTTCGTAGTCATTGGCTACAAGACTTATAGCGTAATCGCGCCAAATGGTCTCAAGCGACCAACCGGTGCCGTTCTGCAGAGCACTGAGTGAATTGCTGACCGAAGAACCGGAGCATCTGTCAATTATGTTTTTATAAACAGTAGTGGTGCCTGCCTTAGAGTACAGGAACTGGGAGAAGAACATAACTCCGGCGTACCTGTTGAGCAGATCGTCCATATCGTCATTGTTGTTCCAATACGCAAGCGAACCGCCTTTATTCAGCTTTACGGAAGAATTATACGCATACTCCTTTGGCGGATCATAGAGTTCTGAACTGCTGGTCCACTGATAACAGTGCCAGCTCTGTATGCGTGAGAACAAGCCCGAACCCGGATAGCAAAGCTCTTCGGCAGAACCCGAGAACGACTCGTTCAGCCACGAGTGCATTCCGCCGGTTACGTTATAATTGATGCAATGCTGGAACTCATGAACGAGAGTGCCATAGCAATCGTCGAGGTGGGTTATGGTCTGGCCGGAGCCGTTAGTATACTGGATACCCGGGTAAGTATCGATATGGATCATATCGAGACTATTGTATTGGTAGTCTCCCTGCCAGAAATAACCTGCGACATAACCTTGACCGGGCTGCCAGCCGTCATCAATGTTGTAGAACATAATGTTGACCAAGCCATCCCCATTTACATTCTTGAAGTTGCCGTAGGAGACCTGCATCAGCTCAAACTTCTGATCGAACTCTGCTGCGGCAATGGATGCATAGCTTGAATCGATAGCATCAAGAGGATGATACGAAGAATTCGTGACAGTCCAAATACGGCAGTGGTTACCTACATAAAGCACCTTGAACTGGATGGAAGAACCACCGGGACTGTAATTGGAAATAGTAAAATTCTTGGTGTCGCCGACGTTCCACGTAGCTTTGCCGGGTTCCTGAACGGGCAAATCCTCGTCAGGAACAAATTCGGACATTTCGGAATCCACATCGATTATCACGGGCTTATCCGGATTGTAGTCGGGCCTTGACTCGATGTACTCGCGGATCGTAGGCTTTTGGTTCGGCATGATCGTTGTATCGATGAGGCCGGTCAGCGAGCCGGTCGAAGCTCCCGTCGTGGTAGAGGAAGAAGGATTGTAGATGACGACATAGTCGCCCTCGTAACCGCCCGAAGCGTCGGTGTCGATCACGACGTTTGTATTTACGCCGCGTTCGGCAGCGGGCTGTTCGGGCTTTTCGGGCGCTTCGGTTTTCGCGAACGCGGAGACCGGGATCAGGGACAGCACGAACGCGAGTGCGATGAGGATGCTGAGGAGTTTTTTCATGTTTTCATTCCTTTCTGAAACGGTAATGAAGTGTTGACGAAGAGCAGGGCATGTCAGCGGCATGCTCCCGCTCAATAGTAAGATTATACCACTTTTCCGGCGAACATTTAATCCTTCTATAAAATATATATTTCTTTTACATATGTTCGGTATACTGTTTGCGACAGAAAAACGGACCGCCGCATTTACTGCGGCAGCCCGTTCATCAGGGTTTGTTTACCTGGTCAGATCAATGCCCTTGTGCATGAGCGCGTAACGCATGATCTGGAGCGCGTCGGTCGTGTCGATACCGTTCTTACCGTCATAGTCCGCATTGGCGAGCGCCTGAGGATCGGTCAGGGTGATGATGCCCATCGCGTGGCGCATGCAGAGGAGCGCGTCGTTGATATCCACAGTGCCGTCGAGATCGACGTCGCCGGGGAGACCTGCGGGCTGGTCCGCCGTATAGGTGACGGTCACGGTCACATTGTCCGCGCCCATGACGCCCTCGACAACGGTCACATCGGCGGTATAGCCCTCGATCTCGGGGCTGGGCACGGAGTAGGAGGCGCCGTATTCGATGGTCGCGGTATAGGCTTCGGCCACGGGCTCGCCTTCCTCGTCAACGTAGTTGATCGTGAGGGTGTAGCTGTTCACGGTCAGCGTCGCGTCGAGAGTGATATCATACGCGGGCATGGTCTCGGGTACGGTCCAGCCGCTGAAGGTGTGGCCCTCGGGAGCGGTGTAGTCGGGCGCGGTGACCGCCGCGCCGTATGCGAAGTCGGCCTCCTGATAGGTCTCGCCGTTGATCGTGAAGGTCACGGTGTAGGTATTGGGATGGTAGACTACGATGATCTCTGTGTTCTGGGCAGGCATGGTGCCGGAGACCACAGCCTGATCGGGAGTATAGCCGGTGATCGAAGGGCTGGTCACGGAGTAGGCTGCGCCGTAATTGTAGTTCTGGATGTGCGCAGTTGCTGCGATCGAACCGTTCTCATACTGATAGTAGATGGCAAGCTGATAGGTCCGGATCGAGTATTCCGCGGTGACGGTAAGGTCGCCGGTCACGTTCGAGAAGTCGGTATCCCAGCCGAGGAACATATAGCCGGGATGCTCGGGGACCGCGGGCGCTGTCGCCGCGCCGCCTTCAATGACCTGCTGGGTGCTGAGCACGGTGCCGTCAACTCCGTCGATGAAGGTGACTGTATAATAAGTGGGCTGAGCGACAGCAGGATCGGTGGCGTAGTAGGTGACCGACGAGGTGATCTCGTTCTCCTTCCAAAGAAGGAGGACATTTGCATTGTTTGAACTGCCCGACCAGAAGTATTTGTTGGTGCTGCTCCAGCTGAAGTACGGATATTGACCGTTTGCCGCGTTTTTCAGCTGCACAACGCCATTCGCGTTGATTTTCGGCGTCCATCTGCAGTAGGTGGTATTAATGGAATTATAGCTGTAAAGGTATGAGCCGGAGTTCATGCCATAGTAGTTGCCTACGGCTGTGCACTGTACAGTGTAATAACTGCCGTTTGCGCCAAGGGTTATAACGTAATCCTCCGGAACGTTTATCAGTGTGTTCCCGTCCTTAGTGATGCCGGTGCTCGAGAATATGGTGCAGTTATTTGCATTTTCTGCGTCCGTACCACTTGCTGAGCCTTCCATACCCTTGAGGACGTACATACCGCTTGTATTGGTGCTGTTGTTGGTGATTACGTAGTTGCCCGCCCAGTCGGAGGGTGTGGCGGTCACAAGCTCATAGATCTTCTCGGTACCGCCGTCACCGTCGACACGGGAATACAGCGCATAGAGCGTGGCGTTGCCGGTCACGGTGTAGCTTGCCCCGGGAGCGTAATAGGTGGGCTCGGCGTCGGTCTCATCGATCTGCTGGGCTGCCCAGCCGATGAAGCTCCAACCGTCGGGATTGACGGAAACGCTGTTCGGCAGAATGATCGCATCCTGCACGTATGCGGTCTCGGAGCCCTCCGCCGTGCCGCTTGCAATAAAGCTCACGGTGTACTGGGGCTTGGGAGCGAAGTTGACGCGAACGGTGCACTCGCTGGTCGGATTTACGGTGATCGTGTTGCCGGAGATCGTATAGGTCGCGGTGCCGGAGATCACGTCGCAGCTCTCAACATAGTAGCCGTTGGCGGGGTTCGCGGTGATCACGTTGCCGGTCACGGAAACGGTGCCGTAGGAGGTGTTGTTGGAAACGGCGCTGACGGAGAAGGTCACGTCGTCGGTATAGGCCTTGATGCGGTAATCGCCGTTATCGGGGCAGTCGGTCCAACTGCCGTTGGGCTCCTTG
This sequence comes from Bacillota bacterium, assembly GCA_016282255.1. Classification (GTDB taxonomy): domain Bacteria; phylum Bacillota; class Clostridia; order Christensenellales; family CAG-138; genus PeH17. The sequence goes on from JAEEKE010000027.1 coordinate 6,540, forward strand.
TAGTAGGAGGTGTTGCCGTGGTTGGCGTGAGTCCAGTTCGCCCATTCAACAACATTGCTGTTGTTGAATGTTGCATCGTAGGGAGTGTGGATGTACTTGCCGCTGTCGTCCGCGGTCGGACAGCTCTGGGTGAAGACTACCGAGAAGGTGTCGCCCGCAGCGAGCGAGACGGGATTGTCAAGCGGTATGGTGTAGTAGCCGCAATAGGTCAGGGTGCCGGTCTGACTCGTCATCAGGGTGCCGGAGGAAGGATTGCCTGCGGTGGGGTTCTTATAGATCTCGACGGTGTAGCTGAGCGCTTCATCCCAGCTGCAGAGCGCGACTGCCCTGAGGAGCTCGCTGCCGTTTGCGGTAAAGACATTGGCGACCTGGGTGTTGTTGGCAAAACCTACGTAATAGTCTTCGTTGGAGGGCCAGCCTTTTCCGTAACATACCGGGTTGCAGGTGCCGTCGTACTGATAGTTGTGATCGTAGTTGTCGATGTCTTCCGCATCGTAGAAGTAGATGTAGCCTTCGAGAACGGAGGTGTCCTCATAGGAGATCCACATATAGCCTTGGTTGAAATTGCTTGTGCCCCAGCTGTTTTTGCAGAGCCATGCGCCGGGACCATTGGGCCTGTTCGGTGAGAAGTTCGAAGCGGCGATGGTGTCGTCCCAGCCGACGAGAGTTATCGCGTGGTTCGCCCACTTGTGGGAGCTGCTGTCCTGGCTGGTGGTATCGATCGTGCACTGATAGGTGTAGGTATAGGTGGAATAGCTGCTGCCGGCATAGTAGCTGATGTTTCCGGCGCCATAGTTCATAATTGCGTTCTTTACGCCCTCGATATCCGTAGCGGGGATCCAGACGGAGTTCTGAACGTGACAGACGTTGGAAGCATACGCATACTGGCTGTCAAGACCGGAGGAAGCGACGGTGCTTGCTTTGCTGTACGCAAGCGCAGAGGTGGTCTCGCTCGCCGCACCGGTCCAGCGCTGGAGCGTGTATGCGGACATCTCGCCGTTGCCGCCGCAATCGAGACCGTTGTGGGAGCTGGATGAAGTGAGCGTGGTCTTATCGCCCGTCAGCATACCCTCCGCATCATAAGCATTGGAGTAGTTGAAGAAGCAGTGCTGGGTCTCGGAAAGGTTGAGGCTGGTCGTTGCGGCGGAGCCGGTGCCTACCGGGACGCCGTTCTTGATCATATAGGCCTCGATGCCGCCCATGGCGGCATGCGCCCAGCAGGAGCCGTAGCTGCCCTGGTTCTTGACCGAGGTGATCCAGTTATAATTGCGGCTGTCCCATGAGGAGGGCAGTGTGTCGCGGCTGCGGCCGGTGAGGCGGTAATACGTCTCAAGATCGCCGCGCTCGTACGCGCTCGAAACGGCGCGTGCGCCGTGCATCTCGGTATGGATATAGCCGTTTGGCGCGGGTACGACTTCATTGTCGACGGCGGCTTTTACTGATGTGCCGGCGGTAATGAGGTTCGGGATCAGGCCAAAGGCCATGACCGCAACGATCAAGATCGCGATCAGCTGTTTGAATGTCCTTTTCATTGATCGATCTCCTTTTTATAGATTTAACCTTTGCAGGCATTCAAAGTGAAAAACAAATCGGAAGAGTATAAATGCGGAAGATGCGCCCGGATAATTGCATATACTCAACCTTTGACATTATACCTCTTTTATATCCTTTTGTCCATAGTTACAGGGATTATATATGCCTCAATTTCGATTTTTAGTAAAAGAAAAACGCACGGGGCCGCCGTGCGTTTTGGTGCTGTGACAGTTTACGGATTGAGCCTGTCGGGACTGCGGAAGATATACATCGCTTCCTTGATGGTGAGCCCGAGCAGGAGCATAGTCAGACGGTCCACGCCGAGGCCGAAGCCGCCGTGGGGCGGGCAGCCGTATTTGAAGAACTCGAGGTAGAACTTGACGTCCTCGCCGAGGCCCTTCTCGTCGGCCTGCTTCTTGAGGATCTCATAGCGGTGTTCGCGCTGCGCACCGGTCGTGATCTCGACGCCGCGCCAGATCAGGTCGTAGCCGAGGGCTGTGCCGTCCTCCCTGCGCATATGGTAGAAAGCGCGCTTGGTGGAGGGATAGTCGACGACGAACAGGAACTCGTGACCGTAGTGCTTCTTGACCCACTCATAGCTGAGCTTCTCGGCGTCGGTGGTGAGGTCGTTGCGGTCGCCGTCGGCGGGCACGTAGCCGTATTCCTTCTCGAGGGCGACGTAGAGGTCCGCGAGTTTGACGACCGGGAACGGCAGCGTGGGCACGATGACCTCGGTGCCGAAGGCTTCCTTTATCTGCTCGCCGAACTTTTCCTTGACCACGCCGAGGGCGTAGGTCAGGATCTCGGCCTCGATGCGCATGACGTCTTCGAACGAGTCGATATAGCTCATCTCAAGGTCGAAGCCGGTGAACTCGGTGGTGTGCTTGCTGGTGAAGGACTTCTCCGCGCGGAAGACGGGCCCGACCTCGAAGATGCGCTCGAAGCCGGCGGCCATCGCCATCTGCTTATAGAACTGTGGGCTCTGGGCGAGATACGCCTTGCGGTCGAAATACTTGACCTCGAAGACGTCCGCGCCGCTCTCGCTGGCCGCAGCGATAAGCTTGGGGCTGTGGATCTCGATGAAATCATGATCGAGCAGGTACTGACGCATCGCGTTGACGAGGCAGCTCTGCGCCTTGAAGAGCAGCTGGTTCTCGTCGGTCCTGAGGTCCACCCAGCGGTAGTTGAGGCGCTGATCGATGAAGCTGCGCTCGACGGCCTGCTTTTTCTTCGTCGCGGGGATCTCCTTGCGGACGATCGGCAGCGCGTCGGCGACGGATTCGACGGTGATCGCGGTGGGAAGCAGCTCGATGCCGCCCATCTTGACGTATTCGTTCTCCATCACTTCGCCTTCGCAGGTGATGACGGAATCGGGGGTTATCTTTGCGAGCTCATCGAGGAGCTGAGGGCATTTTTCCTTCTCGACCGTGATCTGGAGCTTGCCGGTAATGTCCTTCAAAACGATGAAGGCCATGGACTTGCCGTCCCTGAAGTTCTCAACGAAGCCCGAGACCTTCGCGGTCTTCCCTGCCATCGAGCGGATATCCTTTATCATTGTTCTTTCCATGGTTTTCCTCCGATTATCCGGGCGCGTCGCCCGAGGTTTAACAGTATTATTATACTACTTGACGGCGTGAAATCAAGAGTTTTTTCATCGGAAAGCGGACTGATATACACCAAAAGCCGCGGGATTCCGCGGCTTTTGCGCCTAATGAGATCAGATGTTCTCATCCTTGAGGGCGTCGATCGGATTGTCCTTCTTAAGCTTGCCGGTGGAATAGAGCATTGAGGCGAATACCACGATGAAGACGCTTGCGACGGCGATAGCTATCGCGTTCCAGGGCAGGGTGAACTTCATATCGGCGGCGTCCGCAGCGATGCGGAAGACGAGGTATGTGACGCCTATCGCAACGGGCAGACCGATCAGGAGCGAGCGTGAGCCGTAGATCAGGCACTCGTAGTTCGTCATGCGGTTCATACCCTTCTTCGTCATGCCCATCGAACGGAGCATCGCGTAATCGCGGCGGCGGAGGGCGACGTTCGTTGTGACGGTGTTGAACACGTTCGCGACCGAGATCAGCGAGATGAGCGCGATAAAGCCGTAGCTGAATACCTTGATGATCGTGACGATGTTGTTCATGGTCCTGCCGTTCTCGGTGACGTCGAAAAAGCCGTTCGGATTGACCTTGATCCCGTTATCCTCCATCACTTCCGTAAGGGAATCGATACTTTTTTGCACATCGTCGCTTGAGAAGAACAGGCTCACGAGCTCCGATCCGCCCTCGTATGCGGACATCGGGAAGATCAGTTCCAGCTTAAAATGGTCCGACCCGCCGATGGGCTCCTTTTCGAGCAGTCCGCCGATCGCTATCTCCTCGTATTCAAGCAGCGCGGTGGGCTGGCCGATCGGTCTGCAAAACTCATCCACCTCAACGTATTCGGCGTCGCTCGCGGTAAAATAGGCGCGCATCTCGCCTTCACCGTAGCTGTCGCCGGTCCAGAATACGCCGTTTATATGGCTGCAGCCTTCCGGAATCTCTATGGGCTTTGAGACCATGATCGAAGAGGTGCCGGGCTTCAGGTAGTCATAAACATAGCTCGTGCGTGCGTTTTCAGTATAGACCGGCGTTCTCTCGCAGTTGACTGCGAGCGCCTTTTTTGCGCCGGGCGTGAAGTAGCCCTCGTCCGAAATGCCGTTTTCTTTAAGAAGCTCGCGGAAGGATACGTCGTCCATATACATGAAATAAACGTTCTGTTCGACGGAGGTCCGCATATTGGCATTCCGTGCGGAATGGAAGTCGAGATACTCCGGGGTGGTATTCGCCTTGCTTAGGTATGCATAGCGGATCATTTCCTGGTCGTCAAGGAGGATATAGGCTTTGAGATCCTTGGTCTGCTCCCCGGCGGCGTAACGGACGCGGTCAAGCTCCTCCCGGGATATGAACGAATAGTAGCCGTCGAAATTCGGTCGATTGTCCACCGCGTTCACGCTTTTCGTGATATACATGCAGAACCCGCTCGCGGCAACGAAGAGGATAACGCTCATTGCAAGGGAAATGATCGTGGCGCGATACTTTTTGCGGCTGCGCGAATAGTATTTCCGGGCAAGCACGCCCTCCGCACCGAAGATGCGCGTGAACAGTTTGGACGCACTGCGGCTGCTGCCCTTCGCCTTGATGTCCCTCGACTGGCGGATCGCCTCCATGGGGCTTATGCGCATTGCGCGGCGCGACGGGATCCAGGCGGAAACGAGCACCGTGAGCAGCGCAACGGCAGCGGCAACGGCGACTGCGGCCCACGTTACTGTCACATGTACGGGCAGATCGTTGCCGAGCAGGCTTGCGAACTTATCCCTGAGCAGGAACAGCGTTAAAGCGATGCCGCCGATACCGGAAGCGACGCCGAGCGGGATGCCGATCGCGGAGAGCGTGAGCGCTTCGGTCATGACGGAGGAGCGGATCTGCCTGTGCGTTGCGCCTGTCGAAGCGAGCAGGCCGAACTGTCTGGTGCGCTCCGCGACGGAGATGGAGAAGGCGCTGTAGATAAGCGAGACCGAGCCCAAGAAGATCAGCACGAAGAGGACAATGGCAAAATTGGTCATGACGCGATTGATATTGTCGTAACCCGAATAGCCCTCGAGCGCGAGCAGGCCGGAGTGCGGCTCGCTTTCGAATTCCCCTAAATAATCCTCAACGAACGCATCCAGGTTTTTGACCGGGTTTTTGACTCTGTAATAGGCTTCGTACAACTTGGCCGGGTCCAGATCGCCCGAGCGCTTTGTGATGACGCTGTAACCCGGTGCGGAGTAAGGTTCAAAATCCGGACGTTCATAGAGGCCGACCACGGCAAAGCTTTGGGTCGTGCCGCCCGTGAGACGTTCGTCTTCATACATATAGGGGGTGTTCTGGCTCAGGAGAAAGCTTTCGCCCTCCCCCGCCGTTTCGCGCCGCCCGATATGGAGCTCGAGCACGTCGCCCACGGAAACGGAGAGACCGCCGTTCGCCATAAGATGCAGCGGTACGATCACCTCGTTTGAGGAACGGGGAAGTCTGCCCTCCGTCAGATTCACGGGCATGGAATCGAAAAACGCTTCATCCGCGGCGAATACGCAGAGATACGGCTTGTCGAGATTGTGGGAATCGGTCTCGGCGTAACCCATGTCCTCGAGGAACAGGGCTTTTTCAACGCAGGCGTCCTCCGCCGCAAGGCGGGCGGTCTCGCCGGGAACGGAAGCGGCATGGATATGCCAATCGCCGCTCTGACGGATCTCGGCTTCCCTTGAATAACCGAGAAGGCTCGAGATGATCGTCGTGACGGCCGTGAACATGGCCGTGGAGAGGATGATGCCGATTATCGTGACGATCGTGCGGACGCGGTTCTTCTTCAGCGTCTCGACCGTGACTCTGTTAAGAACGTTCATCTTTGCCACCTCACTTGATGCGCTCGTCGCGGGTGATGCGGCCGTCCTCGATCGCGATGATGCGCTTGGCCTGCAGCGCGATGCTCTCATCATGCGTGATGACGACGAGGGTCTGGCCGTATTCGCGGTTGAAGCGCTTTAAAAGCTCGACGATCTCCTGGCTGTTTTTGCTGTCAAGATTGCCGGTGGGCTCGTCGGCAAGCACGATGGAGGGCGAGTTCATCAGCGCCCTGCCGATCGAGACGCGCTGCTGCTGGCCGCCGGAGAGCTGGTTCGGCAGATGCTTTTCGCGGCCCTTGAGGTCGAGGACCGAGATGAGCTCCTCAAGGCGCTCCTCGTTGACCTTCCTGCCGTCGAGCAGCACGGGCAGGGTCATGTTCTCGCGCACGTTCAGCACGGGGATCAGGTTATAGAACTGGTAGATCAGGCCGACCTCGCGGCGGCGGAAGATCGCGAGGCTCGTATCGCTGCCGGCATAGACGTCCTGCCCGTTGAGAAGCACGCGGCCGGAGGTCGGGCGGTCGACGCCGCCGAGCACGTGCAGAAGCGTGGATTTGCCGCTGCCCGAGGGGCCGATGATGGCGACGAAATCGCCCTTGTCGATAGAAAAACTCACGTTATCGATAGCGCGGACCTCATTCTCGCCCTTACCGTAGACCTTGCACAGATCTTCAACTCTCAGGATCTCCATTTTATACTTCCTTTCACGCGGGGCCTTGCCCGCCTTTTTTTCTTTTACGGGCATAATTATAGCCCGTCAAGGTGACGGGCCGGTGACTTTTATATTACAGTTTTGTAACAATCGGAGTTTTTCAGACCGTGCTCTTATAGATGCGCACCGTGAACTGTGCGCCGCCCTGCTTGGCGTTCTCGGCCTTGACCGAGCCGTTCTGCCCGGCGACGATGGTGCGGCAGAGCGCGAGCCCTATGCCGACGCCGGAGCCTCCTGAGTTCTTTCCCTTATAGAAGCGTTCGAAAAGATGCGGCAGGTCCTCCGGCGCGACGCCGGGGCCGCTGTCGCGGATCACGATCTCGGAGCAGAGCGGGTTTTCGGAGGCTTCGATGAACAGCGTGCCCTCCCCCATGTGCTCCGAGCAGTTCTTTATTATATTGGTCAGGGCCTCCGCCGTCCACGACGGGTCGCAGACGATATTGCCCGAGACCGTTTTCTCTACGGTCTGCCCGCGCAGCTCCATCGGGATCTCAAGGGGCTCGAGCGAGCGTCGAATGAGCTCCTCAAGGGTAAGCTCGACCGGGTTCAGCTTTATCGCGTCGGCGTCGAAGCGGGCGAGCTTTAAAAGGGCCGAGACGAGCCAGTCGACGCGCTCGAGCTGTTCGCGAAGCTCTAAGAGGAGCTCCTGCCGCTTGACCGCGTCGGTATCGGGCCTTCTCAGCGCCGCGGCGATCAGGTTCATGGTGGTCAGCGGCGTGCGGATCTGATGCGAGATATCGGCTATGGAATCAGCGAGCATGCGCTTATCCTCCGAGAGCGCCGAGGTCTGCTCTCGCAGGCGCACGGTCAGCTTGGAAAGCTCGTTTTCGAGGATGCTGAGCTCGCCCTCGCTGTAGCGGGAAAGGTCGATATCCTCCCTGCCGTCGAGCAGAAGGTCGAGGCTGTCCGACAGCTCGCGCATCGCGCTGAAGCGTTTTTTTGCTTCGATGAGGTAGACGGCGACAAGGGCGAGCGCCACGCAGGCCGCGGCGACGGAAGCGCGGTAATCGAAAAAGAGGCATATGGAAGCCGCGGCGGCGCCGACGGCCGCCATAATCGAAACGGTTATGCGTACCTCTTTGTTTTTGAAAAGATTCATCAGTCGAGCTTATAGCCCACGCCGCGGACGGTCTTTATCAGCGTCGGTTCCTGGGGATCGTCCTCAAGCTTGTCTCGCAGGCGCTTGATATAGACGGTGAGGGTGTTGTCGTTAACGAAATCACCTGCGGCGTCCCAGATATGCTCGAGCAGCTGCGCGCGCGTCAGGGCGATGCCGCGGTTGTTGATAAAGGTGAGCAGCAGGCGGTATTCGAGCGCGGAAAGGCAGAGATCGACGCCGTTTTTGGTGACGTTCGCCTTGTCGATATCCACGCGGACGCTGCCGAGCTCGACCACGGAGCGGATCTTGCCGGCGCGGCGGAGCACGCTCTTCATCCTGGAAACGAGCTCACGCGGGCGGAAGGGCTTGGCGATATAGTCGTCCGCGCCGAGCTCGAGGCCGGTCACGACGCTGTGCTCGTCGCCCGATGCGGTGAGGAAGATGACCGGCACGTCGGACATGCGCTTGATCGCCGAGCAGACGACGAAGCCGCTGCCGTCAGTCAATGAAACGTCGAGCAGCACGATATCGAAGCGGCTCGCGTCGAAGAGCGCGAGCGCCTCCGCCTGGCCGCCGGCCAAAGTGCACGAAAAACCCTCGCCCGCCAAAAAATCCGAGAGCGAGCGCGCGATCGCGGCGTCGTCTTCAACAATAAGCACGTTCGTCATAAAGCGTCCTCCGTTAATTACGGGACTATTATAGCCAAAAAGCAGCCCGAAAGCAAGGGCCGCAAACGAAAACGGAGGGTGAAGAATCACCCTCCGAACGCAGTGCGTTTTTGATTATTTCTTGTAGATCTCCCTCTTGACGTAGTGAGTGTGGAGCAGCTCATGCGCCTTGTGGGAGCCGGGAGCCTCGAGGTATTCCCTGTAAAGCTGCTGGACCTCGGGATTCTCGTGGGACTTCCTGAGGGTCATGTTCGCATCCTCGCCGTAGAGGCCCGCGGCGCGGTCGGCGCGCAGGTCGGTGAAGTTGCGGACGTAGCCGGGCTGATGGGGCTGACCGCCGCCGTTTACACAGCCGCCGGGGCACGCCATGACCTCGATGAAGTGATAGTTCTTCTCGCCGGAACGGACCATGTCAAGCAGCTTCGAAGCATTCTCAAGGCCGCTGGTGACGGCGACGTTGACGTCCATGCCCGCAACGTGCACGGTGGCCTCCTTGATGGCCTCGGTGCCGCGGACGGCGTGGATATCGAGGTTCTCAAGGGGCTTGCCCTCGAGCACTTCGTAGACGGTACGCAGAGCGGCCTCCATGACGCCGCCGGTCGCGCCGAAGATGTGGGCAGCACCGGAAGCCATGCCGAGGAACGGATCGCAGACCTCGTCGGCCAGCTCGGTGAACTTGATGCCGGACTTGCGGATCATCTTGGCGAGCTCACGGGTGGTGAGGGAAACGTCGATGGTGGGCAGGCCGTTGGTGGTCAGCTCATCGCGGGAGGCCTCGAACTTCTTCGCGGTGCAGGGCATGATGGAGACGACTACGATATCCTTCGGGTCGATGCCGGCCTTCTCGGCATAATAGGTCTTGACCAGAGCGCCGAACATACCCTGGGGGCTGCGGCAGGAGGAGAGGTTCTCGATGAAATCGGGATAATAGGTCTCGCAGAACTTGATCCAGCCGGGCGAGCAGGAGGTGATGAGCGGGAGCTTGCCGCCGTTCTGTACGCGGTGGATGAACTCGGTGCCTTCCTCCATGATGGTGACGTCGGCGGCGTTGTCCACGTCGAAGACGCGGTCGAAGCCGAGACGCTTGAGGGCGGCGATCATCTTGCCCTCGACGTTGGTGCCGATCGGCATGCCGAACTCCTCGCCGAGCTGGACGCGGACGGAGGGAGCGGGACCGACGACGACGTGCTTGGTGGGATCCGCAAGCGCTTCCCAGACCTTCTGGGTGTCGTCACGCTCCTGAAGAGCGCCGGTCGGGCAGACGGCGATGCACTGGCCGCAGTGGATGCAGCTGGTCTCGGCAAGGCCCATCTCGAAAGCGGAGGCGATGTGGGTCTTGAAACCGCGCTGGTTGGGACCGATGACGGCCGCATGCTGGTTGTATTTGCAGACGGCTACGCAGCGGCGGCAGAGGATGCACTTGCTGTTGTCGCGGATGAGGTGGATCGCGGAATCGTCAATATCGGGCTTGAGCTCTTCACCGAACTGGAACTTATGCGGATCGCACTCATACTCCTGGGAGAGGGTCTGCAGCTCGCAGTTGGTGCTGCGGGTGCAGCCGAGGCAGTCCATCCTGTGGTTGGAGAGGATCAGTTCAAGGGTCTTTTTGCGGGAATCGCGGATCTTGGGGGTGTTGGTCTGTACCTCCATGCCCTCCGCTACCTGCTGCAGACATGCGACGGGGTTGCTCCTTGCGCCCTTGACCTCGACTACGCAGAGACGGCAGGCGCCGATCGCGTTGACGTCCTTGAGGTAGCAAAGGGTGGGGATGCGGATGCCGGCCTGTTCGGCTGCCTGCAGAATGGTGTAATTCGCAGGAACCTGAACGTCCATGCCGTTAATCTTCATGTTGATCATATCCATATCGGTTCTCCTTATTTCTTGACGATCGCGTTGAACTTACAGGTCTCCATGCAGGCGCCGCACTTGATGCACTTGGCGGTGTCGATCACATGGGGTTCCTTGACCTTGCCGGAGATGGCGCCGACCGGGCACTTGCGTGCGCAGGCGGTGCAGCCGCGGCAAACGTCGGGCTGGATGTAGTAGCGCATCAGGTTCTTGCAGACGCCGGCGGGGCAGCGCTTTTCGACGACGTGGGCCTCGTAC
>JAEEKE010000028.1 GCA_016282255.1 Bacillota bacterium
TGCCGCAATTGTCTCTCCGGTGATCGGGCTCTTTCTGATAACAAGATTTCGCGATTTGGCTTTTGCGCAGTATGCTTTGTTATTATTACTGCCGCTGCCGATAGCCTGCCTGGTTTTCGGCATTGTGAAGCTCAAAAAAGGCCTCCGCGGCAAAGCGAACGTGATAGTCGGTGCGATCATTGCAGGGCTCATGATTATCTACGGCTGTATGTTTATCGGCCTGAACTCAAATATAAAGGAAGCCCAAGCACGCGCCGGTGAGATCGGGACGCTCTGCGGGATCGACATCCCTCAAAACCTGAGCAGCACCATGTCCTATGATGCGGCCGATGATCCGATTGCGGAAAGCATCCATATCACGGCATTGATCGTGCCGCAGGACGAGCCGAACGCCTATGAAAAGATGTTTGCGGACGACCCGGAGCGTTGGCTGAGCGAGCTTCCGGACGAGCTTAGGGACTTCATTCCCGAGCGGTACAGGCAATCCGGCTGTGACCGTTGGCTGATGTATAATGCCGACACCGGCGAATACAACACCGCACCGGCCGGAGGGGAAAACAATAACTTGATCCTGTTCTGCGCGAACGATCGGACAAGGACGCTTGAAATAGCCGAGTATCGGCTGAAGACCCGTTCGGTTTAAGGGGAACTTATGCAGGCTCGGAGCGGGCAAAGAGAACGACTATGAAAGAGGGATCTGACGGCATGTGCGGATTTGAGAAAAGCATCGGCCCGGCGCGCGGCGAAAAAAGCACCGTCCGCGCGGTCATTTTCGACCTTGACGGAACGCTGACGGATACGGAAAAATACTTTCAGCGGGCATGGGCCGAGGCAATGGCGCGGTCCGGCTTTGAGCCGGACAGGGAGAAGACGCTCGCGCTCCGCTCCCTGGGAAAGCCCTTCGTTTACGAGCAGCTTAAGGAATGGTTCGGCGATTCCTGCCGACCCGATGAGATAATGGAGCTCAGCCACAGCATCTTCAATTCCATCGTGAAGGAGCGGGGCGTTGAGCTCCGGCCCGGCGCGAAGGAGCTGCTTGAGTGGCTGAAGGCACAAGGCGTCGTGATAGCGCTCGCGACGGCCGGAACGACGGAGAGGGCCGAAAAACAGCTTGCGGCCGCCGGCGTCAGAGGTTATTTTGACAAGGTCATCTCTTCAAACATGGTGGCGCACGGCAAACCGGCTCCCGATACGTATCTTCACGCCTGCGGCGTCCTCGGCGTCCGGCCGGAGGAGGCCATAGCCGTTGAGGATTCCCCGAACGGGGTCAAAAGCGCCCATGCCGCCGGGTGCAGGGTCATCATGGTCCCCGATCAGACCGGGCCCGACGAGGAGATCGAACCGATGCTGTACGCCTGCGTACGCTCGCTTGACCTGATCAAACGCGTCCTTGGCGGCGAATGAGCAGGAAAAAGCGCTGAGATCCGATCCTACAACAAAGCACAGCCCCGTAAGCGGCGGCTGTGCTTTTATGTGTTTTGATTCTCGGGCGGAAGCCTCAATAAAGCGCTTCCGATTCCTCCAGCCTCTCGATCAGCGCGGCGATCGCGTCGTCGTTGTTCGACGGCAAAAACATATCCGTGATCGCCTTGACGGCGGCGTTCGCGTTGGCGGGAGACGCCGCGATATCCGCCTCTTTTAGGAGCTCAAGGTCGTTGTTGTAATCGCCGACGGCTATAAGGATGCGGCCCTTATAGCAGTCGAGCGCGCGGCATTCATGCAGCGCCGTGCCCTTGTTTATGCCCTTGGGCAGGAGCTCAAGGTATTCCTGCCCGGGCACGATGTCGGTGGAGGCGTAGACGCGGTCGAACCTTTCGGCGAGCCCGCGCCGGATAATAAAGCGCTCTATCGAAGCGAGGTCCTCCCTCGGGCCGAACAGGAGCGACTTGAACCATGGCGCGCTCAGCGCTTCCTCGATGCTGATAAAATGGCTCGAGCGGTGCAGCTCGAAGAAGGCGCGGTTCACGGTCTCCTCGGGGGAAACGTACAGGATGTCGCGCTCCGAATAGACCTGCAGGTCGAGCGACGGATGGTGAGCGCGGCATTCAAACAGGACCTCGGCGATCGCCTCGCTGTCGGCAAACTTTGTGTATAAAAACCGCTCGTTCGCGCAGTCGTACACGCCCGCACCGTTGAGAACGATGCTCGGCGCGTTGAACGCAACGCCTTCAAGATACTCCATCATATTGCCGGGGCAGCGCCCCGTCGCAATGGCGAACAGCCCGCCCGCTTCGGTGTAGCGGCGGATCGCCTCGCGGTTCCGCTCGGAGACCGCGCCGGTATGGTCGAACAGCGTCCCGTCAAGATCGCAGAAGATCGCAGTCTCGTTTATTCGCAACGGCCGCACCTCCCTTAAGATGATGATCCAGTATAACATGCGCCATAAAAAATAACAACCGCCTCTTTATCGAAGCTCATGAATAAAAATTTGAAAATTAATAATAAAAGGGGTGCAAAACGCGCGTTTTTCTGATATAATATTCGTGCGGTCGTCAGAGTCCGCACAGTAATTTATCAGGAGGATCAAAAATGAAAAAGTTTGTCGCTATGATGCTCGTGCTCGCAATGGCGCTTACGGCGTTCGTTGCGTGCTCCGGCAGCAACCAGGGCAACACAGGCAAGGACTCCGCTGTTAAGCAGGTCATCAAGGAAGCCGAGGCCATGACGCTCGAAGAGCTCTGCAGGAAGGCCATCGAGGAGTCCAACGGCGCCACCTTCTACGGCGTCGGCAACTCCAGCCGCGGCAAGTCCGCGCTGCCTCTGTTCATCGAGTATCTGCAGACGCTCGACCCGAACTACACCCTCAACTTCGAATGGCAGCAGCCGAAGAACAACAAGATCTTCGATCAGCTGACCGCCGACTCCCTCAAGGACAAGGGCACCTTCGCGGTCACCCTTATCCAGGACGGCAACCAGATCGAGAGCAAGATGGTCAAGACCGGTATCCTCGATACCTTCATTCCGCTTGACTGGGCAAATGCCAACGGTGTCAAGGCGGATGACTACAAGGGCTATCTGCCCCTCCAGACCCTCAACAAGGTCTTCGAGTACAACTGCACCGGCGATAAGACCTTCACCAACTGCTGGGACTACGTCGCAGAAGGCGAGCACGGTCTGTTCATGGATATCGACTCCGAGATCGTCGGCAAGAACTTCCTCTACATGCTGACTCAGGACAAGTACGCCGGCTACCTCAAGGACGCCTTCGATAAGCTCGACAGCACGAAGCAGGCATACTTCAAGCCCATCGTCGAGTCCCTCGAGTCCGATGCTAAGGACCTAGGCCTCGGCGCCAACGGCGCATACGCGCTCGCATGGATCAAGCTTTGGGTCGAGAGCTACATGGCTGTTGAGGACGACGGCCCGATCTGCAACACGCTGGTATCCGCTTCCGCGACCGATCAGTTCGGTCTGCTGGTCTACTCCAAGCTCCGTTCCGTTGAGGAGTCCGACGCCGTTTCCAAGAACAACATCAAGGTCGCCGCGTATCAGGACGGCTATCAGGGCATCGGCGGCTACGGCTACTGCCACTACATGTTCGTGCCGGACAACAGCCCGCTTCCGTGGACTGCCTGCGCGTTCATCGCCTACATCACCTGCACCGTCGACGGCTTCTCCGCATGGGGCAAGGATATGGGCGGTTACTCCTCCAACCCGGTCGTCGCTACCGGCACCGAGGAGAAATACGGCCACAGCAAGGGCGGTATGAACGAGGCCGGCGAGGTCGAGTTCGAGTGCAAGAACGACCGCGGCTATGACTGGTGGGTCAACCAGGGCCAGCTCGTTATCGAGGATCCCGAGTACTGCGCATCCGTTGCGTTCACCGTCGGCTCCTGGATCGAGATGCTGACCAAGTATAAGCCCGAATAATCATATAACGATCAAATTTAACGGAGGCGCCTTAATGGATTAGGGCGCCTCCTATGGAATATGGGGAGGAGAAAACCGTGCAAACAGCCGCACCCTCGCGCGCTATTAAACGGCGCATTCGGCGAAACAAGCTGAAAACATTTTTCTCAAAACCGCAAAATATCATACTCCTTGTGCTGGGCATCATCCTGACCGTCACGACCGTCGCCCCGATCATCGCCATCGCGAAGGACACGATCACCGTGCATCCCGGCACGATCGACGCGAATCTCTCCGGCAAAACGGAAGGGTATACGCTCGTCAACTACATCGATCTTTTCACCTCGAAAACTGCCAAGGCAAATCTGTGGACGCCGCTTCTGAATACCGTGCTGCTGTCCTCGATCTCGTGCGTGATATCGATCGTGTTCGGCGGAGTATTTGCGTTTTTGATCACCAGAACGGATCTTAAGTTCCGCAAATATCTGAGCTCGATATTCATTTTCCCGTACATCATGCCGCAGTGGACGCTCGCGGTCGTATGGAAAAACCTGTTCTATTCCAATGCCGTCACCCACAGCGCCGACGGCCTTCTGTCCTCCGTTTTCGGCATAACCATGCCGGCGTGGTGGTGCCAGGGCCTGTTCCCCTCCGCGATGGTGCTGGGCCTGCATTACGCGCCGTTCGCCTACATCCTGATCGGCGGCATCTTCCGCAACATGGACGCCAACCTTGAGGAGGCGGCGACCATACTCGATACCCCGCGCTGGAAAACCATGTTCCGCATAACGCTGCCGATGATCAAGCCCGCGATATTCTCCACGGTGCTGCTCGTATTCGGCAGTGCGATGGGCTCCTACCCCGTTCCCCATTATCTGAATTTCGTGACGCTCTCCACGAAGTACATCTCGATGAACAGCTCACGAACGGGCGAGGCGAGCATACTTGCGATCATAATGATGGTGTTCGGCGTGGCGATACTGCTCGTCAACCAGCTCACGCTCAAGAGCCGCAAGAGCTACACGACCGTCACCGGCAAATCCGGGCAGATCTCACGCTTCAACCTCGGCAAGTCCGGCAAATACGTCATCGGCATCATACTCATCGTCATCACCTTCTTCACGAGTATCTACCCGATCATCTCCTTCGCGTTCGAGACCTTCCTGCCCAACCCCGGCGATTACAGTTTCCTGTACACCGGCAACGTGCAGAATCTGACCACGAAGTGGTGGATCACCTCCGAGAACGTCACCGAGAACGGTATGTACGGCCAGCAGGGCATGCTCTACAATAAGACGATATGGCATGCCTACGGCGGCACGCTGCTCGTCTCCGTCGCCTGCGCGCTGACGGCCGGCGTCATCGGCACGCTGATCGGCTACGCGGTGAGCAAGAACCGAAGGTCCAAGTGGGCGAACTACGTCAACAACATGGCGTTCCTGCCCTACCTGATGCCTTCCATCGCCGTCGGCGTCGCGTTCTTCATACTGTTCTCGAACAAATACATCAACCTGTTCAACACCTACTGGCTGCTGATCATAGCCGGTACGGTCAAATACATCCCGTTCGCCAGCAGAGCGTCGCTGAACTCGATGCTGCAGCTCTCGGGCGAGATCGAGGAGGCCGCGGTCATTCAGGATATCCCGTGGTTCAAGCGCATGTTCCGCATCATAATCCCGATACAGAAATCGTCGATCATCAGCGGATTCATGCTGCCGTTCATGACGTGTCTGAGGGAGCTGTCGCTGTTCATGCTGCTCTGTACGCAGGGCTACATCCTCTCCACGACGCTCGACTATTTCGATGAAATGGGTCTGTACGCGTTCTCGAGCGGTATCAACCTGATCCTGATCGTCACGATCCTGATCTTCAACACAGTCGTCAACAAA
>JAEEKE010000029.1 GCA_016282255.1 Bacillota bacterium
GCGCGATTGCGCCTTTGATACTTTTTCATATTTACCTCCTGTCGATCTTTACGGCAGAAGGAATCGATCGTTTATTTTCCTTCTGTCGTTCAGAAGGAAACGCGGCGCTTGACCATGGCGGTTGGTCCTTTCGGAATTGATAGAGTTATTATACCATTGCCAAGCGGACAGTTCAACACTTTGTCAACTTTTGGGCAGGAGCGGGCGTTGGTTTCTTGCAAGCCATGGGGTTCGTGGTAAAGGCCATGATATGAATATGCAATAGTATTTAAACCCGCTTATGATTGCGACAGTTTTGTTCGTCAAGATTGAAAAGCAATGAAAGATATGATAATATCTTTAAAAAAGCGGGGAGAATCGAACTTGGTGCGGGAGTGAATGACGCCACAGTGTGGCGTCAGAGCCGCGCCTGACCGAGCGCGCCGCGCGCGAGAGGAGATTCTCCTCGCCAGCTTCACTTGCGCCGAAGGCACAAATTTCACTATTGAATCAAAGCGAAAAGAATGATATGATTCAAACCGAAAGCGGGGTATTGATATGTCCGACTCAAAGCTGCGGACACAGTCGATGGACTTTGCGGTGGCAATAATCGATCCGTTAAAAACGCTCAATGCAAGGAAGAAGAGCAAATGAACGATAAAAAGGGCAAATGCAATAAACAGGAACTCTGCGGATGCAGTGCCCCGGAGTGGTACTGGTCGGCGGGCTTGCATGATGCGTGCATAACAAGCATCGAATCACAGGAATTCGAAATCAATTATTCCCGGCCTGCTGAAAACAGGATCAAAAACACCTTATCGTTCAGGATAGACGCTTCAAACGCTTTATTTGACAGCTCAGTTAAAGAGATCAGTTTTATTAATTATAAGCTCTGTACCGAAAGCATCGACTTGAATTGCAGGAAGAGATTATTCTGGATCGGCGACAGCATACGAAAGTTGGATCATGATTACTATCACTACGAGCTGCAGATCGATCTGCGGGATCTCGACAGAGATCCGCAGGTGTTTACTGTTGTGATCAGATTCGGGAACGCTGTGGTAAAAAGATAGGTCCAGGCGTATTCCATTACACTGTTCTGAGCCGGTCGATCAGCGCAAAACGCATTCAAACGGGGAGGCCTTATGAACACTAAATACCTTGAAAACACAGCCGATATCGAAGCGGCATTCATGGCCCGCTTCGTGATGTCATGGGAGACTTTTCAAATCACGCATAAGGACTGGATCGCCGAAATGGATAAGCAAAACTATCCGATCGACAGGCGATGGTATGATCTTGCATATTTCTGGGACAGGATGGATCCGGAATACCCAAGGGTGTCCATGACCGAAGCGCTTGATTTCCTCCGCACTCATTCGGGGAGCGTGCTGTTCATGGCAGAGAAGGGCGAGGGCGATTGCTTCGAAGGCAGAAAGAGCGTCGATTATATTGCCGAAGCGGACGCTGCGGAGCTTGCGGAACGGATCGAGCATGACTGGTATGGATCCTATAGATTATCCGAGCAGAACCGCTACCTTGTTGACGCGCTTCCGGAGGATCTTTACGTTTTTGATCGTTCGATGACATGGTGTGCTGTGTTTACTCACGAGACCTGGGACTGGGAAGCTGAATCCACCGATATGATGAAGGCCGCCGAAAGCCGGTACTGTATTATCTGCAGGTAAACAGTTTACCGTTTCGTTTGTTCGATCACTGCGTTTCCGACTCCGTCGAACTCGATCTCGGGAGGAAAAACTGATGCCGACTCTGACAAAAGCCCGGGCGTGGGCGTTCATACTGGCTAAACAGGGCCTGCTCGGCAGCTATCGCTTCTCCGGCAAAGCGGGCGCTTACGCCTACGTTCGGCAGGCGGGGTGCATCCAGTACGACCCGGTGGACGTCTGCGGAAAGAACGCGGAGCTCACCCTGCAGTCGCGCGTCAAGGGCTTTAAAAAGTCCATGCTTTCTGAGCTGCTGTATAAGGACCGGCTGCTGGTGGACTATGCGGACAAGGAGCTTTCAATCTGGCCCGCGGAGGACTGGCCGTATTTCGAGAAATATCGTGAACGCAGCCGTGAGAAAGGCGCAAGCTTTCCGGGACTCGCGGAGCTTGAGCGGGAGGCGCTTGATTACATCCGTAAGAACGGCCCGGTTTCCGCCGATACGCTCCCGATCGACGGCGAGATCTACTGGCATTCCTCGATGCATTGGAGCGGCAACTGGCATAAGGATTCGAAGGCCGCCCGGTCGGTCCTTGAGCAGCTCTATACCGACGGAACGCTCGTGATCCACCATAAAAACGGCTCAAGGAAGTTCTACGACCTGGCCGAGCGCCATCTGGACGGCGCACTGCTGACGGCGGAGGCTCCCTGCGGGGATGACGACGAGCTGCTGTGCTGGCGCATACTCCGGCGCATCGGCGCGGTCGGGCTGCTCTGGGACAGGAATTCGCCCGCGCTTCTCGGCATAGGCGCGAATGCCGAACGGCGAAAAGCCGCGTTGGCCTCCCTTGAGACGCGCGGCGCGATACTGCCCGCAAATGTCGAAGGCGTCAAAACGGCGTTCTATTACCGCGCGGAGGACGAGCCCCTGATGCGCGCCGTGCTTGAGGGAACGCATGATAATAAAGCGCGCATGGAGTTCATCGCACCGCTCGATCCTCTGCTCTGGGATAAGGCATTGGTTGCCGCGCTATGGGATTTTCAGTATTCATGGGAGATCTACACGCCTGCCGACAAACGCAAATACGGCTATTACACCCTGCCGATACTATGGGGCGACAGCTTCATCGGGCGGATCGAGGCGGCGGCCGATCATAAAGAGGGCACGCTCCGGGTCAAAAACATCTGGCTCGAGCCCGGCGTCCGGCGGACCCAAAAGCTGCAGCTCGCGCTTGAAAAAACGCTCCGCCGCTTTGCGGCTTTCAACGACTGCACTGCCGTTGAGTATGATAAGTAGATTAAAGCCTCCCTTGTTCTTTGAAGGACAGGGGAGGTTTTCTGTTGTTATCCGCGGCGGATTATGGTACAATCTCCGTGATAAACAATATTTATCGGGGGGAAAAGCATGCTGCGCCCGTGTTCAAAAGAAGAATTCGAAAGCTGCATCGATCTTGCGTATTCGCTGGCCCTGGATCCTGAAAGGTCCGGCTATCCCTCGTACCGCGACGGGATCAAGACGAAGGAGGCCTTCATAGAACGCTCCTATAAGGCGTTCGAACGAGATACCGAGGAGCTGCTTCTGTTCGTACATGAGGGCGAGGTCCGCGGCCTGATCCACTATTATTGGCTGCCGGAGGACGGCTATCTGCAGACGATCTGTTTCAATATCGCCGAGGCGACATGTGAGGCCCTTTCGGAGTTCCTTGAATACGCCGGCGAACGCTTTAAGGGCTATGAAGTGATGATGGGGTTCCCCGCGGAGAACGGCTCGGCGGTGGACTGGCTCTCATCGCACGGCCTTGAATGCATCGAGAGCGACTTCAACAACACCGCTTTTCTCGACAGGCTCGGCGATATCCCGGAGCCCTGCGGAGTGATCCGCATAGGCAGGGAAAACTACGAGCTGTTCAGGACCCTTCATGTTAAGATCGAGGGCGACATGTACTGGAACTCGGAAAGGATCCTCGCGGATATCGATAACTGGATCATCTTCGTCAGGGAGAAGGACGGGGCGCCGCAGGGCGCGGTCTATTTCACGGAGCTCAATGAAGGTTGGTTTGAGATCTTCGGCATCGATTTGGATCAAGGTCAAAACGACCCCGATACGTTCAAAGAATTGCTCAGCGCCGCACTAGCGGACGCAAAGCGCAGGAACGGCAGGTTCATGACCTTCTTCTGCGAGGAGGAGCATGAAGCCGCCGCGCAGGAATGCGGCTTTGAGTGCATCGGCGGCTATCGCTGCTTCAGCACGCGGATCGAATGACGGCAAAGCCGACTCCGCATAGAAAAGGAATAGAAAATATGAAACTTATCGAACCCACGATCGAATATGCCGAACAGATCCGGGCATACCGCAGCGAATTCCTTGCTCCGGGTATGTCCATGGACGGCGGCGGGTCGCTGATCCGTTTTGAAAGGCCGGAGGACTGGCTCGCGCACGTCGAAGCGTACAGGCACGCCGAAACGGTCCCGCCCGACCGCGTGCCCACCACGCAGTACATCTTCGTTCGGGAAGAGGATGAAAAGATCGTCGGCGTCATCCAGATCCGGCATTACCTTAACGAAGCGCTCGCAAAATACGCCGGTCATATAGGGTATTCCGTGGCACCGAGCGAGCGGCGCAAGGGCTATGCGGCCCGTATGCTCGCCTTGACGCTGCCCAAATGCAGGGAGCTCGGCATCGAAAAGGTGCTGATCACCTGCGTCCGGGGCAACGAGGGCAGCCGCCGAACCATCCTGAAAAACGGCGGGGTCTACGAATCGACCGTGTATGAAGCGGAGTGCGACCGTTATCTCGAAAGGTACTGGATAGACATTTCCGGCCGGGAGCTTTGAGGACAGATGAAAATGAACGATAACGAAGAGCTGATGCTCGAGCTTGACGATAACGAATGGCCGTTTCTGGGCGACGATCACGACCGGATGATCGTCCGTGCGATCGTCTATGACGGCGGCGGCATGTTTTATTTCGTGCACGTCAGCCGCGACGACGATTTCGGCAAGGCGACGCTTATCGAGACCTCGGGCGGAGGCGTGGAAAAAGGGGAGGAGCTGCGCGCAGCGCTAAGACGCGAGCTCCGTGAGGAGCTCGGCGCGCAGGTAGAGATCATCCGCCGGATCGGCGTCGTCAGCGATCACTACAATCTGATCCGCCGCCACAACATAAACAACTATTTCCTCTGCAGGGCCGTCTCCTTCGGCGAAAGGCATCTGACCGAGGACGAGGTCAACAGCTTCCACCTCTCCGTGCTGCGGCTCACCTATGACGAAGCCGTGAAGGAATACGAGGCCTGCGCCTGCACGCGGCTCGGGCAGCTCATCGCCCAAAGGGAGCTGCCTGTGCTCCGCCGCGCAAAGGAGCTGATAGACGCGATGCCGAAGCGAAAAGCGGAGCTCGTGACCGAAAGACTGGTGCTCAAAAGCCTTGGCGGCGAAGACATGGAGCGAATGCTTTCCATGATGCGCGATGAGCGTGTCAGCGCGACCTATATGGTGCCGGACCTGGCCGACGAAGCGGCGGCGCAGCCCTTCTATAAGCGCCTGCAGGCTTTAAGCGAGGACCAAAACCGCTTCATATTCGGCATTTATCTCGGAAGCGAGCTGATCGGATTCCTCAACGACTGCGGCGGGGACCGCGAATGCATCGAACTCGGTTACTTCATCGCTCCGGAACAGTGGGGAAGGGGCTATGCGCCCGAAGCGCTCTCTGCGGCGATAGAGGAGCTGTTCCGACTTGGTTTTTCGCGCGTAAAGGCGGGTTATTTTGAGGAGAATACCGCAAGCCGCCGCGTGATGGAGAAATGCGGCATGGCTCCCCTCGACGAAGAGGACAGCGTCGAATACCGCGGCAGGACCCACCGCTGCCTGTTCATGGGCGTTTCCGCGGATGAAACGGCCCGATATAGGGACTCCACGAAGCGTAGGTAGCTTTTCGGGACGAAGTGTGATAGCCTTATACCGAAAGGAGGCCATAAACATGGACAGATACGTTACCGGAGCCGTGATACGCAGCCTGCGCGAAAGCAAGGGGCTGACGCAGGAGGAGCTCGCTTCAAGGATATCGGTCAGCGGCAAGGCCGTAAGCAAATGGGAGACGGGGCAGGGCCTGCCGGATATCAGCCTGCTCGAACCCCTCTCCAAGGCGCTCGGCGTCTCGCTCATCGAGCTGATAAACGGCGAACCCATCCGTAACTGCAACCGCTCCTTCAATATGTATAAAAGCCGTTTCTACGTCTGCCCGGTCTGCGGCAATATCGTCGCCGCGGCGGGCGAGGCCGTGATGAGCTGCTGCGGCATAACGCTGCCGCCGCTCGAGGCCGAGGACTGCGATGATGAGCATCGGATCGTCGTTGAACCGGTCGAGGACGAATACTTCGTGTGCATCGACCATCCGATGACGAAGGAACACTATATCTCGTTCCTCGCCGCCATATCGGATTCGGGGATCCAGCTCGCCAAGCTCTATCCGGAAGGCTATGCGGAGGCAAGATTCAAGCGCAGCCGCGTCAGATTCTTTTTAGCATACTGCAACCGCCACGGGCTGTTCCGCATCAGGATATAATAATGCTTGCCGATACTTGCGCGCCGCTCCTGCAGGGCGGCATTTTTCTTTGCAATGATTGAAAAAAGCGCGGGGATATGATAGACTTGACTGGAAATAACGAAGCGGCTCGAATGCGGCGTTCGGAACGGCGCCCTGCCTGTGCGGCCGCGGTACGGAGGTAAAAATGATAGATGTAAAGGGCAGATGGGCGCTGATAACCGGCGCGAGCCGCGGCATCGGCTGCGGAGCCGCGCTGTTTCTTGCGGAGCGCGGCTGCAACCTGATCCTTCACGCCAGGACGGAGGCAAATCTTAAAAAGGTGCTCTCAGAGGCGAGGGCGCTCGGCGTAAAGGCGTATCCCGCGGCCTGCGAGCTTTCGGATCCGGAGGCGGTCAAAGCAATGCTCGAAAGGATCGACGCCCTCGGCGTTCCGGTCGACATCGTGCTCAACAACGCGGGCGTGCAGGTGGCATACCGCACCGACTGTCTCTCGACCCCGCCGGAGGATTACGAAACGAGTTTTCTTATAAACACGATCGCTCCGATGATGATAACCTATCATTTCGTCCCGCCCATGCAGGCGCGGGGCTTCGGGCGCATCGTCAACACGACCAGCGGGATAAGGCGCGAACCCGAGCAGGCGGGGTATTCGGCAAGCAAGGCCGCGCTCGATAAGGTCACCGTGGACCTCGCTACAGTCCTTGACGGCACGGACGTGCTTCTGAACCTGACGGATCCGGGCTGGTGCAGGACCGACCTCGGCGGGCCGAACGCGCCGAATTCGCCCGAAAGCTCCCTGCCGGGCGTGGTGGTCGGCGTTTTTATCGACGACAGGCGCTCGGGCCGCTGCTTTACCGCGCCGGATTATCACGGCATGACCATCGAACAGGCCGTGGCGCATGCCGAGGCGCATTCGGGACCCTATCACGGCAGCCTCGACTGAAAGCACGAGGCCTTATCGAACCCGCGGCGGGGATACCGTTCAAAAAAAAGAAATAATATATCGTAATCGATTAAGATTTGTATTGACAAGTCGATACGGCGCTGTTTATAATAAAAACGTCCGATAAGGATCTTCGATTTGTCAATCGGCCCGACCCCGTTCACTCCACTTTTCTGAGCGGGCAAGGACTGAAAATAAGGAGGAAAACCATCCCCGGGGCTTGGGGTGCGGCAGTGTGGAGACCTGTCGCAATGCGCGGCCGACCTTGCGCGGCGCGCGAGACGGTCCGTTGAAGGATTTCGGGGCCGTTAAAGCCGAAACACAATGGCAAGTCTGTCACTACGAAACATCAGGAAGGTCTACGACAACAAGGTCACGGCGGTCGACGATTTCAATCTTGAGATCAACGACAAGGAATTCGTGGTCTTCGTCGGCCCTTCGGGCTGCGGCAAATCCACGACCCTGCGCATGATCGCGGGCCTCGAGGAGATCAGCGCCGGCGAGCTCTACATCGACGACAAGCTGGTAAACAGCATTGCGCCGAAGGATCGCGACATCGCGATGGTCTTTCAGAACTATGCGCTCTACCCGCATATGACCGTTTACGAGAACATGGCGTTCGCGCTCAAGCTGCGCAAAACGCCCAAGAAGGAGATCGACAAGAAGGTCCGTGAGGCTGCGGAGATCCTCGGCATCACCGAGTACCTCGACCGCAAGCCCAAAGCGCTTTCCGGCGGTCAGCGCCAGCGCGTCGCGATCGGCCGCGCCATCGTGCGTGAACCGAAGGTCTTCCTTATGGACGAACCGCTCTCCAACCTCGATGCGAAGCTCCGCAACCAGATGCGCGCGGAGATCATCAAGCTCCGTCACCGCATCGACACCACCTTCATCTACGTCACGCACGATCAGACCGAGGCAATGACGCTCGGCGACCGCATCGTCATCATGAAGGACGGCTTCATCAAGCAGATCGGCACACCGCAGCAGGTCTTCAATCATCCCGACAACCTCTTCGTCGCCGGCTTCATCGGCTCGCCGCAGATGAATTTCTTCGACGCCGAGCTGCAGCAGGACGCCGAGGGCAGCTACGTCGTGCTCGTGAACGGTGCCGAATTCAAGCTCAGCGCCGCCCAGCAGGAGGCCCTTAAGGCGAACGAGGCGAAGCCCCAGAAGATAGTGCTCGGCGTTCGTCCGGAGCATATCTCGCTCTGCGAAAACGAGCCCGCTGTGCCGCACCTCAACGCCGTAGTCGACGTTTCCGAGATGATGGGTTCCTCGATCCATCTGCACGTCAACTCCGGTGAGAAGGACGTCGTCATCGTGCTCCAGACCGTCGATCTTCCGGTCGAAAAGCGCTCCGGCTTCGAGTACGGCGAGGAGGTCAGCTTCACCTTCGATCCCGACCTCATGCATCTGTTCTCTGCGGAGACCGAGCAGAACCTTATCTGACGCAAAAAAGTAAGCAGTCATATGAAAAAGCCCCGTCCTCGGACGGGGCTCGATTCGTTTTGGGATGTGGGTCAGACGGTCAGCTCGACCCTGCACACGGTGCTGTCGGTCAGCGGGGCGGTGTTGCCGGAAACGGGCTTTCCGTCCACGAGCATGCCCTTCTTTTCGCCGCGTCGGACCGTGATCTCATAGCGCGTTCCGCGGAAGAGGCGGCTTGCGGTGAAGCCCTCCATCCTGTCGGGCAGGCAGGGGTCGACCGTCAGCCCGTCGTAGCTCGGACGGATGCCGAGTATGCCCTGGCTGACCGCTGCGAAAGACCATGCCGCGGTGCCGGTCAGCCACGCGTTCTTCGCTTCACCGTAGGTCCTCGCGTTCCTTCCCGCGATGGTCTGGCTGTAGCAATAGGGCTCGGTGCGGTGGATCTCGCTCTTATCCTCGATGTATGCGGGCGCGTTGCGCGTGTAGAGGTCGAACGCACCGTTGCCGTCCTTCAGAGTGCAGTAAGCGAGCGTTATCCAGGGGTTGTTGTGGCAGAAGACCGAGCCGTTCTCCTTGTAGCCGGGGGGATACGAGGAGATCTCGCCCAGATAATCGTGATACTCGGTGTAGCAGGGGGAGAGCACCTCTATGCCGAACTCGTTGCCGAGGTATTTCTCGGCGGAGGCGAGCGCGCGCCGACCGTATTCCTCGCCGCCGATGCCAGCCATAACGCAGAAGCCCTGCGGCTCGATGAAGATCCTTCCTTCGTCGTTTTCGCGGCTGCCGACCGGCCTTTCGAACGCGTCGTAGGCGCGGCGGAACCATTCGCCGTCCCAGCCGTGCTCGAGCGTCGCCCTTTCGATCTTCGCGACCCCTTCAAGGATCCTCGAAGCTTCGTCGTCGAGCCCGAGCTGTTTGACGAGCTCCGCATACTCCCGGCCGTATTTAACGAACATGCCCGCTATGAACACGCTCTCGGCCTTGCCGCTCTCGAAATTGGAGCAGGTCTGGAAGCTCTCGCCGGGCGTCGTGCTGAAGCAGTTGAGATTGAGGCAGTCGTTCCAGTCAGCGCGGCCGATGAGCGGCAGCCCGTGCGGCCCGAGATGGGTGAGGGTGTAGTTAAGGCTGCGGCGCAGATGCTCGATAAGCGGCACTTCGGTGCCCGCCTCGTTGTTGAAGGGCGTGGGTTCGTCGAGGATGGAGAAATCGCCCGTCTCGCGGATATAGGCGCACACGCAGGCCACGAGCCAGAGAGGATCGTCGTTGAAGCCGGAGCCCACGTCGGCGTTGCCGCGCTTGGTCAGGGGCTGGTACTGGTGATAGGTGCTGCCGTCCGAAAACTGGATCGAGGCGATGTCGATGATGCGTTCCCTTGCGCGCTCGGGTATCAGATGCACGAAGCCCAAGAGGTCCTGGCAGCTGTCGCGGAAGCCCATGCCGCGGCCCGTACCGCTCTCGTAATACGAGGCGCTGCGGGACATATTGAAGGTGACCATGCACTGATACTGGTTCCAGATATTGACCATGCGGTCAAGCTTCTCCTCGCTGCTCTTAACGGTGAAGCGTGAGAGGAGCATGGTCCAGTAGGCGCGGAGCCTGTCCATGGCGCCGTCGAACACCTCGGCCGAATCGAATTTAGCGAGCATCGCGTGTGCCTTCTCCTTATTTATGACGTTCGGCGCTTCGAACTTCGCGTCGGAAGGGTTCTCGGCGTAGCCGAGGCGGAACAGCAGCGTCCTCTCCTCGCCGGGGGCGAGCTTCACAGAAAGCCTCAGCGCGGCGATCGGCGCCCAGCCCGACGCGATGCTTGAAAAAGAGGTCCTTTCTTTGACCGCGTCCGGCTCGCTCCAGCCATTGAAGCGCCCAAGGAAGGTATCCCTATCGGTATCGAAACCGTCGATCGGCGCGTTCACCGAATAAAAAGCATAGTGATCGCGGCGCTCACGGTATTCCGTTTTGTGATAGACCGTGCTGCCCTCGATCTCGACCTCGCCGATGTTCCAGTTGCGCTGGAAGTTCGTGGAATCGTCCACGGCGTTCCAAAGGCACCATTCCACGGCGCCGTATACGGTAAGCTCCTTATAGGCAGCGCTCTCGTTTTTGAGCACGAGCTTCTGCAGCTCCATGTTCACGTGCATCGGCACGGTGACGGCGAGCTCCGCCGAAACGCCGTTCTTTCTGCCTTCGAAAATAGAATAGCCGAGCCCGTGGCGGCAGCGATAGCTGTCGAGCGGGGTCTTGGCGGGCATGAACGCGGGGCTCCAAACCGTTTCGCCGTCGCAGATATAGAAGCAGCGCCCGCCGTCGTCGTGGGGCACGTTATTATAACGGAAGCGCGTGATCCTGCGCAGCTTCGCATCCTTATAAAAGCTGTAGCCGCCGCAGGTATTGCTGATGAGCGAGAAGAACCCGTCGCTGCCCAGATAGTTTATCCAGGGCAGGGGAGTGTCCGCCCGCGTGATCACGTATTCCTTTGCTTTGTCGTCGAAATAGCCGTATTTCATATCAACCAGCTCCTTGAACCAGAATTCGATCATACGATCCGAACTTAATCGATTAAGTTAATTATACTCGTACGAATCGAAAAAGGCAAGCTTTTTTTTCGATTTTCCGAAAAAAGTGCGAAATAGGCGTTCGATATACCGAAATTTTTCGAAAAAAGTTTAAAATGCCTCTTGACGGGCGGCGAAAACAAGGTTATAATGAGCTTGGCGAAATCGATTAAGAAATATACTCACCGGAAAGGAAGCGTCGCAGAGCATGGTCACGATCACCGATATCTCCAAAGCCTGCGGCGTATCCCGCGCAACGGTCAGCAAGGCGCTCAACGGTGCGCCGGACGTGGCCCCCAGAACCGCGCAGCGGATAAGGGAGAAGGCGAGGCAGCTCGGCTACCTGCCGAACGCGACCGCAAGGGCCCTCAAGGTAGGGCGCAGCTACAATATCGGCGTGCTCTTCTCCGACGCGACCGGCGGCGGCATCTCCCACGAGTATTTTTCCCGAATCCTCGAAAGCGTGAAGGCGGAGGCCGAGGCCCTCGGCTACGACATAACCTTCATTTCCAAGGATCTCGGCGCGATGCAGATGGACTACTACGAGCATGCCAAGTACCGCAGCTGCGACGGCGTCGTGATCGCCTCGGCGGATTTCACGGATCCCGCGATCATGCGGCTCGCGATGAGCGAGATCCCGACCGTCACGCTCGACTACACCTTCGACAGCCGCACGTCGATCCTTTCCGACAACGTCCGCGGCATGGAGACCCTGGTCCGCTTCGTCTATGAAAACGGCCACCGGAAGCTCGCGTTCATCCACGGCGAGATCACCTCGGTCACGCAGAAGCGCATAGCGAGCTTCAAAAAGACCTGCGCCGAGCTCGGCATCCCGGTACCGCCCGAGTACATCCGCCCGGCAGTGTACCACGACCCGCGTTCGAGCGGCCTTGCCACAAGGGCCCTGCTCGAGCTCAACGAACGGCCGACCTGCATCTTCTATCCCGACGATCTCTCCTTCCTAGGCGGCATGAGCGAGCTCGAGCGCCACGGGATCTCGATCCCGAAGGACATGAGCGTCGTCGGCTACGACGGCATCCCGCTCTCGCAGGTCCTCCGTCCCAGGCTCTCGACCTACCGCCAGGCAGCGGAGCGCATGGGGCAGGAGGCGGCAAGGCGCCTCGTGGAGCAGATCGAGCATCCCGATACCTGGCTCCCGCAGCAGATAACGGTCGAGGGCGAGCTGCTCAGGGGCGACACCGTGCGTCGCCTGGACTGAACCCCGAAACGGGGCATTGAATCGGTTAAAACGCTCCGGCGTTTTGATAAATGATTAAAAGGGCCGAAACGGTCCTAAATAAAAAGGAGTAAAACCATGAAAAAACTGTTCGCGATCCTGCTTGCAGCACTGATGCTCATCGGCGTCGTCGCCTGCACCTCCAAGCCCTCGGATCAGCCCAAGGAACAGGGCAAGGTGTTCAACATCTATGCCTGGAACGAAGAGTTCAAGGGCTTCTTCGAGAAGTACTACACCGTTCCCGAAGGCGTCACCGTAAACTGGATCATCAACCCCAGCGACAACGGCGTCTATCAGCAGAAGCTCGACGAAGCGCTCCTCAACCAGGAGAACGCTGCTGCGGATGACAAGATCGATATGTTCCTCGCCGAGGCCGACTACATCGGCAAGTACGTCGATTCCGACTACACTATGGACATCTCCAAGATCGGCTTCAAGAATGCTTCCACTCAGTATGAGTACACCATCAAGGCCGCTTCCGATTCCAAGGGCGTTTGCAAGGGCGTTTCCTTCCAGTGCTGCCCCGC
>JAEEKE010000030.1 GCA_016282255.1 Bacillota bacterium
GATGCGGGGATAGTTGTTGTAGGAGGCGATGTTCTCGCCGATCTGCTTCCAGACGCTCTGGAAGACCTCGGTCGATCCGGTGAAGTGGAAGCCCGCGAGCTCCTTGCGGGAGATGACGTACTTTGCCATGTCGCTGCCGTTGCAGGGAACGAAATTGATGACGCCTGCCGGAAGCCCGCAGTCGATAAGCAGCTTCATGAAATAGTAGTTGGAGAGCACGGCCGTGCGGGAAGGCTTCCATACCGCCACGTTGCCGACGATGGCAGGCGCCATGGGAAGGTTGCCGCCGATAGAGGTGAAATTGAACGGGGTTATTGCACAGATGAATCCGTCAAGCGCGCGATAATCCTGGCGGTCCCATATGCCGGGAATGGACGCCGGCTGATCCTTGAAGATCTCCTGAGCGGACCAGACGCCAAAGCGCAGGAAGTCCGCAAGCTCTGCGATATCGATCTCCGCCTGGAACACTGTCTTGGACTGGCCGAGCATGGTCGAGGCGTTAAGTACCTTGCGGTAGGGGCCGGTGATCATATCGGCTGCCTTAAGGAAGATCGCACTGCGGTGCTCCCAGGGCATGTCCTCCCAGGCCTTCTTGGCTGCCAGCGCGGCGTCTACCGCCATGTTGAGCTCCGCTTCGCCGGCGACCGAGCATTCGGCGATCACGTGGGCATGGTCATGCGGCATCGTGACCTTGATGGTTTTCTCCGTGAAGATCTCCTTGCCCCCGATGATCAGCGGGATCTTCACGACCTCGGCAGCCTGGCGGGCAAGCTCTTCCTTCAGCTCGGCACGTTCCTTTGACCCGGGCAGATAGCCGCGGAATGCGTCGTTGTCGGGTCGGGTGATGGTGAAATAGGCGTTTGACATAATTCCTCCTCTTTTCGGCGCGTACACAAGAGTATAAATCTGTGTTATTGCCAAGTCATTTTGGAATATTTATAAAAAGTTTCGGGAACTTTTCACTAAAGTAATATAACATATAATGCCCTTATTGTCAATGTGAAGAGGGTATCTTGTTCCGATGCCGGCATCTGTTTTCGCCGGTTTTTTCGAACGTTCAAAAGCCCGATCCGAGACTACGGAGCCGGCTGCAGATCGATAGCGACTATCTCCGGAGGATTGAAGAATCGGGGAACTCCCGAAGATCCCGCCATACCAGTGGAAAGGATGCATGTGGCCTTTTCCCCAACGAACATTCCTTTTGTATAAGGAGGAAATTTGCCGACGTAAGGCACATAGAGCCCTTGTTCGATTATCGGGATCCGCACGACTCCGCCGTGATAATGCCCCGAAAGGACCAGATCGACCGGCGACCTGTTGCGATAATTCCAGTCCAGCCAGTTGATGGGATTATGATTGATAAGGATCTTGCACCGGTCAGTGTTCTCGAAATCATCAAGGAATCTGTGATCCGCAGCTTGCGCCTCTCGATCGGAAGTCACCATCTCGGGCGTACGGTAGTAGCCGCCGTACCCGCACAGCCGCACAGGCGTTCCGTTGATCTCGATGTCAAGATAGCTGCTGTCCAGCACAACAGCGCCCGCATCCGTGAGCTTTTCCGGAAGCGAGGCGTCATGCTTTTCCATGTATTTCTGTTCATGGTTGCCCATTCCGAAATAGACCGGAGCGATCTCCGCCGCAGAGGATATGAAGGCGCACATCGCTTCGACCTCTTCATCATCAGTATCAGAATTGATAATATCGCCGCCAAGAGCGATAAAATCAGGCTCCTGAGCAGCGATCTTTTTAAGAAGCCGGCTGTTCCCCTTCCCGAACTCACGGCCGTGCAGATCCGAAATGAATACGATGCGGATCGAACCGCTGACTTTTTCCGACTGAACGGAGTATCGGGTGACGATGAGGCAGTAGTTGGAATATAGGAGCTCAGCGGCGATGAGAACGAGGAGGATCGATATGATAACGAATGCCCTGCGAAGGTGTTTTTTCTTATTCATATCCAAGCGAAACCTCTAAAGACCGGAGGGGGTAGGCAGCGTTACGATTATCCTCTTTTTGCGGAAGCATGCGATTACAGAAAGAAATACATAGTCTTATTGTTTCTGTGCTCCGTTCTGCTAAAAGAATCAGTTTGAAGCACTACTGCTTTGTTTTTTAGCGTTTCGCAATTCGGTTTGATATTCCCTGTAATCCTTTTTGCTATCGTTGATTATTTCCCCCAAAGCTAAGTCATGCCCGCCTCGCTTCTCTTCCGGAGGCAATTTCATATAGTCACCGTACTTAGTTCTCAGCACAGCATCATATCCCCTCGGAATCGAAAACATTTTACCCTCGAATATATGTTCCTTTGTTGTTATAGTATCAGAGTACTTATATAGTTTTTCAAATTCTGGCAACAGACACACCGAGCAGTTTTCCGCAGGTTCCTTAACATGTTTTCTAAAAATCGCATTTACTATACATAAACGGATACCCTTAGGCATCATGTTGATTAGTTGCTGTTTTTTATCTTTCGTCTTTTTGTGTATCATATCCCCAAACTCTTTTTCCAGCATCGATTTGGCAATACTTAATGCCTTTTCTGTTCTATTCCTCCTTTTTTTATTTGTATCAACATTTATTATCGGGAAAACATCTATACACATTCCCCAATGGATATCATAATCTGCATATGCGGCAGGCATACTTGTAGTACCGTTCACCCTTATCTGCGTCCAAAAAAGAGGAAACTTACGATCTGTCCATATATTCTGAGGATAGTATTTATCTGAGTAGTCTTTCCTTATAATCTCTATTAGTCGTTTGTAATCATTCCATGTAACAGCAATATCAATATCATCATCCCAAGGGATAAAGCCATCATGACGTATTGCTCCCAAAAGTGTCCCATAATATAAGACGTACTTTATATCATGTTTATTGCAAATTGTAGCAATATCTTCCAGAATGCCTAGTTTGTAAAGCTGTATTTCTCTAGTGGTCATAGAACCTCCCTGTTATGCTGCGTTCTGCTTTTGTGGAGATCAACAATCTTGTAGTTTTGTTTTGTCTTCGGATCAGTTGATGTCCAGGTTTTCTTGAACAGGATCAAAGTTTGACTTAAAATAACATATTCTTGTCTCCTTCAAGCGTGCTTTGACTTCTTCCTTTTCCTCAGTAGTTGCCTTCTTTGACCAATAGATCCAATCATGATCAAGAACAGGCAACGTCTCAAGCTCCTTTTGCCGTTTCATTCGATATTCGTCAAAGGTACAGATGAATTTCGCAGGATTGCCGGCGTAAACGCTGTTTGAAGGAATGTCTTTGCTAACCAGTGATTTTGCACCGATTATAACGTTATCGCCTATATTGACTCCACAGAGGATCGTAGTATCCTGACCTATAAAAACATGGTTTCCGATATTTACTCGACCGATTTTAGTGTATCCGTTCGAAAGAGCAGTGCTTGCATCGTGAGCCATTATCATTACATTTGTTGAAATCAAGCATTCCTCTCCTATCTCTATCAACCACGGAAACGTTCCGTCTATACCCCACGGACTGTGCATTATTCTTTTTGAAGATTCCGCGATCTTTAGCCCTTTTGCCTCCAATATACTAAACGGATCATTGTTGTCATGTACTGGATGAAAGCGCCTCTGTATTTTTCTGATTAGCCTTTGAATCGATTTCACGTCATTTTACCTCCAAAGACAATTTAACGAATCCTTTTTGCGGGTACCCCACCCCATACAGAATCCGGAGGACAGTCCTTTATCACAACCGCATTTGCGCCAATTGTAACATTGTCTCCAATTATGATAGGTCCAAGTACTTTTGCCCCGCATGTTATCGTTACATTATCTCCGATTATAGGCGGCTTTGTATTATCTTTGTACCCGATGGTGACCTGTTGATTGATCCAACAGTTTTCTCCAATGGATTCAGCGGCGATATACGTGCTGAATCCATGCTGAATGAACAGTCCTCCGCCAATACTGCCAGTCATTATATATAACGAATCCAACGGTGGATAAAGCAGTCTCACCCATCTCCTATACACTTTTTTCCTTAGTCTGAATAGATATAATGAACGAAAAGCTTTGTCAGCCTCTAGAAGGCGTGATAAAACTTGTTTATCCCGTCCCTCCATCTTTAAGATTTTTCCCCAGCGTCTCAGGTCCTTCATGAATCGCTCATCATTCCACGGAATTCCTCCGCTTATCAAAAAGAATCTTACTTTCGAAAAATACTCTTTCATTGTCTTTTTTGTTTCTCCTACCTATTCAAAAACCCTATGTAGTCTATTTCATCCAAATACCGTTTGCCTGTTCTGGGAACGATATCCAGGATCTTACCCCTATGTGGATCGCGATCATAGCATGTAGTGACTGCGCAATCTGTAATTCCACTTATCTGCATATGAAGAATAGCTAAAGTTTTTGCACTCCAACGATCGAAAGCCCTTAGCTTTTCAATATTCTCTTCATCATCGTAGAAATGCCAGATGAAATAAAGACTATCATAATTGACTCTCGTGCACCGTTTTTTCCAGCTTTGGCATGCTGCTTCATACGAATGATCGTGTACGAAATTCAGCTCTACAGCGATATGCTCATTGTCTTTAGGAATAAGGATGCCAACTGGATAAGGTTTTGAATCATCCTTCTTCTCTTTTATTTCACATGATAAATAGTACTCTAGGTTTTGAACAAAATCAAGATAACTGTCGTTTGAAATTCCAACGTTAACCAATGGAGAGCGGAATTGCTCACCAAGGTCATGACAGATTACTCCCCCTATGCAATCATTCGATATCAGGCTGAAATCATGGTTCTGGTTTCTTTTTCTAATGAATCTTAGCCACCGTTTTCTTTTGATATGATACCAACGATTAATAACTTTTGTTAATAATGCTTTGCTCATTTTTATTACCTCGCCATAAGACAAATCTGTTTACACTAGTTGCGATTAACCACTTTCGCGGGTACTCCTACATAGGTACCGCTTTCCGTTATTGATTTGACAACAACTGCATTTGCTCCGATTACCGTATTGCTTGCAACATCAATATCGCCAATTATAATCGCGCCATATCCAAGCTCGATATTATCGCCAAGTACTGGGGTTTTATTTGACGCCCCGTTGTTTCCTATACAGTTAGCTCCACGCAGCACACAATTCTCTCCGACTCTGACGTTTGGGTTGACAACTATGCTCCCATAATGCCAAATTGAGAGTCCTTTCCCAAAGCAGTTTGGACCGATCTCTATACCCAGCCTACTCCCGAGCCGATTTTTCTTGCGTTCGTAGTAGAAGCCCATATACGTGTGGAAACGGCTTCCCTTTGAGTTGTTCAGATGGTATTCATATGTTCGTAAATATTTCAGGTACTTTTTCAGCACATGATAAGGAGATGCAGTAAATGCATCGATAACGCGCTGTTTTCGGTTATTCGTGACGTGCCAACTATTGTCCGAAGCTATATACTCTGCTAAATCCCGTTTCGTTCGGATCATTCAAAACCACCTCGTTGTCACTTTCTTTTTAGAATGCAGCAGACACGGCTCTTGATCTTCTGAAGATGCTCCACTCGAAGAACTCTACTGTAGTTTCCTGACTCATATGCTTTCCTGAGAGTCGGCGAGAGAACTACCGAGCTTTTTTCAAGCGCTTCTTTGAATCTCTCCTGTTTCAACACATCGCAGTTAAATGCGATTTTCTTTTTCCTGGACATATCATTCTGCTTATGAAACGTGTTCTTGAGAACACTGTCATAATTATAGAACACAGTATTGTAGTATTTTGTCCACGATGCCTCGTCATCTATTCCCCATTTTTTCAAATAGTGCGCGATGGATAAGCCAACTATCTCGTTGACGCTCCAGAGATCTTCTCTGTATTTTCTGTACAGCG
Source organism: Bacillota bacterium (assembly GCA_016282255.1). Taxonomy (GTDB): domain Bacteria; phylum Bacillota; class Clostridia; order Christensenellales; family CAG-138; genus PeH17. The sequence continues at coordinate 5,854 of JAEEKE010000030.1, forward strand.
AGCTCATATCTTCATTTTGATATGTATAGTTTGCTTTATTTATAACACCGATTGATGAGCAGTCAAGCGCATCCAGGTAATCAAGATTGAAAAGGATATCTTCTCCGCGGCTTAAATCTTCTCTCATTCTAATGCCGTAATCATTAACGATGTCCGTTCTGTAAAGAGCTAAACACGGGCTTTGGATTAGAATCTTTTCATATAGGAGCATATATTCCCGGCGATCAGTGATACTCAACCTTTCCCTATCACTCATTATGTAATCGTATTCATGTGATGTACATCTGAAGCCACTGATAATGAAGCCGAGTTCAGGATGCTCCTCAGCTGTATGCACCAGATCTTCGAGATAACACGGTTCAACAACATCATCGCTGTCAACACAAACAAAGTACTCCCCGCTTGCATGTTCGAATCCACAGTTTCTTGCGCTTGAAACCCCGCCGTTGCTTTTATGTATAACCTGGCAATGTATGTTCTTCTCTCTGCAGTTATCCTGAAGCCTATCGCATATTTGCCCGCTTGAATCCGTTGACCCATCATCAATGAGGACCAGTTCGAAACTCGAATAGGTCTGATTCAAAATTGACTGTACACAAGCGGAAAGCGTTTTTTCCGAATTATACACCGGTATTATTACAGAAACCATATCCGCTTATTTCCCTTCTTTGATTAGCGACCTTTTAACTAACGTCTTGCCGGTTTTAAAATACAGTTTGGGGAAATAGAATCCCAAGATTTTTTTAAGCCTGCGGTTGGATCTGACGGAGAAATAGATTTTTGAAAACCGCCTTTTCAGCGCTTTGTATCTATGTTTATTTTCTTTATCGAAATCCTGTTTGTTCTCTAAAACTCCATTTAGGAACTCAACTGCTGCGCCGGCTTTCGGAGGCAAAACATCATGTTCCGCACAGAACTCATACTGCTCTATCAGTGCTTCAAAGCTGTCGAGCTTTGATTTAGCTGTTTCTGTCTTCATAATGCTGTTATCGCGAATGCGGTAATAATACAATCCCTGCGAGATCAGAACTGCCTTGCGGCAATTCATCAATACATGATGGATCGCAAAATTATCCTCGTGAATTTTCCCGAATACAAATCGCAATTCATTAAAAATCTCTTTATGATAAAGCTTGTTCCATGCTGGAACGATTCGCCAGTTCTTGTAAAGGATTTCGAAAAGCTGCTTTTTATCCTCCAATATCAAGTCATAGAACTTATGCTGTTTCTCAATGACTTCCAGCTGATCATTCACTCGGATAAAGTCGCAGATCACCAGATCCGCGTCTTCTGACTGTGCAGTGTTAAGCAGCGTTTTAAGATAATCCGGATGAAGAAAATCATCGCTGTCAACAAAAGCTAACCACTCGCTGTTGCTATGCTCCATAGCCCAGTCAATGCCTGCGTTCCGCGCGTCCGACAATCCGCCGTTCTCCTTATGGATCACGAAAACACGGTCTTCTTTCTGAGCATATGTGTCACAGATCTGCGGACAGTCGTCCGGCGAACCGTCATCCACAAGCACGATATCGAAATCGGCAAATGATTGAGCAAGAATGCTTTCAACACACTTGTCAATATATTTCTCGACTTTGTAAATCGGAACGACAACCGTTATTTGGGGCATCTGTTTTTCCTCAGGTTCCTCTATTGCTGTTGCGACAAAACTTATCAGTCATTTGGAAGTACACACGCTTCCAGTATTGTATCTTTGAGCTTATTGAAATATGGCAGCAACGGTGTATTATCATACCTGCAATTCTCCATAGAGCGCAGTTCAGGAATATAGCAAGACGCTTCTTCTACAGTTTCTGCAAATCTGATATACGGGAGATAGCTTATCCATTCGTATGTACTTTTAACCTTGTGATTATTGTTGCTTAGTACAATACACGGAGTATTTGTAAGCGCTGCGAAAACCATTCCGTGTAAACGATCCGTGATCGCCAGTTTTGCTCTGCTGAATTCATTCATTTTTCTTCTGATTATCTCTGCGCGTGTTTCTGCGAAAATGACACATGTTGCTTCCATATCAGTCACACGAATGCTCTCGCCCAGCAGCTTGATATTTTCCTTAAGCGCATCCCAGGATTCATCCCGGATATGTTTTTCAACGTCATTCCGCAGACACATTAATACACCGCTTCGGTTCTGCTGCCGGATGCCAAAGTCTTCCGGTGTTAACGACAGAACGATATCAGGCATTAAGCAGATATCCGTCTCAGGATATAGCTTCTTCATGATCTCATATGAGCTGCGTTCTCTTGCATTAAGCGTGAGGTTTGGTTTGAGATTATAATACCGGATGGAAGCGTTCGCTTGCTCTCTTCCTTTCTCCGTATCAGAATAGTATATTGTCTGTGGGAACGAAATGATCCGTTTATTCTGTAAAACATCAAATGCTTCCCTTCTGACCTTTTCTTCTCCTGTCCAAACATCGCCCATGTTTCCGCCTCCGTGCCAAAAAAACGGCTTGCCTTCACTGCGGAGTATACTCTTAATAGCATCCTTTCTGAACCTGCAAAACTCTCTTTGCGGGATCTCGATAAGCTTTGACCCTTTCGGCAGGATTCTATTCAAAAAAGTTAGCTCGGCATAGGCTATCGCACTGTCCCCAACATTTGGATGGATAGGGGTTCCCACAAGGAAAAACGTATCGGCAGTGCTGGTTCTCAAATCACGTTTCAGCCTCGCTTGCCTTTCGATGTCCAGTCTGGTTTCATGCAGCAATCCATGAAGTTTCCTCAACGAATACAACTTGGTTTTCGACATAGTTGATATTCCTCCTCCGATGCACAAAGGCTCTGTAATCAGCTTATTGTTGTTCCTCAATAGTAAGATCGTTTATCGCGATATTGCCCCACCACTGCGTATTCCAAGCTGCACCGTGATTGAACTCGGGACAAGCCAGGATCGAGAAAGAGTACACATCGCTCAGCACGTCGACATTTGTATCAAAGCCAAGCGCACCGCCATCAAGCAAAGCGAAAGACAGCATGTAAATACCCGGCACCAATCGGGATGTATCGAGGAATAATGAGATTTTACTGTCATTGTTTGCGCGAAGCAGTATTTTTCCGGGTGTAGAAGCCATGGAAACCGCCGCTCCGTTTCCGGTTCTTATTGCTATGCGCAAAAACAGCTCTGCATCTTCATTGTTCCGGTTGCGTATTACCACACTGAAATGCATTTTCTCACCGAATGAGATTATTCCGTCATTGCTTTCGGCAATGATTTCCTCAATAGATATGGGCGGATCCGGCCAGAGTGGGCTTCTCATGCTTGGTTGAACCATAATATGCGAAGAATACTCCTTGCTGTCATGGCCCAGGTAGATCGATATCGCTTCTTCTACGTCTCCATTGAAGATTAGGTGCCCATGATCCAAAACTATGCATCTGGAGCACAGCTGTCTGATCGTGTTCATATTATGACTGACATACAGGATCGTCCTTCCTTCAGAAGCGGAGACCTGACTCATCTTATCGATACACTTTCTTTGGAATGCCATATCACCGACCGCAAGCACTTCATCCATGATCATGATCTCGGAATCTAAATGAGCGGCGACCGAGAAAGCAAGTTTAACGTACATTCCGGAGGAATAACGTTTTACTGGCGTATCAATAAACTTCCGGCATTCGGAAAAATCAATTATGTCTTCTATCTTACGGTCTATCTCTGTTTTGGTCATGCCTAGTATCGCACCGTTCATATAGATGTTTTCTCGCCCGCTTAACTCGGGGTGGAATCCGGTGCCGACCTCCAGCATGGAGGCTACCCTGCCATTCAACTCGATACTTCCGCCGGAAGGAGCCGTGATGCGGCAAATCAGCTTCAGCAATGTAGACTTTCCGGCACCGTTGTGCCCGATTATGCCAATGCGCTCACCACGATTAACTGTGAAAGAAATATCCTCCAAAGCAAAGAATTCCTCGCCAATATTATCAACAGATGAACTGCCTATCTTTGATGTAGGATCCGTCAAACCCTTACGTTTGGCACGCCTTCTCTGCAGTTCGTCGCGAAGCGTCGTGCCGCCGATCATCCCAAGGCGGTATTTCTTGCTGACCTGTTCGATGCTGATGATTTCTTCTGTCATGTTGTTCTGCATTATACCTTTCATATACTAATACCTGTTTGTTCTCTGATCAAACCGTATCCATAAAGGTACGTTCAACTCTGTTAAACAACATGATGCCGCATAACAGAATCGCTATCGTAAAGACCCAAGACCAACCGTAAGCCAGCCAATCGATCGATCCGGCATCTGCGCCAAGGAACCCATATCGCATCACTTCAATGATGGGAGACATAGGATTTGCACGCGCAATTATGTACAGCGCTTTCGAGCTTTTGAACAAGCTCATCGAATATGCGACAGGCGTTGCATACATCCAGAGCGATACACCGAACCCTACCAGGAACTGCAGATCGCGGTATTTCGTAGTTGCTGCAGATATGATAATTCCGAATCCCAGTCCAAGTGTCGCCATCTGCAGAACAAGGATCGGCGCCATAAGCGCGTAAGCATTGATCCCAATCCGGTACTGCGGAATAAAAAGATAAATGAGCAGGAATATTATAAACATGCACGCTTGAATCCCGAAACTGATCATCCTGCTGAGAACCGTAGAAATGGGCATGCAAAGCCTTGGGAAGTACACCTTGCCCATGATTCCGCGGTTGATTACAAAAGTGTTTGCAGTTCCCGTCAGGCAGCCTGCGAAAAACTGCCAGGCTATGTTGCCGCACATATAGAACAGGAATGTCGGCACAGCACCGCAATCTGCAAGCCGTGCAACATTACCGAAGATGAATGTAAACACTATTGTCGTCATCAATGGTTGGATCACTGCCCAAGCTGGGCCGAGGATCGTCTGTTTGTATCTGGCAACGAATTCTCGCTTAACCAGAAGCAAAATCAGGTCCTTGTATTTGAACAGCTCCTTCAGGTTTAACCCTATTCCCTTGGAATCTGCTGTAATTCTTTTATAATAAATACCCTGATTCACTTTTTCTCCTTTCTTATTAAAACACCTTTCTTATTATGTATGAAGCATACGCTATTGAGTTCTGAAATCTCCTATCATTTTTTTCACCGAGACGGCTACCTTATGACGGATCCTTGTTTTTGTTCTTTTTATCAGCAACCTTAAGCTCCGTATGCCATATAATAGCATTGCGTATTCATTGCTGCGAACTCGGTTGAAAAGCTTATGTGAGTCTACCCAGTTCTTAAAATCAGCGCACACCGTATCCGTTTCTTTTTTTGAGGCAAGGCTTATCTTCTCTCTCGCCAAGACAAGATATAATGAAAGCAGGATATCCTCTGAGCCGCCCAAAGGAATGAGTGCGTCTTCTATCTTATCGACAATCTCTGGTATATGCTCGATACGTTTCAGTCTTCTCGCAGCATTGCCTTCGTCGCTTGACTGTCGATAACGGTAGATCGGTTCTTGACTGAAATAAAGGCTCTTGCACTTTGCCATCAGCCTAAGCGAAAACTCCAGGTCCTCATATAAGAACATTTCCTCGCGCAGCAGGATCACTGCACTGTCGATTATGCTTTTACGGATCAGTTTGTTACAGAGTGAACTGATCATATTGGTGCTAAAAATTCGGACAATCGAGTTTTCAAGCTCTTCATGTGTAATTTGGCCGCTGAAAGGCGGGAGCAGGAGTTCGCGGCGATAGATACGGTTACCGGAATAGTACTCAAAAGACATTCCAAACACTATCATGTCAAACGGCTGATCCTGCATTGCGGTAAAAAGCAGTTCTGCAAGCTTTGATGAGTCGACCGTATCATCAGAGTCAATAAAAAGAACAAAATCACCCGATGCTATGCTTAGTCCGCGATTTCTTGCCGCAGAAACGCCTTTATTTTCCTGATGTATGACCTGAATGCTGCATCCTTGATAGACATTTCCGTTGACAAAACTATCACATATCTCCCCTGACCCGTCCGTTGACCCATCGTCAACCAGTACAATCTCACCTATGATTGTGGTTTTTGTATGAGCGTTCACCGCACTAATAGATTCAATGCAGTTCTTCAGATAATCCTTGCTATTAAATACAGGAATGATGACACTCACTGTTTTCATCATCTGATATCTCCTATTTCTGCCACATAAACCGATACGGTGAGAAAATCCACGCATTATTCATATATGACAGGAATCTCCACACGGCTACAGCACATATAAACATAGCCGCATAGTTCATCAGCTGATCATTCTCAGCTGTGTTTACAAGCGATCCGTACTCTTTATTCTTTTCAAATATGAGAGGAATAAGCACGATCGCTGTGTGAAAATAGTAATCGGCTAGGCGCTCGAAGATGTTATTATAACCGCAGAAAGTCTGAAAAACAATAGCGACACCGGCAAAAATCAACGTTGCATTATAAACTGTATCCTCAGCGTGCGGAGGTCTTATCCATACTGCAAGAACTACGATTGCTATCATTAAAAGCGTCTTATTTCGCAGGAACCTTATTCCTTCCATGCTTGCTACGCTCTCTCCGCTGGAGTATGCCCTCAGCATTAGGTTCAGCAGCTGGTTTCGGAAAACAAACGTGATTAGTAAAATAGCCGCTAAAACCGTCAGGTACTTTCTACCAATCTGCATCCTTCCGATCCAATATGCCGGCAGAAAAACAAGCGCCGGGAAGTGAAAGAATGCGGCTATGATTGTCAGAATAATGAATTTGTACGGTTTTCTTTCAATTATCGCATCGAATGAAAAAAGCAAAAAAGACATTGCCAACGCCTGTTTCAAAACATCAAACAGCATAGAATAATAGAGCAATCCCAGAAAGCAAAGAATACTCTGAATCGGAGCCGGAGAGTATTTTGCTATGAAGCGTATGTACGATGAGATGACAAACAGCGAGATTATTGTTATATATGTCTGGTAATCTCCTTTTGTCACTTCATGTAAAAGCTTTGTTAAATAGTTGAAGCCTATGTTGTAAGTCAAATCGCCTTTGCCGGAGATCAGTCTCCATTCGGTGCTTCCGATATTCCTAAAAATAATCGGGTACGAACCGTTGGAACCTGACGCATCGCTGCCGAATGCATAAACATCGCGAAGACCCATTACTGCAAATAAGAGAATAAACGACACAACTGTAAACATGGCGCAGTGTTTCCTATTCCCGTTGAACAGAAACGCTGCTGCTACAAGAAGTATTACCAACCATGTATAGACAGTCATTGCCTGATTAACTCCTCGAAGAGACGCTCCGTAGTTTCCGTTAATGCGTGCGCAGAAAAAACCTTGCTTCTCAATGAAGCAGCCGCTGCATACTTTTCCATGAAGCCCGGCTCGGAGAGCATCCGCCTATATCCATTGTAAAACATTTCATCGTTATTTGCAACTATCAAGCCGTATTCCGAATCGCCCAGTAGCTCCCGCATACCCGAAACATCCGTAGTCACTATCGGCTTGCCCAAGATCACGCCCTCAGTTATAAACGTGCTGTACCCTTCGTAAATCGACGAACAGGCTAAGAGATCCGCTTCGCGCATGAACGGATACGGATTTTCAATAAACCCCGGCATTCGCACGGAGTCCTGCAGTCCATTGCTCTCGATGAATTGTTCCAGCATCGGCCGATCTGGTCCGTCGCCGAGGATCCAAAGATCGTGTTCAAAGCCCTCATCAATCATGCGTTTGTGTGCTGTAAGAAGCCGAATAAAACATTTTTGAGCCGTAAAACGTCCAGCAGACAGAACAGCAACCCTTCTTTTATCAAAACCTGAAGGAAGCGGAAGCAAGGCCTTCTCCCGAATGACTGCATCATCGATCACATTATAAATGAACTCCGAATCAAATTGATTAAGGAACAGTTCGTCAAACCTTTCCTTCACGCTTTTTGATACGCAGATAACCTTATCGAACTCCGCATACCACTTTGCTGTTCTTTCCGCAAACGCCTGCGGGTCGGATACAGCTTTCGTGAGATCGCAGTGGATCCATGCCAGTTTTTTTGCTTTTTTGTTTGTTGAGGAAGCCATGATCTTTGTGGGGCCCATCTCAAGATATGCACATTCTATATCATAGTCATCCTTAATATGCATCGGATACGCAAGTCCGAGCGCTGCCTCGGCACGATAGCGGTAGCCGTTGATCCTGTTCTTCAAAGGGTACATTGACTTATACCTGATGCCCGACACGAGATATTTGGAGGCGTCACACGGCCACACGGTCTGCACAGTGATATCGAACTTGGTCTGATCCATGTGATTAACCAGATCACGTAGTACTTTTTCAGCCCCGCCTTCGCTCAAATTCTCAATGAAAAATAGGATTTTTATCATCTCTTCATGCTTTCCTCGTACAAACTGCATATTCTTTTGGCAAATACACGCGAATCAAATCCTCCGGCTTCAACCGCATTTACGACATCAGTTTTTTCGGCTCGTTTTTTCCGTACTGCATTTTCAATTGCATCTGTCCAAACCGCTGTGCTATGTTCAATACACAGCCAATCAACCGTATCAATTCCAAAATCAACTTCATGGGAAAACGTGTCAGCACAAACGCACGGCAATCCTGAGGCCTGGGCTTCAATCAAAACAAGCGGCATGCCTTCATAAAGCGACGGCAATAAAAATGCTGAAGACTTGCGCATGAGAACATCAACGTCCTTTCGAACTCCAAGCAACAGCATCCAATTCTCAATGCCAAATTCTGCAATTCTCGCCTTAACTTCTTCCTCATACTGTCCGCCGTCATTTCCTACACACAAAATGCGAATAAGCCTTCCGCGGCGCTTTAATTCGGCGGCTATCTCAGCGGTAAACAGCTGATTTTTCACAGGGGTAAACCTTCCGACCTGTATAATGTTTATCCATCCATCATTGCAAAACTCGCCCGATTCTTGTTGGCTGAACCGATCCAAAAACCTACTTGTATCGACAGAATTGAAAACAAGGTGATAATTGGTTTGGTTCAGTATTTTTTCTCCATATAGGAAGCGACCGGCAAGAGTAGAACATGCAATAAAATCGGTAGCATTCATTTGAATCAGCTTCCGCATAATAAAATTATACAATCTGCGAACGAGACTTTTCTTTGCTTTTGGGTCATCGCCCTCCATCCAATTGTGTGCATGCACGAAGCGGTGTTTAACGCCGGATATCCGAGCTGTTAGTAGGACCAAACCGCTATGGAATAGCTCGTGTGAATGAACAATATCATACTTTCCTTCTTTTATCACACGCACAAGCGCCTTGCAATAACGAAGGAAGTGCCGCCCTTCTGTTGCGGGGATCCTTATGCAACGTCCACCCAACGATTCGATTTCATCCTGATAAAAAGGCTTATCCTTGGTCGATGTAAAATCGAATTGGAATCTGGTTTTATCCGACTGTCTCAATAAATGCATTAACTGGTTTTCAATGCCTCCGACAGTCATTGATCCTGTTAGAATCAACACTTTGATTTTGTCTGGTGCACAATCCATGATGAAACCTTCTATTCTTCTATTGCTAGTTTAGCTATATTCTCAACAGTTAAAACTTGACACTTCTTCTTGCTTTGGGCAGTTCTTAAGAAATCGCACAGCTTAGCAAACCGTTTTTTACTCCAACTCGAATTGTCATCGGGCAATTCTTCAATGCTATGAAACATCAAGACAAGATCGGAATGCTTAAACATAGCATATTTAACAAGGCAAATCACTTGATGTGCAGTGATTCCTGCAAGAATCGGCACTCTGGGAATTGCAACTTCCCCTTTTGATGATAATAATGTATCTCCATAAGCAAAAGTGTAAAGAAGCCCTGATAGGATTACTCTTGATATCTTTCTTGCAAGCACCCTTTAAAGATGTAAGTTTCTATACCGTGGACCAACTGCAATATACGACAATCCATTGTAATAGATGCAGGACTCGTTTTCGTTTGATTTCAGCTTTTCGATTGAAAAACCAGACCCCGGACTCGAAAACCCGAATCGGTAATCCTCAGGCAAAGACAGCCACCCGATCATCTTATTCCTGCTTGTAATAATGTCTTCGTCCGAGTTCAAGTGCTTATCTCCATGGAGTCCGATTTCAACCAAAGGCTCAGAAAATAACTGTTGAATATTGGTTATTGTCATAGCATGCTTTGAAGTCGGAAGAAGATTTTCTTCACATGTTCCGTCTACAAAGCCTGTAGTTATATAAACAGTTGAAGGAAAGTCATCTTCGACTAGAATATCTAATATAGCCCGATAGTTATCTATTCGTCCGTCATCAAACGAAATGGCAACTGCCGCTTTCCTTTTCTTTAGTTCTTTTACTTTTTTCCTTTTCATATGTCTTTCCAGCATCTTTCTTCATATGGGAAATCATCATCGCCTCAATAATCCAAGTCAATCTCAATCGCACAGGTAAAGCTACCATAGTACAATAGGGAGATTGGGGATGCCTCATCTTCTTTGTTGATTTTCTTGCGCAAAAGCATCAAACGCTTTTGACGGACAACCCAACCTATGTGTTTCTGTATAACACCTGCTCTCTTTGATCGGCCTTCAAGTAAAGAATGGACGCGTGGTAGCCACAAGGCTTGGACCTGCAATGTAATCACTTTGCCGCTACGCGCTCCGCGCCGCCCATATTAAGGGCCCCAGGGATGATAAGGATTTTTATCATATCGTTTTCCAAACTGTGTCTACACAGTCTGAGCTTTCCGTCTTATTCGCCAGCATTCCGTATCAGTTTTTTGGCTATTACATCGATCATTGGCGTTATGCACAAGCGAACCGGGAGCGAGATCATCGTGCAATAGCGTGTTTTGGGATACCTCATGTGTTTTCCATTTATATTTTTGCAAAGCTTGAGCAGGCTTTTTTGCCGTGTGGACCAGTTCAGATGATCCTGAATCATCAGCTTGGCATCATGATAAATGCTTCTGCACTTTCCAAAATCGATTGCTTCTCGATAGCGGTTTTTTTCATCTTCTGGAATCGTTGCTTCTTCAAGTTTGCTATCGAGATATGAATCCGCTATATCGAATTGCTTCAGCAGATCCTTATGTCTCTTTCGTGAGAGGGAGTTTTCATTCTGTGTGTTTATTATGTATACAATGTTTTCACAAGCGGCATAGCTTTGAACGTGGAACGAATACACTATGTTAAACGCTCTGTCTTCCGCTACGGAAACGCCTTCCGGAAACTTTATGTTATGTTCTTTCAGAATATCACTACGGTAGACTTTTGCACACGGACCATTGATCGTTTTTTTGCAGATTGCATTGATGATTTGCGGGACTACTTCCTCCCTGGAGTGAAGGCTCAAATAACTATGGATGATGTTTTGCTTCTTCTGTCCGTTATCAAAGCATCCGGAAAGCTGGATCCAATCAGCATGTTCTTTTTCAACGGTTTCATCTACTACCGAAAAGAAATCCTGAGTTACATGATCATCACTGTCTACAAATAGAACGTATTCTCCACGAGCCAAATCTAATCCTGTATTGCGTGCTGCAGAAACTCCACCGTTCTTTTGTGATAAGCAGATGACATTATCGTTGTTCCTGGCATACTCTTCACAGATCGAACCGCTGTTATCCTGCGAACCATCGTTTACAAGTATGATTTCCGCATCTTCAAAATTCTGCGCAAGCAAACTATCAACGCAGCGGCGCAGCGTCTTTTCGGCATTAAATATCGGGATTATAACAGAGTATCGCATGTTTATTCTAATACGGTAAATCCAAATGGTTGTCAGGAAGTAACTGCGTTATGCAGCCGCGCCGTCTTACGTTTTCAATGTCGCTTTCAGCATTCGTAGCGTTCTTTCTATCCCGCCTCTTATATCATGTTGTGCTTTCCACCTCAGGCTTTGCAGCTTTGAGCTGTCCATTACAGCAACAGTGGCAGTCGAAAACCCTTGACGCTCGATCACATCCGGTAAATCGAATACTACCTTGGTTCCACATTCTTCAGCAATAAGCTGTGCAAGCTCGAGTAAAGTAATATCCGATTCTGCATCGGAAATGTTGTAGGCTTCCCCGCACTTTCCTTTAAGCAGGCAATAAAGAATGCCGCTGACTGCATCGGCAACGTAACTGTAAGAAAAGAACTGTTTGCCGTCGCTTTTGAGTACGATGTCTTCTCCTGCAATGCCTTTGTGTAGGAACTGCGACAGGGCTTTAGTATCTGTAGGAAGCAAAGTCGGTCCATACGTTCTGGAAAGGCGCGATATCACAATATCCAAGCCTTTTTGTTTGATGTAAGCCTGGCATAACGCTTCTCCCGCTCGCTTGCTTTCCGGATACCCGGCTCTAAGCGTATTGCAATTGATGTACCCGCAATAGTCCTCTGTAAATGATGCTGCATCGCCTCGGTTTTCCCCATAAACCTCTACGGAAGAGGCGAACAAGAACCTTCGCGTGTTGTGCGCTGCAGCATACTCAAGAAGCTGATATGTCCCCAATACATTTGCCGTCACAGTTCCGATCGGATCGGTCGCATAGGCTCTAGGATGAGTGTTGCTTGCAAGATGCAGTATATAATCGACCGTTTCTTCAATGCAGTCGATGTTCTTTGTGATATCGCACGCGCGAAACGTAAAGAGCGGGTGATCCCAGTATTGAGTGAATCGAACTTTTGCTTTTTGTTCGTTTCTGCCCAGCGCTACTATCCTGCAGTTAAGCTCATATTCTCTGTTTAAAAGCATTATCAAATCAATACAAAACGTTCCGATCATGCCTGTCGATCCGGAGATAAGCACCGACTTATCACGCAAACTGTCCCAGTCCAGATCTTGTCCGATTACATTTTGCAGATCCTCGATATATTCTTTGCATTCAAGAAGCATCATATCTGTCACTTTATCCATTCATCTTTGCTCATCTTGAGATGGGCCTTAAACATCTCCAAATCATCAACTGTTGTAAGCTTGATGTTTTTATCCGATCCGGCAGAGAAATACAGCCTTTCTCCTAGCTCTACCATCATCGTGTTTGTATAAGAGGATCCATAAATGCCTATTCCTTCGCGAAAAGCCTTTTCATATGCCCAACAAAGCTTCCCAAAACGATATGCCTGCGGAGTCGAGACGCGGCGCAGCGTTTCACGAGGAATATAGCTGGTTGTGGTCGCCTCGTTCTGGGGATCGACAACAAAAATCTGCTCGTTGTAAGGAAGCGAAGTGACTCCGTTTCCGTAAAGACGGCATTTTTCAATTACATCGGAAAGAACAGCGTCATCGATAAGCGGTCTGATGCCATCATGAATTATGATGACGTCGTCTTCCGAACAAATCCCTTCAAGGTTCTTAACACCATTGCGTATTGACTCCTGGCCGGTAGCACCGCCGCTTACGATCCACTTCAGTTTTGTTATTTGAAGCTGCTTTGCGTATGCCCATACAACGTCGTGCCAACCGTCGATGCAGACAACCTCAATGGCGTCTATTTCCGGGTGCCTTTGGAATCCTTCCAGTGTGTACATCAATACCGGCTTGTCAAATACATTCAGGAATTGCTTCGGGATGTCCTGCCCCATCCTTTTCCCTGATCCGCCGGCTACTATTATCGCAACAGTCATTTTAAAAATCTCCAATCAAGTTCGTTATAATTCTTCCCAAAATCAACAATGATCGGGTGATGTCTCCAGATTCTTTCATCATCTGGAGGAAGCTGCATATAATCGCCGTATCTAAGCTTCAAAACATCATCATAACAGCGGAAAACAGAATATGTTCTGTCCTGGAAAGGTACTCGAACAAGGTTTTCGAATAAATCTTGAGGGTAATACCTGACCAAGCTGGTCGGATCATTCGGGAACACGATCTGTGCATTTGTATCGCTGTTCCATCGCCTGCTGCGTTGCCCCAGATAATTGCTTACTCTTCTGTGAAATCGTTTGGGAACACTTCTCAGCAGAATCTTTTCCGCAGCTCCGCGTATTCCTTTGGCAGAGCTTGTATATCCGCGGTTATAAAGGAGGTTTAACGCGAATTCTGCATATTGAATCTTCCTCCTTATGCCCTTTGGAGCAACGCGGTCGCCCGGAAAGATATCTATAAAAATACCTATGTGATAGCTGCATTCACGCTCTGACTCAAACTGTAGAAAAGTCGTGTGATCCTTCCTCACTTTTGCGAAATTGTTGACGTAGTCGTCATACATGGTCTCATCCTGAATAATGAAACCATCTTTCGCCTTTTCATTCCAAATTGTGCGAAGTTGTTCATAGTCCTCGCGTGGCATCATGATATCAATATCGTCATCCCACGGGATAAAGCCCTGATGACGGATCGCGCCGAGCAACGTTCCGTAAGCCAGGGAATACTTTAGGCCGTTTTCAGTGCAGACACGATCCACCTCGTCCAGTATTTCCAGTTCGACTTTCCAAATGTCTTCGAGTTTTACGTTTTGATCCATTTCTACTTGTTTATCCTTTAAAAGCTAACAACTTCTCTATCTCTTTTGAAACAAAACCTACGGTATAGTTTTGCGCTTTTTTACAACCTTCTTCTCCCATTTTTCCCCGCCGTCCGGGATCCTTGAAGAGCGAAAGGATCGCATCGCCGAAGCCATCCGAATTGTCCGGATCGAGCAACGAACCAGTTGATCCTTCCTCGATCAGTTCATCATGTCCGCGATTGTGCGAAGCGACGACCTGCTTTTTGCAGAGCATTGCTTCAATTATGTTGAGGGGCATGCCCTCGCGACAGCTGCATGATACGACGAGGTCAACGGCTGGAGTTACCTGTTCGAGATCCGTGCGGTAGCCCAGGAAGCGAACGATTTCCTGCAGGCCAAGCGATGCGGCAAGTTCGCGGAGCTCCTGTTCCTTAGGACCGTTGCCGGCGAGGAGTACCTTGAGGTTCGGTATTCTGTCCTTGAGCATGGCCGCGGCGCGGATCAGCGTGCTCTGATTCTTGTTTTCGTTCAGCTCGCCGGTGCAGAGGATCACAAAGTCATCCTTCGAAAGGCCTTCGGCTTTGCGCATAGCCAGTTGCTCTTCCGGGGTTGCAGGGTGATACCGTTGTTCGTCAACGCCTACTCCGTGGATATGCGCAACCTTTGTTCGTTTGGCAAAACGCTCAAGCGCGAGTGCATAATCCTCCTTATTCACCGTGATGAGCAGATCGCAGTACTTGGCCATGTACTTCTCGATCGGGTAGTAGACGAGCCATCCGGACTTTGGCGACCCTTTGTAAAAGTGGAAGCCATGGGCCATGTAGATGACCTTCGTGCCCTCTTTGCGTGTCTTCTTTGCAGCCAGCCTTGTGACGATGCCTCCCATCGGGGTATTGCAGAGTATTACGTCATAATGCTCTTTCGAAAGCAGTTCTTTCAGCTGCTTATAGGCTTTGAGATTGTTCGGGCTCTTCGGCGAGCGGTCGAAAGGCGTCTCGATAAACCTGTCGCAGTATTTGAGCTGCAGCCCGTTCTTGACCGCCAGATTATCGTGTGCGGCAACATGGACCTCCCAGCCCTGTTCCTGCAGCATTTTCATATGCGGCAGGTGGAACTGGCAGATGTGGGAGAGAACGGTTGCGGTGTAAAGGATCTTCATGATTAATTCCTTTGAACTTTAATAAGAGCCTAATATCCGAGAGCACCGCCATTACCAGGGCAGGAGATTGTTGATCATATAGTATGCTCTCTCCAGCATTTCTCTCTGCTTCGTTTCATTCCCGTTGACGACATGAATCCCGAGTCGTTCGATACGCGCATCCATATGATCCATCATATCCTTCTGAAGCTGATCGGAAATCCTTTTTCCCAAAGGCGTACGCAGCATCATATCAAGAAGCGCTCGATTGTTATAAGGAACGGTTATCTCGTTTGTAAGCATGTGCTCCCCGGTCAATGCGAGTCCGCCCCATCCGCCGAACACGATTTCCCAAACAAAGAACTCCGTCCAAGGGTATCCCGTAATTTCGATAGCCTTCTGCAATCCTGTATTCTCCAGATAATCCTTGAATCTCCTGTCTGTAGCGACTGCGTTTGCTCGGTCGAAAGCAAAGAGCTTATACATCGAAGTCAGCATCCGGGGCCTAATCTTCTTCGGGAAAGACTTTTTGCCGTATCTCTTATATCGGCTTGCCCTTGCCACTTCCGCTACCCAGGACTTTACCTCGACATCAAAATCTATACGAGATCTCAGCTCTATCCGCTTGCAGATATCATTCGTATTAGCCTTCCCCAGATACGCGTAGTGCCGTTCAAGGAGTTCCGACACTTCCTCAAATTCGGTATGATGGGCGGGATCGGTATCTATCCGATAGATTTTATGCTCCAATCCCAAAGCTTTGCAGATACTCTGCGCAGCAAGGGCGTCCGTTTCTTCGCGAGGCAGGGAAATATAGCTGAAATAGGAAAACCTGTCCTGAACGCCTGCAGCACAAGCCAATGACGTTTTGCTGTCGGTTCCTCCGGTAAGGGAGATTGCCGGAGCGATCCACTTCTCCGCGATCAGCTTCAGGTTGTTATTCATTATCGTGCAGATATTGTTCACATGCGCCGGATAAGCTTCATTGTTCACAGTTCCATACTGCTTGCGCGGGTAGAACCTATGGATGCTTGCTTTGTCCGTTACGTGAACCTCCGTATTGGGAATGATCCGTTTAATCTCTGAATATGGAGTCAGATCCCCCGGAAGATACCAGCCGTACCAATGGAACAGCTTCGACTTTTTCAGCTTGGTTACATAAGGATCTTCTTTCAGGTCGTAGATGTCAGCGATCATCTGACTGTATGCGCTGAAAACTTGCATGTTATTGATCAGTGCATAATTAGCACCAAGCATCCCCGCGCAATCACATGTTGCGGTTATACCGTTATCGTCGATCACCGCAAAAAAGAATACTCCGGTTACTTGGTCATAACGATCCCTATATTCATTTGATCCGTATTCCAACGATGCAAGGTCCGCAAGAATCTCGTTTTCATCGGATATCATGTTAAACGGATCATATGCATGGCCGACAAGTAGCAAGCTGCGTTCTGAAGTACTATAGGTATAATACTTCTGCTTTGGATAAACAAACAAAGAATACCCCCGGATTGTGTCATACTGCCACTTCACCAATTCTGGGAGTCGCTGAATTGCGAGCTGTCCATCGTTGGTGAGGAGATAACCGTATGTATATAAGCTGTCATTCCAAGCAGTCATTTTATCCTTCCAGCAAATCAATAAACAGTTTCCTGTGGCCTCTGTTATAAAGTGTTTGTTCCATATAGAACTCTGCGTCCCAGTTTCCCTCGATCATAACCGGACCTTCGATTGTCAGCGCAATATCCCATGATGTATATCGGAGCTGAGGAGTAACCAGCGAAGCTTCTATGGCTAGTTTTTTTACCTCATTCCAACTTGGAATTACCAATCCTGTTATCTGTTTACCTGTAACGGGATGGCATGTGTATTTTTTGAAATGCTTGTCCATAGCAGGAGTCTCTATCCTGCCGGTTTCAATGCTAATTCCCGCCGCCATACCCCCGGAATGCACATTGTCAACTGTAGTATTGTTTCCAAAGCGAATAATCGCCGTCACGATCACCGGGCCGTTTTTTGTTTGCAACACAGTGGCTTTTACCGTATTCAGTGATTCAGGATAGACAGCCTTGATGTCTTCACAGTTTTCAAGCAAAGGTTCGGCAACAAATTCATCAGTTAACGCTTCCCATGCTCTCTTTATGCTCTCTGGCGATGAAGCATCTATAGCTCTTGCTGATTCGCCTCCCCAACCTACTTTCTTTTTGATGAATATCTTGTTGTACCTATTACAAAAATCGACAAAGCTTTCAAATCCTGCTTCTTTTTCAACCTGCTCTCTGTGTAAAAAACGCCCATAGTATTTAGGGGCAATGCTTTTGTCTCCTATGCGATTCCTGAACTCCGGAGGATTATATCTGTCGAAGAATCTAAACATATGTCTTCTGGTCATGTACAGTTTTTTCTCTTTGCACGTTTTTTGCCAGAACTTATAACCAAAGTACTCTGAAAAACTTGTACCCCAAACCAAATATGATATTATTGCGCCTAATGAAGCAATGCTCTCTGATCTAGGAACGCTCTCTCCGGCTTTCTTCATGTCAGAATAATACTGCTGATTCTTTTTAATTAGACTGATTGAATTCATTCCTACACCTTAACTCTGTCTTACAAAGCATCTGTCTAAGAAACAAATCCACTTTTGAAAAGCAATAGATTTCCTTTGCTGGATTTGAGATATAACTCTGATTTAGCATGCGTTCTATCTGATTTCATTCATCTATCGCATTTCCAAAAGTGTTGGTGATCCATAATTATCCTATTCAGCCTTGCCACATTCCCTTCCCCCACAAAGCTGTTATGCGGGGTAATGATCAGATTCGGAGCGTCCCACAGAGGGGAATCCGGCTGGGGAGGTTCGTTTTCAAAGACGTCGAGCACCGCGCCGGCAAGGCAGTCTTCCTTCAGGAGGTCGGTCAGGGCTGCTTCGTCGACCACCTTGCCGCGGGATATGTTTACGACGATCGCATCGTGAGGCAGGAGACCTAGGCGCCTTTTGTTGAAAAGATGGACCGTTTCGG
The DNA here is from genome assembly GCA_016282255.1 of Bacillota bacterium. Lineage (GTDB taxonomy): Bacteria > Bacillota > Clostridia > Christensenellales > CAG-138 > PeH17. The sequence continues at coordinate 24,387 of JAEEKE010000030.1, forward strand.
CGGTCAGCGGTACCGTGAGGATCATTACGTCGGTCGAAGGCAGGACCTCGTCCAGCTTTTCAAACGGGAGCATGCGGTCGAACGCTTCGTCCTTTCTCGGCATGATGTCGATGCCCGTAATACCGCACCCGAATGCCCGAAAGCGTTTTGCGCACTCGGTCCCGACACTGCCGCAGCCAATCACAGTGACTTCTTTCCCATACAGTTCCCGAAGGCCCCTGTGCTTTTCCCACACATGCGCCCGTTGGTTGTCATGGAAAAAGCGCGCTTGCTTGTATAGCTGCAGCACTCCCGAGACGGCGAATTCGGCCATGGGTATGCTGTAAACGCCCCTTGCATTGCGGATCTCGATGCCGTGGGCGCGCACATACTCCATGTCCACTCTGTCGAACCCGGCGCTGGTAAGCTGGATGAACCTCAGGTTCGGAAACATCGTGATGGGGTGGTGCAGGAAGAGCCCGTTGCATATAACGCCCTCGACCCATTCCGGTGCGCAGGGAAGCTCGTCCTTCTCCATCTGCAGGAACATGACGGAATGCCCCATCGCTTCGATCTGACTGATATGCGCTTTTGCGTTCGGCCATGCGCCGGTTATAAGCAGATTCATCCTTCAGATCCTTTGCAAATGTTATCCACGAGGCGGATGAGCTCTTTTTCGTTCTCATAGAAGAAGCTGCTGTGCTTTTCGCATTGCCGCTCCAGGTCGCGTATCTCGCGTACGCCGCGGATAAACGTGGCGTTGATCATGCCGATATGATGCAGTTTCGCTACATCGCAGAAGCTTCTTGAGAGTATGACGCAGCCCGAGCCGAGCCTGTAGTGTTCCTTAATGATGTATTCGGACGGCAGCAAGCCTTTTCCTATGGATGCGATGCCCCCGAAGCCAAAGGGTATGCCTCTTTTACGGAGCCTGAAGCAAAGCTGCTCGACCGTGCCGTCCGCTAAGAGCTCGAACATGAACTTGCGTCCATAGCCGATGGCCAGATCGTTCAATCCGATATGGATCTCGTCTATCCCGGGGAGAGCAAGTATCTCATCGAGGTTTTCCACCGCTTCGGGCGTCTCGAGCAGAAGCATTGTTTTGGCCCTGCCGTTCACTATCCCGAGGAACCGGCTGACTTCCCCGGCCGTCCTGAAATACGGCAGCATCACGATATCGGCTCCCGCTTCGATAACGGCGTTGATCTCGTCTTCCGAGGAGAAATAGTCGGGCAGCGCGTCGTGGATGGGATTGACGCGGACGAGCACCTGCGCGCTGGCGACCGCGTTCCTGACGGCTCTTACGTCGTCCACCGTGTGGTGGCACTTCACCGTATCCAGTCCCTTTTGCCTCGCATCCTTGCCGATGAACTCCATATCGACGAAAATGCGGTCCACGCCTGCGGATTCCGCTATCTGCGCGATATCCGGACGGTTGGTTATGTACATGAGCTTCAGCATATCTGCCTCCTCGGCTCGGCCGTCAGACCGCTTGGTCCGTCTTATCGTCGGTCACGGTCGCACCCTTGTTCTCATTGCCTGCATTGGTGAAGACCTTGCCGATCGTAACGAAAAGGATCCTGATATCCAGCGGGAATGATACGTGATCAACATACCAGATGTTGAGCTCGATTCGCTTGTGCCACTCGACGTCCTTGCGCCCGTGGACCTGGGCCCAGCCGGTGATGCCGGGACGGACCTCGAACATTCTGAGCTGCCTTGGGGAATAATCTGATACCGGCCAAGGATGGTATGTCAGCGGCGGACGCGGTCCGATCAGAGACATATCCCCCTTTAGGATGTTTACAAGCTGAGGCAGCTCGTCGATTGAAGTCTTTCTGAGGAGCTTGCCGATGCCCGTCATGCGGGGATCGCTGTTGTCGCTGTAAACGCCCATGCCGGAATGCTCGCTGTTTACGCGCATGGTGCGGAACTTATAGATAGTGAACTCCTTCGCGCCTCTGCCAAGCCTTCTCTGCCTGAAGATGGCCGGGCCTTCACTGGTCAGCTTGACGAGTATTGCCGCGATCAGTATCACCGGGGACAGGATGATGAGCGCGATCAGCGCGATCAGGATATCCAGAGTGCGCTTAACAACGCGGTTATAGATCCCCTGTGCCGCGCTGTTTCCCTGGCCTTCGAGTTTTCGCTTACCCATTAGGCTTTCCTCTGACTTTCACCGCTGCTGTAGCCGGTTCCTTTGCATCTTTGTTCAACCGGCAGCTTATTTGCTGTCGGAATGCTTTTTCCTGGATCGGCTGCGTTTCTTATCGGACGATGAGCTGTCGCTCGATCCGTAACCGCCGTAGCCTCCATAGCCGCCATAGCTGCCGTAATGCCCGTAGCCGCCGTATCGTCCGTAACCGTAGCCGTATCCGTAGCGGCCGTAATGCCCATAATAGCCGTACTTGCCGTACGAACCGTAGTATCCGTACCTGCCGGTGTGTGAACCGCCGCCGTTGAGGATGCAGCCCGCGATCTTCGCTCCGCCGGCGTTGAGTTCCTCGATGCCGTCAACGATATTCCGTCTGCGTGCGTAGTCGCACATGACAACGTAGGCTATCGTATCCACATGCTTGACCAGCATCATCGCGTCTACCAGCACCGCGGAAGGCGGCGTATCGAGCACGATAACATCGGCGAGCTCCCTCATTTCGGTCAAAAGCTTGCCCATCCTGTCAGTGCTGAGCACCTCTATAGAACGGGTCTCCTTGTCTGCGCCTGGCAGCAGACTCAGCCCTGCGGTTATCTTGGGATCGGAGATCTCAACGAGCGCATCGTCGAGGCTTGAAGTGCCGTCAAGCACGGATCGAAGACCGGGATAGCTTCCTTCGAGATTGAACAGCCGGCCGACCGACGGGTTTCTTAGGTCGCAGTCCACAAGGATCACGCGTTTGCCCTTAAGCGCCATGGAGATAGCGATATTGGCCGCGACCGTCGATTTGCCCTCGCCCGCGACGGAGCTGGTCACCATCAGTACCTTGTTTTCGCCGAGCGCGCGCTCGATTCGCGTCCTGATAAGACGCATCGACTCGACGTAGGCCGAACGGTTCGTATCATAGAGGATGTTTATCTCGCGCTTCGTCTCCTCATTGCGGTGCTTTTTGCTGAAGCAGGCGGGGAGCGTTCCGAGGCAATTGACGTTAACCGCCGAGCGGAGCTCGTCCTCGTTGCGTATCGTCCTTGTGACCGCCGCCCTGATGAAGACTATGGCGAGTCCCAACGCAAGACCGACGAGCGCGCCATTGCGAACGGAACCGTGGATGACAGTCGTTTTGCCCGTGTCCGACGGAATGCCGCCGTCATCTATCATGGTGATCTCGGTTTGGCCGATAACGTACTGCGCGACCTCAGGATAATTCTTAAGAGCGGAGCGAAGGATATTGTATGCTACCTCCGCATCGTTTGCCGACGCCTTTATAGTCAGAAGATTCGTACCGCTGATATTGCTTGTCCAGATGCTGCCCGGCACACTTTTCATATGAAGATCGGATGCAATTATATCCGACAGCGCGCCGCTGGTAAGAATATAAGGGAAGATCTTCGCCATCTGTTCTGCGGTGTTGCGGCTTGCATATGACCCGCCGTTTAGGACCCTTACCGCAACGGTGGCTTCGGCGATATAGACAGGTGTGTAGCTGCGGGAGCTTCTTAAATACATGACAGCGCCGCCGAGGACTGTAAGGGCAAGCACAATATACCACATACGTTTGAAGCTGTGCCAATAATCCCTTACAAGGGCCATTATATCGATCTTTTTCAGTTCCTGAGTGGTATTGCTTTCCGCTTCGCTCATATCGGCACCTCACTCATTGTCCGAGGGCTTGTTTGAGCTCTCGCCGTAATGCCCGTAGTAACCATAGGTCCCGTAGTTACCGTAGTGACCGTAGTTTCCGTAATTACCGTAACGACCGTAGCGACCATATCTTCCGTAGCGGCCGTAGCGGCTGTAGTTGCCGTAGCGGCCGTAGCCGCCCTGACCGACCACCGACCTGCGCTGGAACGGCAGGGTCCTCAGCTGGTTCAGGATGCAGCCGGCAAACTTTGCCCGGCAGTCGTGCAGCGAATCTATGGCGTCGTTGATGTCCTGCGCATAGACCATGTCGTAACTGACAACGAGTATGCTCATATCGGCGCGGTCGGCAAGGACCTCCGCGTCGGCCATCAGCGACATGGGCGGCGTATCTATGATTATGTAATCGAACGCTTTTCTCGATACCTCGAGCAGCTCGCTCATTATCTCGTTCGAAACAATATCGGTCGAATTCTGATAGTTTTTATAATTGAGCAGCAGGTAGATGCCGCGCTTCTCGTCGTAGCGCATGGTCTGCTTCATCGTGCTCTCGCCCATCAGCAGTCCCGCGAGGCTCGTCGGCGGTATCTCCTCGTCCTTCTCAAGGAAAAGGGTATGCAGCGTCGGGCGGCGCATATCGCCGTCGATCAGCAGCACGTCGTTCGACTGCTGCGCGAGCGAAAGCGCAAGGTTCGCCGAAACAGTGGACTTGCCCTCGTGCTCCTGAACGCTGGTTACCACTATAACCTTAGCTCCTTGCTTCTGTGCAAGGGCGGAAACCATAGCCGAGATCTTCTTGTTTCTTTCCACGAACTCGAAGCTTGCCGAAAGCTCGGTGACCAGAAGCTTTTTCTTTTTCCGTTTGAACAGGGAGCGGAGCTTCATCCTGCGGTCGTAGTACAGCGCGCCGAGGGGTTTTGTTTCAAGCTTTTCTTCAATATCCTTTTCGCTTTTGATCGTGTCCTTTCGATAGGACAGGAACATGAATAGCAGGCAGAGAGCGCCGAATGAAAGCACAAAAGCATACTTGGTCTGTCTTCTTGCGGATATGACTTTATCCGGTCTGGTCGGGACGTTCGGTTCCTGAAGGACCTCCATGACCATATCCGTAGATACGTAGCCGGCAAGCTCCCTGAAATTTTTCATTATGGAATGGGTTATTCGATATGTATTCAGCGGTGCGTCCGAGGTCACCTTCATAGTCATCAGGTTCGTGCCCTTGATGACGCTTGCGGACATCGTCGCATCGAACGAGCTGATGCCCAGGTCCTTGCAGACCTTCTTTTTCATAAGGCTGCTGTTGAGGATATTCGAAAAGCTTTTGGCCATGGTCGAGGCCGCGGTAAGGTTGCTGTATACGTAGTTGCTGGAGGTTTTTGACGTCACGACAAAGGTTGCCGAGGACGAATATTTGTTTACATTTTTCGTTTTAACATAGATATTGACGACCAGCGCGACAGCTATCGCTCCGAGCAGGATCACCCAGCTGTTCCTGAGCAGGTCTCTGAGTATGCTGTAAACGTCTATGCGCTCTATCAGCGTTTCGGGATTTGTATTGGTTTTTGCGTTCGTTTCCATACTGTTATCCCTCCACGATCACATAGAGCGTCGCGCTGCCCAGCCATTCTGTATGCTCTCGGGTAAGCTGATAAACGACCTTATATATGCCGGGCGTATTGAGGTCGAGCGAGCCTGTGTAAAAGCTGATATCCTGGGCGGTGAAATCCGTTTCGCTGAAGGACTGTTTGACCCCTGCTGTCCAGATACCGTCGATCAGCGCGCTGAAATTTATATTTTTACCCACTTTGGTATAGATAATATAGTCGGAAAGCGAAGGCGAGGGCTTATTGTAAGTCGTATAATCCTCCATGCTGACGACCATATCGATCACCGCGCTGTCGCCGAAGGAATTCGTTACCTGCATATTCATTTTCTGCTGGATAACGGTATCGCTGACGGCGTTCGTCTGACCGAAATTGATTTTGATCTGTCTCGTGATATCGCCGTCGATGCAGTCCTCGGCGGATACGTGCTCAAGGTAATCATAACTCGACGCACCCGAGGAAAAGCGCATGGGAGCGGTCATTCTGAAATGAGGAGCAGTATAATCCGTAAACCTCACGGTCCGCGTTTTGGTGCCGACGTTGTTGCTGCTGTCGAACGCGGCGTAGTTTACGTGTATCGTTCCCGGCTCGATGAATTTGCTCTTTGAGGCGACGACCAAAGAATCGGTGATGTCTCCGTCGACGTTGTCCGTCGCACGCATGCCGGCGAGCAGGTCCTCATCCGTTGCGGCAACGCTTACCTCGAGTTCATCCGATTCGGCGGTTATGACCGGAGCGGTCGTATCCGAAGTGATTTTATCATATATATAGGAAGCGGAAAAGAAGGTTGCAACAGCGATAAAGAATATCAGTATTGCTATTCGAAGTCTTCCCATCCAATTCTCCTCCCTTTCAGATCATGTAATCAGGCTGCACCGATCGGCAGCGTATTCGTCCATTAGTATATCGGTATCGGCTCGAGTCCGAGAAGCCGCTTGCCCTCGAGTATCCTTGAGGGGTTCTCCGACAGCAGCAGCATCGCGTACTGCTCCCCGAAGTTGTCTGTCAGGTACTCTTTTATCCCGCCCATGAACGTCGTCCGCCGGATGACGCCGTGCGCGTCGCTCGCAACGCAGGCCGCCAGGCCGTGATCTACGAGGAGCTCGGCGATCTCCTGCGTTTCACGGCCGAATTTGCCGAGCAGGCTCGCTTTGTTGAGCTGAAGGCCGTAGCCCGAAATACACCAGTTGAAAGCAAGCTGCGGATCCTCCTGTATGCAGCGATAGCGTTCCGGATGCGCTATGATCGGGCAAAAGCCCATTGATGCGCAGCGCCTCAGTATCTCGCTGCAGTAATCGGGCTCCTCTTCGAAATCGAACTCCGTAAGGAAATAGTTCGTGCCGTTGAGCGTCCACACCCGGCCGTCCCGAAGCAGCTGAGGCAGGTCGTCCGTAGCGAAGATCTCCATGCCCTTCATTATTTTGATCGGGATCCCGGCTTTCTCCGCCTCGCTTTCAAGCTGATCGAACAGCATATCGAGTTTTTCCGACGCGTAATTGCCGAACTCGTCGGGTATATTGCAGTGCGGTGTGGCGACTATCGTCTTCACTCCGCTCCGCGCGGACGTCAGCAGCATTTCGACCGAAGTCTCCATGCTGTCCGACCCGTCGTCGATGCCCGGAAGGATGTGGGAGTGGATATCTATCATCTCAACGTTCAGAACTCCATTGCCTCGATGCTCGACTGCGCTTCATCGAGTTCGGTGACGCTCCTGTCCTTCACACGGTAGACGCGGCTGCAGAGATTCAGCACGGTCGGTCGGTGCGTCGTAACGATGCAGGTCTTGTTCGGCTTGCTGGTAACGATGTTGCGCAGGACCTGGCGTTCGGTCGTTACGTCGAGCGCGGAGGTCGCTTCGTCGAGCAGCAGGACCGGTGCGTCGCGCAGTATCGCCCTTGCGATCGCAAGGCGCTGCGCCTGCCCCTCGGAGAAGCCGCGGCCCCTCTCGCCCACCTTGCTGTTTATGCCGTCCGGCAGAGCGGAAACGAAATCATATGCGCACGCTATCTTCAGCGCTTCGATTATCTCCTCGTCGGTCGCATCCTCGCGGACCAGGCGCATGTTCTCGGCCACCGTTCCCGAGAGGATCGTATTCCCCTGCGGAACGTAGGAGAAGAACGCTCTGCTGTCGGCATTCATTTCGACCTCGGTGCCGTCGGATGCTCTGAGGAAGGCCGTGCCCTTGTCCGGCAGGATGAGGCCGAGCATGAGGCGGATCATCGTGGTCTTGCCCTCGCCCGAGGGTCCGATCAGCGCCACGATCTCGCCCGGAGCGGCTTTAAAGCTCGAGCCGGTGATGACCTCCTTGCCTTCAACGTAGGCGAAGTCGACGCCTTCCATTCTGACCTCGAAGCCGTCTTCCGCAAGCGCTTTCAGCTCCTCGCTCTCCGGGATATGCCGTTCTCTCGGAAGGTCGATCAGCTCCCTGATACGGTGAGCGGAGACCGAGCTCGTCAGGAACTGCGGCACTATGCCGACGACGCTGTTGAACGCGCTTGAAAGCCGGACCCTTTGCTCGAGGAAGAGCGTCATCGTGCCGTAGCTTATCGCGTGGGTCCACAGCAGGAACAGGCAGTAGCCGAACGCCGCATACTGAACGATCATCCCGAGCACGGACATGAATATGTTCGTCTTGATCGTGAACATATTGTATTCCAGGCTGATCTCCTTGAGCTTCTGCTGCCATTCACGCAGCTTCCGCCCGCAGGTCTTCATGATGCCGAAGGACTTGATGGTATCGAAGTTATAGAAGGTCTCCACCTCGAACGCCATCATCTCGCTGCCCTTTTCCTTGACCTTCTTGGCGTATTCCCTCTGCTTGCTGATGAAGTACTTGCTCATCAGCAGCATGACGGGCGCCGAAGCGAACGCGATCAGGGACATGATCTTATCGTAATGCCATATCAGTATGAACGTTACGATGAAGTTATAGACGGCTATTATAATAGAAGGAAGCCAGCTTATCGCGTTCTTGCTGACGGTCTGCACGTCGCTGTTGAAGCGGTTGAGCAGGTCGCCGCTCGAATAGCCGCTTATCGCCTTCCAGTCCACGTCGATTATCCTGTCGAAGATATCGGCCTGGATATCGTTGTTGATATGGATGCCGATCTTCGCGGAGAGCCTGCTGATAAGGCTCGAGAAGACCAGGCTGAAAACCGCGCTCGAAAGTATTATCACTATCAGTATGCTGAGCTTGCTCGTCTGGTAGCCGGTGATGATGTCGATCATGTACTTGCCGGCGACGCTGCCGACAAGCCCGAGCGTGGTGCTAAGTATCCCGAGTACCGTGTAAAACACCACCGCCCACCTATGGCGCCTGGTATAGGTAAAGATCCAGCGCCAGTCCTCAACTATTTCGCCGAAGTTGCCGTCACGCCATTTTTTCGACAGCGTGCTCAGCGAATTGAAAAGAATGCGGTTTTCCCCTATCTTCCTCATTATACCTAATTATACAACAAGAGCATCCCGATTGCAACATATAGTTCCGCTTTGTAAGCTTTCCTTTTTTTATATATTGAAAAACCAAAAATATTTTATTTTCAATTAGTTGAAATGCGTTGACACAAGCCACAACATGTTGTATAATGAGTATTAATTGGAATATTATGCGCGCAGGATATGTAAACAGCGTATAATTAACTAAGAAACCAATACTTTTCACACATTCAAAAGGAGGAAAGTAAGTTGAAAAAGCGTTTTGCGAAGATCCTTTCACTCGCGCTGGCTCTGATCATGGTCCTCTCCGTGCTGCCCACCGCTGCGCTCGCGCAGACCTCCGGCACCCGCAGGGCTTCCGTGCTCACCGACTGGGCCGACTGGATCATCGGCTGGATCATCCCCAGGCCGAAGCCCCGTCCCACCTATCCGGCGCAGACCCTGTCCTTTGAAGGGCGGGGCGGCACCCTCGTGTCCGTTGACGCGCCTGCCGGCGCTCTCCCGGCGAACACCTCGCTCGAGATCAACGACACGATCAACGCGACCGTACTTCAGGATGCGTACGACAGGCTGGCTGACGAGCGCGGCACCGTTCTCAAGGCTGTCGACATCAGCTTCCTGAACAGCACCGGCAATGAGGTCGAGCCCCGTCAGGCCGTGACCGTCACTCTTTCGAGCGACGTTATCGCCGAGCTTGACGAGTTCACCCTCGTGCACTTCGACTGCTCTGCCGATGAGCTCGGCAACAGCAACGTCCATATGGAAGTCATCGAGGATTGCTACGTATCCGGCAGCACCGTCACCTTCGAGGCGACGGACTTCTCCGTATACGCGGTTATCGGGGATCCTGGCGCTTCCCATGACGATGCTCGTCTCACAGTAAATTTCCGTAAGCTGGAGAACAACAACGGCTCAATCGTGAACAGCATCGTTACAACAGTCTACGTCAAGAATACCGATGTGTATCTCGGTGATGGCGAGCGCGTTGATACCGTTCAGTACATTGAAGACATCGTTTTCGATCCCGGCGTCGGCGGTACTCTCGGCAAGGGTCTCCTCTTTGGCGGTTGGTCCATCGATGATCCTGAGGCAAATCCTTCCGGCAGCAATTACGGCGCGGCGTATGACCCCAACACCAAGGCCTACACCATTCCCGGTATCTGCGAGTACATCGGCGGGAAGGCCGGAACCTTCAAAGAGGGCGATGTGCTTGATATCTATGCTCTTATCTATAAGGTTTACGATATCACCTACGAGGACCAAAACGGCATCACGCTCTCGTCCGATATCGCCTTGATGTCGCTTTCCGCTTCCGTGGCGGATTTCACCATCAAGGAATCCTACAGGCCTAACGACCAGGTAACCAACTTTGAAGGCTGGCAGGTCAAGGAGGGCAGCGGCTACATCTCCGACGCCAGCGCGGCACTGCCCTATCCCATGGGCACAAGCATGAAGCTCAGCGGCGACGTTGTCTTCTCCACCGTGCTCGCCCCCGGCCATTGGCTCGTGTTCGAGGAGAACGGCTACGGCGCAACCTACAATGCGCCTATCTTCATCAAGTCCGACGAAGTCTCCCGCAAGCCCAGACCCGACAGCGAGATGGTCCGCCCCGGTTACACCTTCGGCGGCTGGTACACCGACGAAGCCTGCACCGACGGCAATGAATACACTTTCGGGCAGGCTCTTGACGACCGTCTTGTGCTCTACGCAAAGTGGACTATGGCAGCGACGGCCGACTACACCGTCATCATCTGGAAGCAGAATATCGACCGCGACGGATATGACTATGTTGAATCCATTCCGATGAACGGAACCACTGCCACCGCCATCAGTCCTATTACTCCTAGCGGCGAACACGGTGTGAGCGTAAACAACAGGACTATCACGTACGACGGTTTCACTCGCTGGAGTTATGATACCAGTAAGAAGATCGATCCTGCCGGCGGTACGGTTTTCAATGTTTACTTCAACCGCAGGACGTATACTTTACTCTTCCAGGATTACACGTATACTCGCAATAACAATGGCACTTATGTCTACTGGCCCGGCGGGTATTTAAGAGTTGTAAGCGGCAACTGGTGGAATACTACGGTTAATTACTATTATTATCCCGAGGGGTATTACAGCAGCAGCAACAACAACGATACCAACGAAGGCGATTACGGTGTAGGCCCCAGCCCTGTTAGCGGTGTAAACAATAATTCTACAGTCACTTATTATACTGCGAAGAATGACAATTCTGCTGCGACCTATACTGCACACAGGTATAGTCGAAGCAATAACAGAACTACTGTTTATAGCATTGAGGGATACTACGAGCAGGCTATCATCAGTCATTTCCCGATCGAAGGCACGAACGGTATAACATATGACGACGGTCAGCGTTGGGATCCTGTAGGAAGTTCGACTTTCACCAGAGTTATTCTTTCGATGGAGCTGATGCCGGCGGAGAATGTTACATTCTATATGAATCCCGGTACCAAGAGGCCTCTGAAGACCATGAATTACTACGTTGAGGCCCTGCCCGGCACAACGGAGAACACGGTCACCTATGGCGGAAAGACTTTCACGCTTTATAAAACCGTTGTTGCTCGTTATAACATGGTTACCGAGGCAGAGGACTTTATCGAGATCAAGGGTTATTCGCATTTTGCTGCAAATCCTGCCTTCAATGATAACGGCGTAGCTCTCAACGACAGCTCCACCGACCAGTCCATTAACCTTTATTACTCAAGGAATGTCTATAATATCATTTACCTTGACGGCGACTATTTCAACAGGTATGGCTCCATGTCCGACGGCAGGCCCAGTGATCAGGGTCAGTTCAAGGTGGATCCCAATATCTATTTCAATGCCGATATCAGCGCATACGGTAAGGGCGGCGCCTCCGAATACAAGCCCACTACCACGGGGTTTGTGTTTGACGGCTGGTACGTTGATAAGCAGTGCACAACCGAGGCGCAATTTGAGAAAATGCCCGCCGGCGACAAGACGGTCTATGCAAAGTGGAGGCTGATCGAATACCGCGTGTTCCTTAAGCCCAACGCTCTTGTAAACGGAGTTCGTGACAGCTCGCTTGACTGGGGCGATGACGATCAGGCCACCAACTTCCGTATCGATTACAACGGCAAGGTCTCCCTTCCCACCGGTCATAGGTTCGCATACGAATTCGGCGGCTGGTTTACAGATGAATCGCTCGACCATATGTTTGACGACTCCACGAAGCTGACCGATGCGACCGTTCCCGCCGAACCCGTCTATGATAAGTCCGTTGACTTTACCGACGGCGATGGCGATCCCACCATTGATATGGACCCGTGGGGCCTTATCCCCGACGGTGTTACTCCGATCAACAAGGACGTCGACCGTTATTGGATCACCCGCAAGCTCAACCTCTATGCCCGCTGGAGCAAGCTGATCCCCGGCGCGAGCGGTGTAGGTATCCTCTACAATGCAAACGGCGGCAGCAACGCTCCCTCGGATTCCCGCCTTTACAAGGACAATATCAAGGCAATCGCACAGGCAGCTTCCACTCCCAATAATACTGAAACTCAGAAGTTCATGTACTGGGTGATGCAGAAGTGGGATGGTGAGAAGTATGTTGACGCATACAAGGATGAGGTTGAAGAGGGCGCGGCACATGAGCTTATGATCATCTATCCCGGTGAGCGCTTCACGGTCAAGCTCGATCTGGCCAAGCAGGAACCCCGTCTTGATGAAAACGATGTTCAGATGACCGATCCCATTACCGGCGACCCGCTTTGGATCTACACAGTCGAGCTCAAAGCGGTATACGGCGAAGTTGACACGCCTACCCCCACCCATATCTGGTGGTTTGCGAACAATGAGACCGATCAGGTCCAGAAGGATAACGATCTCCAGATCAACGAAGCCATCCTCATCCCCACTCCCGAAACCTTCGATTTCGGCGCTAAGGACGGTACGACCGGTCTTGTGTATGAGAATCACATCTTCCTCGGCTGGGCAAAGGTTACTGCACTCTCCGATAATCCTACCGATGACGAGATCGCTGCTCGTCAGAGCCAGATCGACGCTCTTGATGAAACCAAGCTCTTCCTCAGGTGGATCCCGGATGATCAGCTTGAGGCAGGCGGCAAGTACCAGGCTAAGTATCCTGTTGATTCGAACAACTGGGTCGATGTTACTGAGGTCGCTGCAAATGAGATCATGCCTTATGATGATATGATCGCGGTTTGGGGCTCTGTGTTCTATATTTATCACTCCGGTGATAAGTCTGTTGAGAAGGTCGTCTTTACCAAGGCTAACAGTGAATTTGATCTCGCAGCCAGGACCACTGAAGGCTTCCTGTATGGCGGTTATTACACCGACTATGCCGGAATTGCCTCAACGTTCAGCGCTGAAACAGCAATTGAGTGGGAAGCTTTCGATCCTACTAAGATTGCCGATGGTTTCTACTTCCAGAACAAAAAGGTCGTTGACGGCGAAGAAGTCAAGTATTTTGACGAAGCGTCCGGTGTCGCTGCTTATGACGGCAATACGGCCGGTGTTTGGAATTGGGCAGATGCAATCAAGGATGTAAAGGGTACCAAGGCTGCACCCAAGGCCGGCGATACCTATTACATCAAGGAAGTCCCCGCTTCCAAGTATCTGCAGCCCTATCTGCACTATACCTATGATCTCGGTTCCGGTTACATCTCCAAGATCTGGATCATTTCCGCGATCGACGATGGCAACTACAATCAGGCCGGTTTCGTGGTCATTGACAGCAGCAACAGAGCGAGTGTCTGCAATAACCTTTACATTAAGAGTGCTGAAGGCAATTACACCATCACGCTTAATGCGCAGACTGTCTTCTCCGGCAGAGGCGTGCAGCGCGGCTATCTTACCTACAAGGCCTATACCCCTGCATCCAACCTCACGGATAAAACAATCCTGAACTACTGGTTAACTCCTGATGGCGTGCTTGTAACCGGAACAACGAACCGCAAGGTTCTCACTCCGACTCATATCGACAGTATCGGTGTAACGGATACCCCCTGCACATCGACGCTCGATAGGTACCAGCCTGCCAATTGACGGCAGTTGAACATTAGAAAGAGGTAAAACAAATGGCTAAAACATATTTTACTTTCCCTAAGATTCTCTTTGGTGGTTTAGGTGATATCGGCGATGCTACCGAACCTGCTCAGACCGGTCAGGGTACCACTGACCCCTATCCCTGCAGCTTTGCTGACTGGCAGCATCTGTTTGGAACGGATCTCAACAACGATGGCAACATCGATGAAGATGATTACTTGATTTGGTGGAACAATCAGAACTATACCAATGATGATTGGTCGAGGGTAAACCCCGGTTCAACGTTTCCGCCGTCCACCCCTCCCAACGAACCGTAACAACAAGAAAGCGGGGGCTTTGTCCCCCGCTTTTCCTAAGAAAAAAGCATGCAACGCAACATGATCTTCCGCGTAAAGTATGCGGGACACGAACTCAGATATCTGTTTCATTATGATGAAACGAGGTACAATTTCAGAGATTATGCTTATTTTTGTCGTGATGACGAATACGATATCTGTGCATCAAATGAGGTCATAGAACCTGTGCGAAGAATACTCCCCGCAGATGCGTCTGAAGGCTACATCGAGTACAGGGCAATGATTTCTATAACCGCACGGGAGCTGCTGCGATTCGGGGCTTGCATCTTTCATTCCGTTGCGTTCGTGTACAGGGGCCGGGCATGGCTGCTGACGGCGCCGAGCGGGGTCGGGAAGACGACGCAGTTTCTGAACTGGCAGAGGCAGCATCCCGGCGAGATCGAGATGATCTGCGGGGATATGCCCGTGCTCGCGCCCGAAGCGGACGGGCGGATACACGTCTATTCAACGAGCTGGTGCGGCAAGGAGAACATGGGCAATAAGGAGCTGACCGCGCCGCTTGCGGGCATCGTTTTGCTTGAGCAGGGCTCGGAGAATCAACTCTCTCCCCTGCCTCCCGCCGACTGCGTGATGCCGTTTTTCAGGCAGTTCGTGGTACTTCCGGAGACCGAGGAGCAATGCCTTGCATTGACCGGTTTGATGAGCAAGGTGCTTGAAAGCGTGCCCGTGTGGAAGCTCGTCAATCTCGGCGACGCCGCTTCAACCGAAATGCTTCGTGATGCGTTTAATACTATGATGGATGGACCGATCGGAGGCGCAAATGACCCGCTATAAAACACGCCCGGGCGTGGTACTGACGGCGATCTGCGGCAAGCAGATCCTTGTGGCCACGAAGACCGCGCGCGAATCCTGCCCCTACGTGACCGAGATCAACGAGACCTCCGCTTTCCTTTGGGAGCGGCTTCGAGGCGGCGCGGATATCGATGCGCTGATGGACGCCGTGAATCGGGAATACGAGGTCGAGGATCCCGCGCTTGCGCGAAATGCCGTCCTCTCGTTCATCGGTCAGATGCTCGAGCTGAATTATCTCGAACAGACAGAACAAGAATAACAGGAGCATTCTATGAAAAGAAATGGTTTCAAAGCAGTATTTGTGGTCGCGGTTTGCTTTGTGATGATCCTTTCGATGATCGCTTTGCAGGCATGCCGCAAACAGCCGTCGTCCGGCGATAACACAGCCGAACCCGCTGCCGACAATGGCACGCCGATACCTGCGGTCGATATCACGCCCGATCCCGAAGTCACGGATGAAGTGCCCGACACCGCTGTGCCCGATGTGACTCCCGACCCGACTATCGAGCTGACAGAGGATCCCAACGCGACTGACGACGGTCCGCATCTGATCGACAACGGTGATGATATCGTTATTGAGATCCCGTCCGGTCAGGGGTCCGGTGGCCTTTGATGCTGGTTTCGGATAAAAGCGCAAATATTTTGCTCAATGCCCTGAGATGCTCTCTTCGAGGCATTGAGTTTGGTTTTGATGAGCCGATCGACGCCGCAGAATGGTATCGCCTCTTTCATATTGCCGAGGAGCACCGCGTACTGCCGCTGTTTACGGACGCTGTGTACGACAGCAAGGCGCTGAAGGAGTATCCCAAGCTTCAGAAGCGCTTTATCGATGCCGCGACCGCCGAGACGATTACCCAGGCGCGGCGCACCGGCGAATTCCTGGAGTTTTTTCGCGATCTGCTGTCGCGCGGGCTCAGGCCCGTCGTTCAGAAGGGCATTATTTGCCGAAGCATCTACCCCGTTCCCGATCAGCGCGGCTCGGTCGATGAGGATCTGCTGATAGAACCGGATGATTTTCGGAAATATGCCGACGCGATGGCCGAGCTCGGGCTGAAGCGGATTGATATCAACACCGATCAGACGATGGAATCGGCTTATAAGGACGATTCCCGCGGGCTTTACATAGAGCTGCACTGCTCGGCCTTCTCCGAGGATTCGGAGGCTTACGGCGACTGCAACGCACCCTTCAACGGCGCGCTCGAACGCGCTGTCAGCATCGAATACATGGGTACGGAGCTCTTAACGCTTTCGCCGAGTGATCATCTGCTGTATCTGATCCTGCATGCCTACAAGCATTTTCTGCACGGCGGATTCGGCATAAGGCAGGTCATGGACATCTGTCTGTTTGCGCAGCGGTATGCGGACGAGATCGGGTTTGACGGCGTGCTCGGATGGCTTTTAAAACTGAAGCTCGAGCGCTTCTCCGCGGCGATTTTCCGGATCGGCGAGAAGCATTTCGAGATCCCGATGCCCGAGGCTTTCGCGAAGTTCGATGACGACGAATGCCCGCTGCTGAACGATATCCTGACCGGAGGGCTGTACGGCGTTGCCGACGTTAACCGTATGCACTCGGTCACGCTGACGCTCGACGCAGCCGCCGCATCGAAGCACGGCCAGCACAGGAGCGTGCTCGGCTCCGTTTTCAGGCCCGCAAAGGAGCTTGCCGGCCGGTATCCGTACCTGCGCCGCCGCCCGTGGCTGCTGCCCGTTGCATGGGTGCAGAGGGTGCACGGCTATCTGGTGAAGCGAAAGAAACAGAGCAGCGTCGATCCCGCGGAATCTATCCGCATCGGCAAGGAGAGGATCGGACTGATGCGGCAATACGGGATCATCGACAGAGAGTAACACTAAAGCATCCGCAGCTGCGGATGCTTTTCAGTTTGGAAAAGGATGTTCCTTTTCTTATTCTTATGCTTTTCACCAGGTCTGCTGCCTGAGCTGCGCCATATCCTGCTGCGCGGTCGCGATCTCCTGCTGCTGAGCGGGCTTGGTCTTGTAGAGATTGCGCTGCTTCATCTGCTCGAAGATCGCAAACTGATCCTCCGAGCATTCGCTCATGCAGTCGATAAGCAGGCTGCGAAGCTGCATGCAGCCGCTTTCGGTGCAGTTTTCGGCATACTGCTTGACAGCAGCCCTTTCGCTGTGGAGCATATCGGTCAGAAGCTCCTGTTCGTTCATGGATGAATTTTGCATCATTAGTGTTCCTCCTTATTTCCCGGAATCGAGATAGCCCTTAAGAGCATCGAAGTGCCTGCGATGATGCTCCGCCGCGTTTGAGGCAAGGCTCCGAAGCTGCGGGTCGTTGAAATAGCTTGCGTATACATGGCATTTCTTGTACAGCAGCGCTTCGGAATGCATCTCATCCTGCAGGATCGAAAGATCCTTTGTGTCCATGCTGCAGTTGGTTCCCATGCCTGCAGCCGTCTCCGTGTTCCAGTTCATCCTGCCCGCATAACCGGAATTGTTCGTTCCGCTTCGCCGCTCCGCGCCTGAGACTCGATTCCCCGAGGTTTCGCTGCCCGAGCCGCAGCAGGAGTTGTTTGAACGGAAGAACGGATCGGCATAGCTTGAATCATTGCCTTTGTTCGTGTTCTGCATAATAATGCCCTCCGTGATGAGTTGTTGCAGTTTGCTTTGACTGCAAGCCTATTGTGCTCATTCAAGAAGGGCATTATTCTGTTAAAATCTGGAAATCGGGCCGTCAGGCGTGCGCGCCCTGCATTACGGGGACCTGGGGCAGCACGATGCGCGGCTTAGGCTGCTCGGTGAGCGCGTTCTTGAGCACGTCGTCCGCATCGCTGACCATGATGATATTGAGTGCGGAGAGGATGTCCTCGGGCACCTCGCGAAGGTCCTTGCGGTTCTTCTCGGGCAGCAGCACGGTCTTGATGCCGGCCCGCACCGCGGCGAGGAGCTTTTCGCGCAGACCTCCGATCGGAAGCACGCGGCCGCGGAGCGTGATCTCGCCGGTCATCGCAAGGCCAGCACGGACCGGAATGCCGGTAAGAGCGCTCGCTACAGCAGTCAGGATGGAGATGCCGGCGGATGGGCCGTCCTTGGGCACGGCACCCTCGGGCACGTGGATATGCAGGTCGGTCGTCCCGAAGAAATCAGGAGCGAGCCCGAGCTTGTCCGCACGCTCGCGGATGCAGGTGATGGCGGCTTTGGCGCTCTCCTGCATGACGTCTCCGAGCTGGCCGGTAAGCTGGAGCTGGCCCTTGCCGGGAAGTGCGGCGACCTCGATCTGCATCGTCTCGCCGCCGACGCTGGTCCACGCAAGGCCGTTCACGACGCCGACCTCGGGCGCTTCGTCGGCACGCTCGAAGCTGTACTGCGGCGCGCCGAGGTACTCCTCGATGCGCTTTTTGTTGACGACGATGCGCTTCTTGCCCTTGGCGATATCCACCGCGGCCTTGCGGCAGACGGTCGCCAGGGTGCGCTCGAGGCTGCGTACGCCGGCCTCGCGGGTGTAGTCGTTGATGATGGTCTCGATCGACTCGCGCGAGATCGAAAGCATGCTCTTCTTGAGGCCGTTCTTCTCCATCTGCCTGGGCAGAAGATGCCTTGCGGCGATCTCGACCTTTTCATTGGCGAGATAGCTCGGCACCTCGATGAGCTCCATGCGGTCGAGCAGCGGGCGCGGGATAGCCGCGGCGTTGTTCGCCGTGGTGATGAAGAGCACCTTGGAGAGATCGTAGGGCAGCTCGAGGAAGTGGTCGCGGAAAGCGAAGTTCTGCGCGCTGTCGAGCACCTCGAGCATCGCTGCGGAGGGATCGCCGTGGATATCCGAGGCGAGCTTGTCGATCTCGTCGAAGAGCAGCACGGGGTTGACGGTGCCGGCTTGCTTGATCGCGCTTATGACGCGGCCGGGCATTGCGCCGATATAGGTCCTGCGGTGGCCGCGGATCTCTGCCTCGTCGCGAATACCGCCGAGGCTCATGCGCACGAATTTGCGGCCGAGCGCCCTTGCGATGGAAGCCGATACGGAGGTCTTGCCGACGCCCGGAGGGCCCACGAAGCAGATTATCTGCCCGTTTACCTTGCCGGTCAGCCTCGCGACCGCGATGTATTCGATGATCCTGTCCTTGACCTTGTCAAGGCCGTAGTGATCCTCATCGAGGATCCTGCGGGCATTCTCGATATCGAGATTGTCCTCGCTCATCTGCGTATAGGGGAGGTCGAGCAATGTCTCGATATAGGTGCGCATCGGCGGCGCTTCGTGCGAGCCCGCGGGCAGGGAGGCATAATGCGTGATCTCTTTATCGAGCTTCTCGCGGACGTTCTCGGGGTACTCCCCCGCCTCGAGCCTGCGGCGGAACTCCTCGGCCGCGGACTGCTCGTCCGCACCGAGCTCCTTCTGCGCGGCCTTGATCTCCTCGCGCAGGATGTATTCGCGCTGGTTCTTGTCCAGCGCTTCACGCACGCTCTCCTCGATGCGCTTCTTGATCTCGCGGACCTCGCAGTTCTTCGCGATCAGTCGGATGAGCTCCGTGCAGCGGTCGATGTAGTTATCGCATTCAAGCACCTTCTGCCTGTCCTCGGGGACCATGAGCATCAGGTTGGCGATACGGTAGGCGTAGCCGATGTCTCCGGCATTCCTTGAGATCATCTCGAGCATCGAGGTGAGCTTTCCGTCCTCGGTAAGCGCAAGGAAGCGCTTGCACTGCTCGTCGATGCTGCGGCGCAGCGAGGCGGCCTTTGCAGCCTCGGGCACACTTTCCTTCTGAGTGCAGAGTACGTCCGCAAGCAGGTATTCGCCCAGGACGATGTTGCCGGTGAGCATGATGCTCTCGATCTCGGCACGGGCGATGGCTTCAATAAAGACCTGAAGCACGTCGCCTTCCTTCGCTTCGGTCTTCTTGACCTTGCAGAGGCAGCCGACGCGGCAGAGATCGTTTTCATTGACCTCGATCTTCTGAGGATCCTTTTGAGCGACGAGCAGCACGTAGCCGTTGGTGATCTTGGCCGATTTGATGGCCGCGATGCTCTTCGGGCGGCCGACGTCAAAGCTCATTGCGGATTCGGGAAATACAACAAGGCCCCTGAGCGGTACGACGGGAACCATGGAAAAGCGCTCTTTTTCAGTCATCTCGTTAATATCCATAAGTACGCTCCTTTCACATGCGGACGCGATCAAGCATCCGCCTCATTCGTTGTGATTGCATTATACATAATTATTCGATTTTTCTCAACACACATTTTATGGTTTTTTTAGTACAGATTGTGACAAAAACTGAATGGAGAATGCCGATATGCTAAGGATGCCGTAAATGCTGTTAAGATGGGACGTCAATCAAGGTCGTCGGGACCGAATACCCTGAAGTATTCCTTAAGCTCCTCCTTCTCGCTCGATTCGGTATCGTTCCCGCAGGGTATAGCGTCGACGGCTTGAGAAAGCGCGCCGTTGGTAAACCGGCAATCAAAAAGCACTGCTTCGAGTTTTCCGACGAGCCCGGTATCAAGGCAGTCCGAATAGATCTTCGCTTCCCTGATCCTGCCGTCGCGGAGTCTGAAAAAGAACTGCATCTCGCCGAACGAAAAACGGTGCTCGAGACTGATATCGAAAACCGGGGTCTTGCCGAAGGTCCATTCCCATGAGGCGATCCTTTCGGCTCGCTTTTCAACGTCTTCAAGCGCTTCGCGGCCGAGCACGAGCTCGCCAGCTTCCCCATATTCCCGGATGAACGCATCTTTCACCGCGTTTTTGACGGCTTCGACGCCGATACCTTCTTTGAGCTCGCTGAGATCGCAGACCCTTGCGCGGACGCTCTCGATGCCCTTTGAGCGCATCTTGGCCTTGGATACGTTCAGGTACCCCGAAAGCTTTGTCAGATCCGCGTCGACGAGCAGCGTGCCGTGATGCGCTCTGTTGCCCTTGCTCAGGGCAAAAGCGTTGCCGGAGAACTTTTTGCCTCCGACGAGGATATCGTTTCTGCCGGACAGCTCGCATTCAAGCCCGAACGAAGCGACCGCGTTCATGATGACGCGCATCTGCCTGTCGAGATCATAGCGCTTCTCGGGCATGATGAACGAGAAATTGAGGTTTCCGGCGTCGTGATACACCGCGCCGCCGCCCGTGTGCCTGCGGACGAGCTGAACGCCGTCACGCCGCATATTGGCAAGATCGCACTCACGCCACGCGTTCTGGTGGCGCCCTATTATCACCGCGTTGTCATTTACAAAGAAATAAAGTATAATATCCCCGCTCTTTACGTTATCGAGGAACCAACCGTCGAGCGCAAGATTTAAATATGCATTGCCGGTATTCGAGCTATAAATGAGATTTGCCATCGAGTTTCCTCACCTTGGATCCCGTCGGACCATAATTATACACGAGTCGGCGGATTTTGCAATACGAAAACAGGTACCGATGAAAATATATAATATTATCGTTTTACGGGAGGTGAGTCGCGATCGTATGCCCCGATCGTTTTTGATTTAGGAAGAAATGATTATATGGCTTTCGGGCAGGACCTGCCGCGCGTTTTACCGCGCGGCAGGCAATGTTTGATCGTCAGTCTGCAGATCTTCCGCAGCACTTCTTATACTTCTTACCACTTCCGCAGGGGCAGGGATCGTTCGGGCCGACCTTCGGCGCGGCGACGAACTGCTTGGACAGCCGCCACTGCTTCGTGATCTCCCTGCGCTTCTCCGCCGGAAGGACTCCGTTCCACTCATCAAGGCCATAGAGCCAATCGGCCTTTGCCTCGTGCATGTTGAAATAGAGCTTCTCAAAATCGATATCGAGCTTTACTTCGGTATCGGCCTCGACGTGCTCGACGTCGACCGGGGTCTTGAGGCTGGTGTTGATGCCGTCGAGGAAGCCCGCGAATACCGCGTTCTCCATACCGAAGGACGCCGCAAGCTCCTCCGCCTTACCCTGAGGTACCGCCTCGGGAGCGGCGAGGATCTTCTTATACGCTTCGGTCTCTTCGGCAAAATACCTGTTGAAGAAGGCCCTTACGGCCGCTTCACCGTGCTTCTCGTCGTTGGTTTGATCAAGCCACTGATCGTACAGACTC
Organism: Bacillota bacterium; assembly: GCA_016282255.1. Taxonomy (GTDB): domain Bacteria; phylum Bacillota; class Clostridia; order Christensenellales; family CAG-138; genus PeH17. The sequence continues at coordinate 46,426 of JAEEKE010000030.1, forward strand.
ATTTTATCTCTCCGTTTGTCGTTCAGGCAAGAAGCTGCTCAAGCTTCTCGCGGATCTTCTTGATGAAGCCCTCGGTGGTGCAGACGGTCTTGTTGTCCATATCGGCCAGCAGCGCGAGGTCCTTGGTCATGAAGCCGCTTGCGATGGTCTCAAGCGAAGCCTTCTCGAGCATATCGGCGAAGTGCACGAGCTCGGGGAGCTCGTCGAGCTCGCCCCTCTTGCGCAGAGCGCCGCTCCATGCGAAGATGGTCGCCATGGAGTTGGTGGAGGTGGACTCACCGGCCATATGCTTGTAGTAATGCTTGGTGACGGTGCCGTGCGCGGCCTCGTACTCGTAGTTGCCCTCGGGCGAAACGAGCACGCTGGTCATCATGGCAAGGCTGCCGAACGCGGTGGCGACCATGTCGCTCATAACGTCGCCGTCGTAGTTCTTGAGCGCCCAGATGAAGCCGCCGTTGGAGCGGATGACGCGGGCGACGGCGTCGTCAATGAGGGTGTAGAAGTAGGTGATGCCGAGCTCCTCGAACTTCGCCTTATACTTCTCGTCGTAGATCCTCTGGAAGATATCCTTGAAGGTGTGGTCGTACTTCTTGGAGATGGTGTCCTTGGTGGAGAACCAGAGATCCTGCTTGGTGGAGATGGCATACTGGAAGCAGGCGTTCGCAAAGCTCTCGATCGAATCATCCTTGTTGTAGGTGCCCATCAGCACGCCGGGGCACTTGAAATCGAAGACGGTCTCGTCATAAAGCACTTCGCCGTTCTCGGAGGTGAACTTGATCTCCGCCTTGCCGGGGCCGGGTACGCGGAATTCGGAGCACTTGTAGATATCGCCGTAGGCATGACGGGCGATGGTGATGGGCTTCTTCCAGCTGCGGACGGAGGGCTTGAGGCAATCCATCGTGATGGGAGCGCGGAAAACGGTGCCGTCGAGGATGGCGCGGATGGTGCCGTTGGGGCTCTTGTACATCCTGTGGAGCTTGTATTCCTCAACGCGCTGCGCGTTCGGGGTGATGGTCGCGCACTTGACGCCGACGCCGTACTTCTTGCAGGCTTCCGCCGCTTCGACGGTGATTCTATCGTCGGTCTCATCCCTCTTGACCAGGCCGAGATCGTAGTATTCGGTCTTAAGATCTACAAAGGGCAGGATCAGCTCATCCTTGAGCATCTTCCAGATGATGCGGGTCATTTCATCGCCGTCCATCTCAACGAGAGGGGTCTTCATTTGAATCTTCTGCATTTGTGGTTTTCCTCCAAAGAATTATAGTTTCTTAACCGTGAATTTGGCGCATAGACAGGATCCATACGCCAAATGATTTCGATTATTGCCGTTCATACGCGCAGGGGCTTTGAGAACGGTTTGGGTTGGAACAGGCTTACTCGGCCTGCTCGGGAAGCTCGCTGGTGCAGTGCGGGCAGCGGGTAGCATCGTCCGCAACGGGCTGCTTGCAGAAGGGGCAGAGCCTGGGAGCGGGGGCTTCTTCCTCCTCCTTCTTGCCGAGGTCCTTGAGCTTGTTGATGCCCTTGACAACGAAGAAGAGGACGAGAGCGATAAGGATGAAATTGATGATGATGCCGATGAACTTGCCGTAGGTCAGGATGTTCGCACCAGCTTCGGTAGCCTGCTCGACGCTCATGCCTTCGACGAAAGCATCGGAACCCTTGAGCAGGATGTACTTTTCGTTAAGGCCGTTGGTCTTGAAGAGCAGACCGATAAGGGGCATGAAGATATCGTTTACGAGGGACGATACGATCGCACCGAACGCGCTGCCGATGATGACGCCGATGGCCATATCCATGACGTTGCCCTTCAATGCGAACTTTTTAAATTCTTTCCACATAGGACGCCTCCTGTTAATTTTTGGGGTACTATAAATATACTTCATTTTGGCAGAAATTTCAATAGGCAAAATCGATTATCGGGCCGTTTTGCGCCGAAAAAACGCTTCTTTGCAAGACGACAAGTGCCGAAGCTTTGCCTTGCCATTTTCACCGTTTGAGGGTATAATGTATTTGTGAAGATTTATGCCGATGAGACCGGGGATCTCCCTTCATCGGCCGACAAGAAATAAGATCGGTGTTTATGATATGACTTCCGCTAACGATTCAGGATCCATGACCAGGCAGGAAAAGCTGCTCTCCCTTATCGCGGCCGTGGAGAAGCCCACGCGCTATATAGGCGGCGAGCTGAATATGCGCGTCAAAAACGATGAAGGTCTGTTCCGGTTCGCCCTCGCCTTCCCCGATACCTATGAGATCGGCATGAGCCATCTCGGTTCGAGGATCATCTACAACGTGCTCAACAAGCGCGATGATACCTATTGCGAACGCGTCTACGCCCCCTGGGTGGATATGGAGGCGCAGCTCCGTTCAAGCGGCGAAAAGCTGTTTTCCCTTGAGACCCAGCGCCCGCTCGACGAGTTCGATATCATAGGCTTCTCGCTGCTCTACGAGATGTGCTACACGAACATCCTTATGATGCTCGATCTCTCGGGCATACCTCTGCTCTCAAGCGAGCGCGGCGAGGATCAGCCGCTTATTTGCGCTGGCGGTCCCTGCGTCTGCAACCCGGAGCCCGTGGCGGACATCATCGACGTCTTTTTCTTCGGCGACGGCGAGGAGCTCGTCAACGACTTTATGGACGTCTACGCCTCCTGTAGGCAGCGCGGCCTTTCAAAGCGCGCGACCCTCATCGAGCTGAGCCGGATCGAGGGCGTCTACGTGCCCGCGTTCTATCGCCCCGAATATGAGGACGGCCGGTTCAGAAGGCTCGTTAAGCTCGAGCCCGATGCGCCGGATAGGATCAAGCGCCGTATAGTGCGCGATCTTGACAGGGCCGAGTTCACCGGCGATCTTGTGGTGCCCTATCAGAGCATTGTGCACGACCGTATCGCGCTGGAGCTCTTCCGCGGCTGCACGCGCGGCTGCCGGTTCTGCCAGGCAGGATTCATCTACCGGCCGATCCGCGAAAGGCGCATGGAGACGCTGCTCTGCTATGCCGACGAGCAGCTCCGCCGTACCGGGCACGACGAGATCTCGCTCTTCTCGCTCTCGAGCGGGGATTATACCGAGATACACGAGCTCGTGCCGACCGCGCTCGAACGCTACACGAAGGACAGGGTCTCCCTCTCCTTCCCCTCCCTGCGCATAGACTCGTTCCTCAAGGACGATCTTGAAAAGATACAGAGCGTTCGCAAGACGGGCCTGACCTTCGCCCCCGAGGCGGGCACGCAGCGCATGCGTGACGTCATAAACAAGGGCGTCACCGAGGAGGATCTTATCCGCTCCGTACGCGACGCCTTCGAATCGGGCTGGCAGAGCGTGAAGCTCTACTTCATGATAGGGCTTCCGTCCGAGACGGACGAGGATATCCTCGGCATCGCCGAGCTTGCGAGAAAAGTCAGCCGGGAGTTCTATTCCATGCCGAAGGATAAGCGCGGCAAGGGGCTGCGCTGCACCGTTTCCGCATCCACCTTCGTGCCCAAGCCCTTCACGCCCTTCCAATGGGAGCCGCAGATCACCGTGCCCGAGGTGCTCCGCCGCCAGGCGCTGCTGCGGAATGCGCTCAAGGGCATCCGCGGAGTGGAGTTCAACTGCCATTTCTCGATGACGAGTCGGCTCGAGGCCTGCTACGCGCGCGGCGACAGGAGGCTTGCCGCCGTCATGATCGGCGCATACAGGCGCGGCGCGAGGTTCGATTCCTGGGATGAGCATTTCAACAGCGAGGCCTGGGACGAGGCCTTCTGCGAGCAGGGGCTTACCGTGGAGCAGTTCGCAAACCGCACTATCGGCCTTGACGAGCCGCTGGCCTGGCAGCACATGGATGCGCTCGTGACGATGGATTATCTTAAAAAGGAGCATGAGCGCTCGGTAAAGGGCGTTGTCACGCCCGACTGCAGGGAGAGGTGCAACGGCTGCTTCGGCGCCGAGAACGCCAGATACTGCTCGATGCACTGCCCCGGAAGCAAGTTCAATAAAAAGCCGGAAGAAACGGAGGAAGGGTCATGAGGATTATAGCGGCTTTTTCAAAGCTCGGACCCGTCCGCTTCGTTTCGCATCTGGATATGCAGCGGCTCTTTCAGCGCGTGTTCCGCCGTGCGGACCTTCCCCTCGCCTATTCGCAGGGCTTCAACCCCCATCCCCTGCTTTCGTTCGCCACGGCGCTTTCGGTCGGCTATACCTCGGACGGCGAATACTTCGACGTCACGCTCTCCGAGCACGTCTCTCCTGAAGCGTTCAGAGAGCGCGTAAACGCCGTTTTGCCCGAGGGGGTACGGATAATCGACGCCGTCGACGCGGGCGAATTCAAGGCCTCTCTGACGCCTCTGATGCGCAGCGCCGATTATCGGGCGGTGCTTGCCTTTGAAGCGCCGGTCGAACGCGCCCGTCTTGCCGCAGCCGTCGGAGAACTGCTCGGCGGGCCGATCGTGGTCGACAAGAAAACCAAGGGCGGCGTCAAGCCCGTCGATATCCGCCCGATGCTTATATCGATGAAGCTGACCGATTTCGACGGCCGACGCGCCGAGTTCGACATCACGGGCAAGCTGACCGCGGAGGGCGGCCTGCCGCTCGAGCTGCTGTTCAAAGCGCTGTATTCAAAGCTTGAAACGAACGCCGTTTCGTTCGTGCACCGCAAACGCATCGAAATGGATTGGACTATGATGAAATGAGTGAACAAAACGAAATTATTTATGAATACCGGGAGGATAGCTGCCCCGCTCAGGCCGAAACGAAGCCCGTCGACAAGCACATCGCGATAGACGTCAACCCCTACCGTACGCGCGTGGTGCTGCTTGAGGACGGCCGCGCAGCGGAGGTCTATTCCGAGCATCACGATCGGGTGAGCCTCGTCGGCAACATCTTTCGCGGCGTCGTCCGTTCGATACTGCCCGGCATGTCCGCCGCGTTCGTGGATATCGGGGAGGAAAAGAACGCCTTTTTAAGCCTCAGTGACCTAAGAAAGCCCGCCGACGCGGAGGATGTTACGCCGTCGCAGCGCACGGTCCCCGCCGATCTTAAGGTCGGACGCGAGCTGATGGTCCAGATCATCAAGGATCCCTACGGCACCAAGGGCGCGCGCGTAAGCTCCGAGATATCCATCTCCGGCCATCTTATCGTGCTGTTCCCGAATGACGATATGATCGGCATCAGCAAGAACATCACCGACGACGCCGAGCGCGAGAGGCTGCGCGGCATCGTGCAGGCGCACCGCGAGAGCGGCTGCGGCGCGATAATCCGCACGGCTGCCGAAGGGCGCGATGAAGCGGATATCGTTGCGGAGCTAAATGAGCTTACCGACAAATGGCACGGCATACTGCGCACCTATCGCGGCACCGTCGGCCCGAAGTGCATCCATCATGAATTCGGGCTTGTCGAAAGGACCGTGCGCGACCTGTTCCGCCCAGACGTCTCGAAAATCACCGTCAACGACCGCGAGTGCTATGAGGAGCTGCGCGCGGTGCTGGGCGAGGTCGAACCCGGCTCCGCCGACCGCGTGGTGCTCGTTGAAAACGAACCCGACCTTTTCGACGTGCTCGGCATTGAGAAGCAGATCGATGAGGCGCTTTCGCGCAAGGTCTGGCTCAAGAGCGGCGCATACATAATAATCGATTACACCGAGGCGCTGATAAGCATCGACGTCAACTCCGGAAAGAACATCGGCAAGGTCAATCTTCAGCAGACCGCGCTCGAGACCAACTGCGAGGCGGCGAAGGAGATCGCAAGGCAGCTTCGTCTAAGGGACGTCGGCGGCATCATCATAATCGATTTCATCGATCTTGAGAGCCGCGAGGACCGCGCGGCCGTCGTGCGCACGCTGCGCGAAGCCATGAAGCGCGACAGGACCACCGCCGTGGTGCACGGCATGACCTCGCTCGGGCTCGTCGAGGTAACGCGAAAAAAGCTTCGTGAGAACCTGCCGGCGTCGCTTCAGAGCACCTGCCCCTGCTGCGGCGCGAGCGGCAAGGTGCTGTCGGATCAGACGATCGCGCTCAAGATCCGCGCCAAGCTGCTTTCGCATATCCTTCGCGACGGTATGAGCCGCGTTTCGATCACGGCCAACCCGGGCGTCATCGCGCTTATCCGCAGGCATCTTTCCGACGAATGCAGGGCACTTAAGCTGTCGCCCTCGAGCTTTACGCTGATTGAAAACAACGGCGTCGATACCGAACAGTTTTCGATCCGCTGGACTTCCGACTGAGCTTCATGGCAGAGACGAAGCAAAGAAACATATGGGGCGGCGTTTTTCAGGCGCTGCTTATCATAGTGGGAGCGGCGCTTTCGGCCGAATCCCTGCTTGCCGTCAGCATGACAGCGAAGCTTCACCTCGGCATCATAATGCCGTTCATCATCGGATTCCCGCTGTTTCTCGTCGGAGTGTTCTATAAACCCATCTGCAGACTCTCCGAAAAGTACAGGCTCGTACGGATCCTTAAATACTGCATGATCGCGGTCTACGTCGCTTTCTTTCTGCTGTTCGGCGTCACGACGGCGCTGATACTGATCAATTCAGCCGAGCCGCAGCAGAGGGATATCGACGCCGTGATCGTCCTCGGCGCGGGGATACGCGGGAACGCGCCTTCGGCGACGCTCGCGTACAGGCTCGACAAGGCCGCGGCGCTGTACCGCGAGGACCCGTCGCTCTCGATCATCGTAAGCGGCGGCCGCGGGCAGGACGAGGTCACGAGCGAGGCCTCCGTTATGCGGGCCCGGCTCATCTCGCTGGGCGTTCCCGAGAGCTCGATCATCATGGAGGACCGCTCGACCAGCACCGAGGAGAACTTCGTTTTCTCGATGGAGCTCGTCGCCTCCGATAAGGAAAGGTTCGGCAGCGAACCTAAGCTTGCCTTCGTCACCTCCCGGTTCCACGTTTTCAGGGCGGAACGTATAGCCAAAAAGCTGGGCATCGAGGCGGTCGGCTTCCCCGCAAGGGAGTATAAACCGCTGATCCTCAACAATTACCTTCGCGAATGCGCGGCCATAGTGCAGTATTTTCTGACGGGCCGGATGTAGCTTTACCGGGTTTTCCTGCGGAGCGTTTAACGATAAATTGCTTATTGTTTTACCAAATGCTCTGTGTTATAATAAAGATTGCGAGAAAAAAGCGCAGATTTGCCAGACAGGAGGCTCAATTATGCTGAACAATCACATCACCGTCCCGGCCAAGGGCAACAGGCGTATAAAGCTGACGATCTACCCCGGCCATTTTGCAACGAGCCATGCCCATGTTGATAACTATATCAGCATGACCGAGCTGCGAACGAGCAGCAACATGGCGTCCGAGACCGCCGAGGAGCTGGCAAAGGTATTCAAATACATCCAGGTCGATACGATCATCTGCCTTGAGTACACCCAGAATATCGGTGCGATGCTCGCAAAGGAGCTCACGGGCGGCAGGCGCGACGTCAACAGCGGCAACGATATCCACGTCATCACCCCCGCTATCAACTCCAACAACCAGCTGACCTTCACGAGCGACACCCAGCCCTTCGTGACCGACCGCAATGTGCTGATACTGCTTTCGACCATTTCTACCGGCCGCAGCCTCTCCAGAGCGCAGGAATGCGTCGGCTACTACGGCGGCAGGCTCGTGGGCATCGGCGCGATCTTCTCCGCCATCGAGGAGAGCGACGGTGTTCCCGTGCACTGCCTCTTCAAGCCCGAGGATCTGGGCAGCTACAACAGCTACCACAGCAACGAGTGCCCATACTGCGCCAGCGGCCGCAAGCTCGACGGCTTCATCACCACGGGCGGCTACAACGAGCTCTGATTCCAAAACAAAAACAGCGGTCCCATTTCATATGGGATCGCCTTTTTCTTTTGCCCGCGGGCATGAAACCGAACTTCCGCCCGCGGAGAAAAGTTTTTTCGCGCCAAAAGGAAAATGACAAAAAGCTTGCCTGCTTAAGAGATCCAACATTGAACGGTACGGATAACGGATAACCAAAGTGAATAACGCTAAACCTTAACTTTGGACCTTAACGACCGATCTTTGAAAAGAAGTTCTTTTGACGCGACGGAAAGGGCTTACAGATCTATCTCCATCGTCTCGGTGTTATTGAGCACGTCGAGCGCGGTCTGTACGTTTGCGAGCAGCGCCGAAACGGCCTTTAGGTCGGCCGCGGCCTGTTCAACGTCGTAATTCGCATAGCGGTAGTCGATCACGGCGCTCTGCCCGAGGGTCCTCTCCCTCGTTTTCGGGAGGACGGACGCCATCTGGGAAAGCTTGCTCTTCTTCTGAGTGAGCTGCGGGATATAGACGAGCACCTCGTCGATCGTCATATCGAAGCCCGGGACCTTGTGAGTGGTGTTGAAGACGTTGATCGCATGCTTGACCATGCGGATCTTTTTCTCAACGGTCTCAAGCGCTTCGCCGACGGCCGCGTAGTCGTAGGCAGGGCGCACGGAATCGAGCTCCTCGGTAGTGGCGGCAACGAAGGTCCTTGCCTGGGATTCGGCGTAAAGCAGATTGTCGCGCTCTTCATTGAGCTGACGGAGCAGTTTTGCGGCTTCCGCGGAAGTGTATTTCATAGTCTTTCCTTTCAGATGCTGTTGCAGCGTCGTTTTTATATTACTGTTTAATCGATGACAGCGCCTATGGAGCGCAGTTCGGTGACGGCGCGGTGAACGTCCGCCGCTATTTTTTCGCGGGGAGCGTCGTATTTATCGAAGAGCTTTTCAACGAGCTCCTCCTCGGTCGTTTCGCATTCGAGCAGGGCAAGGATCTCGCCGAAGGTATCGTTGCCCTTTGCAAGCCCGAAAAATCCGGCCGCGCCGGTGGGCACGAGGATGGACTCCCTGCCCGTGTTGTGTGCTATGAATTCCTTGCTGAGTTTCATATGCTTCCTTTCGCGGCGATCTGAGTCGGCGCCGCAGGTCCTGAGCGAGGGATGCGCTCCCCCATCACGGCAATTGTACACTTCTTTCATGCCGGTGTCAATCCCCGGCGGCATGCATGCTCTCCGTTCGTCCCGATCCGGCAGATTACTGTTGACATTTTCAACAGAATATGTTAGCATGCGTGTGTGATAGATCTACGAATGTGCATACTGTTTATAATATGCAACAATACGGACGATTATCTGTGAGGTCATTGATATGAAGAAGTTTTCCAGAACACGGTTCGGCGAGACGATCCGCTCAAGGCGCAGGGCGCTCGGGATCACGCAGACGCAGCTTTCCGAAAGGACCGGCATCAACCGCTCGGTGCTTTCGAGCATGGAAACGGGCGCGCATACGCCCAATATGGAGCAGCTCGAAACGATCGCCGACGCGCTTGAGTTCGATATCGCGGATATGTTCGTCGACCGGGAGACCGAAAAGCCGGTCATGAACAGGCGGTACAGGATAGCGGTGGCGGGAACCGGCTACGTCGGTCTTTCGCTCGCCGTGCTGCTCGCCCGGCACAATGACGTGACGGCGGTCGACATCGTCCCCGAAAAGGTCGAGAAGCTGAACCGGCACGTTTCGCCCATCCAGGATGAATACATCGAAAAATACCTCGCGGAAGCGGCTGCGGGAAAGCGCGAGCTAAGTCTAACCGCTACGACGGACGGGGCCGCCGCCTATAAAGACGCCGATTACGTCATCATCGCGGCGCCGACGAACTACGACCCTAAGCAGAACTTCTTCGACTGCTCGGCGGTCGAGGCGGTCGTCGACCTGGTGCTGAGCGCTTCCGCCGGCTGTGATAAAAAGCCCGTCATCGTCATAAAATCGACCGTTCCCGTCGGGTACACCGAGCATCTTAAGGCGCGCACGGGCGAGGCGAACATCCTTTTCAGCCCCGAGTTTCTTAGGGAATCCAAGGCGCTGTACGACAACCTCTACCCCAGCCGCATCATCGTCGGCTGCTCGGAGGCGACCCGCGATGCGGCGGAGGTTTTCGCCGGCCTGCTCCGGCAGGGAGCCATTAAGCACCCCGTAGAAACGCTGTTCATGGGCTGCACCGAGGCGGAGGCGACGAAGCTGTTTGTCAACACCTATCTTGCGCTGCGCGTATCCTACTTCAACGAGCTGGATACCTATGCCGAGATCAAGGGACTGAATACGGCTTCCATAATCAAGGGCGTCTGCCTCGATCCGCGCGTCGGGGATTATTACAACAACCCCTCCTTCGGCTACGGCGGCTACTGCCTGCCCAAGGATACCAAACAGCTGCTTGCGAATTATCGGGACGTGCCCGAGAATCTTATCCAGGCGATAGTCGAGAGCAACCGCACGAGGAAGGATTTCATCGCCGACCGAGTGCTCGAGATCGCGGGCACCTACGGCAACAGCGAGGAGTACTCCGAGCAGAAGGAGCTCTTCCAGAGACAGGTCGTGGTCGGCGTCTACAGGCTGACGATGAAATCCAATTCGGATAATTTCCGCCAGTCATCGATTCAGGGCGTTATGAAGCGCATCAAGGCCAAGGGCGCCGTTGTGGTGATCTATGAGCCTACGCTCGAGGACGGCAGCACGTTCTTCGGCAGCAAGGTCATAAACGACCTGAGGCGCTTTAAGAAGATCTGCGGCTGCATCATCGCGAACAGATACGATACCGCGCTCGACGACGTGGCCGAAAAGGTCTACACAAGAGATATCTTCAGGAGGGATTGAGATGGGCAAGACGCATATCGATCTTAACGGAAAGACCGTGCTCGTTACCGGCTCTCCCGGCTTCGTCGGCGCGAACCTGGTGCTGCGTCTGCTCGACGAGATGGAAGCCGGCACTATCGTCAGTTTTGACAATATGATCGATTATTACGATCCCGGGCTCAAGGAATACAGACTTTCGCTTATCGAAGCAAAGGCCTCCGTTTCGCCGGTCAGGCACGTCTTTATCCGCGGCTCCATCGCCGACAAATCGCTCGTAAACGAGGTGTTCCGCAAGTACCGGCCCGCAGTCGCGGTCAATCTTGCCGCGCAGGCCGGCGTCCGCTACTCGATCGAGCATCCGGACGTATACATTGAAAGCAATCTGATCGGCTTCTTCAACATCCTTGAGGCCTGCCGAAGCTTCCCGGTCGAGCATCTCGTGTACGCTTCATCAAGCTCCGTCTACGGAGGCAATAAGAAGGTGCCGTTCAGCACCGAGGATAAGGTCGACAACCCCGTTTCGCTCTATGCGGCCACAAAGAAATCGAACGAGCTGCTCGCCCACAGCTATTCCAAGCTCTATAACATCCCCTCGACCGGCCTTCGCTTCTTCACGGTGTACGGTCCCGCGGGGCGCCCGGATATGTTTTACTTCAGCGCCACGGATAAGCTCGTGGCCGGCGGAACGATCAAGATCTTCAATTACGGCAACTGCAAGCGCGATTTTACCTACGTGGACGATATCGTTGAGGGCGTACTGCGCGTGATGCGGGGCGCGCCCGAAAAACGCACGGGCGACGACGGGCTGCCCCTCCCCCCTTATGCCGTCTACAACATCGGCGGCGGGACTCCGGAAAACCTGCTCGACTTCGTCCGCACGCTGCAGGAGGAGCTCGTTTCGGCGGGCGTGCTTCCCGAGGATTATGATTTTGAGGTGCACAGGGAGCTCGTGCCGATGCAGCCGGGCGACGTGCCCGTCACCTTCGCAGACTCCTCCGCGCTCGAAAACGACTACGGTTTCCGCCCGTCGATCGGGATACGCGATGGACTGAGGCGCTTTGCCCAGTGGTATAAAGCGTATTACATGAGCTGACAGAACAGAGCCTGCCTTCAAGGCAGGCTCTCTTTTTGATTCACGTCAGGCGCTCTTTTTCTTTTTTCTGAACTTTGACAGGACCAGTTCGACGATCTCGTGCATCTCGGTGATCCGGAGCAGCTTGGTGCCCGCAAAATAGATCGCGACGCCTATGACCGCTGAAACGGCCAGCACGACAAACTTGTTCGCACGGACGAAAGTAAACAGGAGCCTTGGAACGCCGCAGGAAACGATCGAAAGGAGCAGTACCTTGCCGACGATCATCAGTATCCGCCTGACGTCGATCTGAACGTATTTCCGCGTAACGGCGAAGCGGACGAACATCATTATGATCGACAGCGACGAGGTCGTGACGGCTAAACCCGCCGCGCCCCAGAGCTTGATGAAGACGAGGTTGAGGCAGACGTTTGACACGACGCCTATGACGGTCAGGATCATGGGCGTCTTAGTGTTGCCGTGCCCGTAGAAGATGTTGTTGAGCACGCCGTTGGTAGCCGAAGAGAAGAAAGCGACGCAGTAGATCGCAAAGATCGTGGCCGTGATCGCAACGTTTTCGGCGTTGAACGAACCGCGCTCGAACGCGGCGGAGACGATCTCCGTTCTGAAAAGGATGCAGGCCGTGGTAAGCGGGATCATCAGCACGGCGAAGATGTCCACGATCTTTACCACGAGGCTGCTCAGCTCTTTGTTCTTTTCAAGCGCGATCAGCTCTATCATCTGGGGGTAGAGCGCCGTGGAGATCGCGGTGGAGATCAGTCCGCTGAAAACATGCGTGAGCTTGCCGGCGTAGTTGAGTGCGGAGATCGTGCCGGCCGGGAGCCCGGACGCCATCGCCTTGTCGATGAGGGAATTGAGCTTGGTCACGCTTTCGATGATGAGCACGTACGGAAGGCGCTTCATCATCGCGGACATCTCGGGCGACTTCATCTTGAAGTCGGGTTTATAGCGATAACCCCAGTCGACGAAGAACAGCTCCACCACGAGCCGCAGCAGGCCGCCGATTATCAGCGCCACCGCAAGGGCCTTTATGCCGAATACACGGTAAAAGAGCACCGCGGCGAGCAGCGTCGGTATATGCGAAACGACCTCTCTTATCTGGCTGCCGAAGAACTTGTTGTGGCTCTGCAGCATCGCCGCGTACACCGCCGACGCGATGATCGTGAAATACATCGGGGCGGAGATCCTGACGAGCTGGATGCAGAGCTCCCGCGTTTCGCCTTCAAAGCCCGGGGCTACGACGCGCACCACCAGGCCGGTGAACAGCATTATGAACGCCGTGATCGCAACGGCGATCAGGGTGAAGAAGGTTATGACTTTATCGGCAAAGGCATTGGCCTCGGCCAGCTTGTTATGGCTGAGCTTTTCTTTATACAGCGGGAGGAACACCTTCCAGATGCCCACGCTTATCATGGGATAGATAACCTGCTGTATGCCGGAGACCATGTAATAAGCGTCGCTCTTGTAGGTCGCCCCAAGGTATGCGGCAAGAACGGCGTCCGTCGCAAATGCCGTGAGCTTTGCGGCGATGCCGACTATCGCGATAATGATCGCACCGTTGAATACCTTGTTTTTAGCGGAACCGTCCATGCGCTGTTCTTGACTGTTATTCGCTTTCTTTAGAGCTCATCCGGGCCTTTCTCATCGACTCCAATGTGTTGACCGTTTTCCTTGCGTTCATTGCGGCGTCTATCTTCGCCTGCGGCGGGAACTTCATATAATCGCCGTACATCGTGCGCAGGACGCTGTCGTATTGCTCGGGTATGCGGACCTTGAAATCGGCATAATCGGCAAGCACGGTGTTGTCGAGCATTTCCCTCGGGTAAACGTACTGGCGCTTGGTGACGTTGACGCCGACGTTCTTTGCCTTTTCATAGGGGTATTTATCGCACAGCTTGTCGAACCGCTTGCAGATGCTTTGGGTCTTGATCGGTTTAAGGAGCTTTCTGAGCTTTTGTATCTTGGCCTTCTTTTCGCCCGAGTACATCCTCAGATCAGCTTCCTTCACAAGACGCATTTCGAGCAGCAGACGGCCTTTTTTCCTGTATGCCTTATATTTCTTCGTATTTTCGGGGAAGCCCACAAGGCGGTAGACATCTATATGGCTCGTGTGCGTATCGTACCCGGAGATTCCGATGCGGGCAAAGATTTTCGGCGAGCTGAGCCCGGATCTGAAATCCACCCAGTAGTCGTCCGGCAGCTTTTGGTTCAGGGTATCGATAAACCTCGCGTACTCGTTTTCGGGAACGGCGATATCGATATCGTAATCCCACGGGATCGGCCCCTTATGCCTTACCGTTCCGAGAAGCGAACCGAAGAACATGCAGTACGGAATGCTTTCGTCCTCGAGGATCCCCGCGACCGTTCTGAGCATATTCGTGCCTATCTCCTGCAATTCGCCCATCGAACACTCAAAGCTTTTGATCTCTGCATCCATGACCTTAACCTTCTTTCCAAAGCATTCTTCCGTTCGCGCCGGTATTTGCAGGCCCGATCCGGTTTTGATAATACGGCTGCTGTTCCTTGATAATGCCTTTTGCTATCGCCGCGGCAAACATGACTATGCTCCAATAGACCAGACGACGCATTGAAAAACCTGCTATGCCATAGGCATAAACCGCAATAATCGGAGGCACCAGCGTCCAATCCGCCGCCCACAGCTGTCTGAAGAGCTGTACGGTATAGACCGCAAAGAACCCGAAACCCACCAAACCGGTTGCGGAAAGGATCTCAAGGTAAGTGTTGTGAAATTCTATCCGGCCGTTCAGGGCGTGTATGCCGGGACCCAGACCGAATATCGGATCCTTTTTGAAAGCATTGCCGATCGACGCGAAGATGGTCAGTCGCCCCTCTCCGTTCGGATCATCCTGGATCCAGGCATATACGTAGTCATAGATATACCTGTACGTCAGCAGGACAATCAGAGCTACGGCAGCAATGGATATGAACAGGATTATGCCGCGCTTTAGCTTGTTTCCGATATTCGCAATGGCAAGGAGACCCATCGACGTAGCCCCGAGCACCAAAGCTATGACGCCCGTTGACGATGCGGTCTGTATCATCAGCAACACCGAAGCTAACGCCAGGAGCAGGCTCAGCAAAACATGCTTTTTAAGCGCTGCGTTCCTCAGGAATACAAAAGTCACCCCGCAGAGGAGCACGGCGACCTGGTGGGGGTTGGTGCCTCCGCCGGAGTACCGTATGCTCGAGTACCAAAGCGGAGCGCCGAGGAATCTCGTGCTGACGGTAATACTATAGATGTAAAGAAATATCTGCCAAACCGTGGTCATAACAACGTATGTATTGAAAAGCTTTTCGTTATACTCCAAGGAGTTTTTCGAAAGACCCTGGAACACCATCACGGCTATAAAGGCAAGATAGAACCACGTCAGCAGACCGCTTAAATAAAGCTCGTTTCTTGCTATAAAAAAGCCAGCAATGCTGCCGATTAGCATAGCGGTAAGATAACCTATAAAAAACTTCAGGATATTGCTGACAAGCAGTTTTGAGTTCGTGAACGTCCACAGACTCCATACCAGGCAGATGATCTCCGCAGGGCCGACCTTCCAAACGCGAAGTCCCGTCATCGGCGCGAAACAGAAACCGATGATGAGCAGCCAGTCCATCGGTTTGATCCTTATAGTATTCGCTTTTCCAAGCGTTTTGCCGCCGAAGCTAATCTTCATCTGCCGTCCGTTTTTTCAGTTCAAAGCTCTTCCCGAATTCAAAATCGTATTTATCCGGCGTGAACTGCACGTATCCGCTCCACGGATAAAACGTCAGCTCGCCGAAATAGATCTTTCCCCCAACGTTGTAGAGATCGACACGCACGAACGGGAAGTCCTCGGAAAGGATCGCCGCCACGCGGAGCATCTCCTTAAGGTTCTCCGGTTTTTCGATGTTTCGGTCGATAGCAGGACAGTCGCTCGTGATCCCGAGGTCGTTCCATTCAGTATCGTAGAAATTCCGCTTATGCCCCTTATACCGGTCGACGTCGACGATTATGCATTCGGGTTTCCCGGCATAGCAGAGCAGCTTATAATCGTTTACGCCCGCATCTGGATCCTCTTCATTGATAAGCAGCTCTTCGCAGATGATCCCCTTTTTGATCCCGTAATAGGCCCATTCCCGGCCGCCGCCCTTCGGTTCCACTTCCGTACCGCTGAAAGAGAATCGGTCGGTGATATCCTCAATATCCAGCTGCGATTTATCGCGGCAGATCTCGATAGAGAGCCCGCCGGCGCCGTGCGTGGTCTTGAGCACGAAAGCGTCGGGCAAGGCCTCCCAGTCGACATCGCCGATCGAATCGTACCTTCCGTACAGCTTGACAAGCGTATCGCCGAGGCCCTTGCTTCGGACGTATTCACGGACCGCATACTTGTCCACGCAAGTGTGCATCACGGGGTCCTTATAGTTAAGCTTGTACCACTGCAGCTTTTCGGTAAAGCGCTCCGGGTGGGCGAGATGCAGTCCGCGATGCAGTTTTATCCTGTACTGAAGCCTCAGCATCATCGGATCGGGGATGAAGCTCAGTATTCTCAGTATCCTTTCGCGTGACGACCGTGTTTTGAACAGCTTTTTATAGTCCATCAGTCTTTAAGAATGCTCTCTATTGCATCAAGATACTTCGCTACAACTATTCTCCTGTCGAATTCGCGTTCGACCTTTCTTCTTCCCGCAAGTCCCATCTCCCTGCGCTGCTCCCAAGGAAGCGCAATGAACTTTTCCATTTTGGCGATCAGGTCCTCGCTTGAACGCTGTTTCACGACAAAACCGTTGACTCCGTCCTCAATGATCTCGCGGCAGCCGGCGCGGTCGGTGGTGATGATCGGGCGACCGCTCGCACAGCTTTCGAGCAGCACATTGCTCATGCCCTCGGGATAATAGGTCGGGTGCACGGTGCAGCTTGAAAGGCGGTAGACGGAGACGGCGTCGTTTGTGAAACCGTGGTAAACAATTGTGCCGTTCTCATTCAGTTTATCGATTCGTTCTTTGAATTCCGGCGTGCAGTCGCCGAAAACATGAAACGCCGTATTGGAATAATTCGCGCGGATATACTCGGCCGCGTCGAGATATTGCCCTATGCCTTTTTCCCTCAGCAGTCGGGACATCATCACGAAATCAACGGTCTCCCCCTCCGGATAGTCAAGGAGTGCGAAGCGTTCGAGATTTACGCCCGAGCCCGGAAGCAGATCGTATTCGCCGCTCACAACGTGCTTTTTGAGCATGAAATCACGGTTTTCGGTATTCTGGAAAAAGACCATATCCGCTTTGCGCAGCCCGTGCCTGTAGAGCGGCAGGGTGATCTTCTGCATAAGGCCCCCGTTTTCGACGGCCGTGCCGAGACCTGTGATATTGGCGATGTACGGCACCTTGAGCGCTGCGCAAGCCATGCCCGCATAGACGTTCGGCTTTATGGTGTAGGTCAGCACCACATCGGGTTTTTCGGTCCGGATCAGTTTCTTGTACTCACCGGCAAGCTTCAGCTCGGCAAAAGGATTTGTGCCGTGGAAATCGAGCTCCGTTTCCAGCACCCTGCATCCAAGGGCCTGCAGCTCCGGACCCGACCCGTTGTTTTTTGCGCAAACTGTCACGGAGTATTTTTCAAGAAGCGCTTCTATCACTTCGCGTCGAAAAATATAGAGTCCGTTGGAAGCGTTGCCGATCAAAAAAACCTTCTTCATTTGCTGTTCCTCAAAGCCTATGATTTGCCGCTTTTTCTCTGCCGCTTGACTGTCAATGAAACTTTATCGGTTTAGCCGGAATACCGACTGCGGTACAGTTCGCAGGGATATCTCTGACTACGACCGCTCCCGCGCCGATTATGGAGCGCTCACCGACCGTTTTCCCCTGAATTATCTGCGTGCCGGTGCCCATCTCCGCGCATCTGCCGATACGCGTATTGCCCGAAATATTGACAGACGGATACAGGGTAACAAAATCATCGAGCACCGCATCATGTCCGACAGTGCAGCCCGGATTAATGATAACATGGTCGCCGATCGAAATATTGACCGTGATGCTGTTTCTAAAGAAAATGACGGTCCCTTCGCCGATCGAAACGAAGTCCGATATGATAGCGGAAGGATCGATAAGTGTTGCAAACCTGCACTCCGGGCAAATCGTCCTGACCTTATTTACGATCCTTTCCCTTACAGCCGCCGCGCCTATTGCGCAGACAAAACAGGCACCTTCGAATCTTGCCGCATCGCTGATATTGCCCGCAACGCCATATCCGTTCAGCTGCCTGTTAAGAAGTTCCTCATTATCATCAAGAAACCCGATAAGGTTCCATTGGGGCGTAACAGAATTGATCCTCTCTACCAGCCAGGCGACTTCGCGACCCAAACCGCCCGCGCCCAGAATCAACAGATCCTTCATTTTGTCTCCTTGTCTGCACCGTAAGTGTTTATGTGATCACGTGCCTGCTTGTCCGCTGCCCATAAACTCCTCCATCGTCGCCGATGTTTCGGAGCTTATCCCCTCGCGTTTCAAAACCGTTTTTATCGTATTGAGCACTATCGAGCAATCCCCGAGGAACGTTATCCGCTCGACGTACCTAACGTCCCAATCGAATTTTTCTTCCCACGTTATGCTGTTTCTGCCGTGTATCTGAGCAAGCCCCGTTATACCGGGCCTGACCTCATGACGCCTTGCCTGATGCTCGTTGTATCTTTCAAGGTAGCGGACCAAAAGCGGCCGCGGCCCGACTATTGCCATATCTCCCTTAAGAATATTGATAAGCTCCGGAAGCTCGTCGATCGATAATGCCCGGCAAGCCCTTCCAAACCGATTAAGCCGTTTTTCGTCCGGCAGCAGGACTCCGTTTTCGTCCTTCCTGTTTGACATCGTGCGGAACTTGATGAGCCTGAATATCTTCGCTTTTCCGTCCCTGCCTATCCGCCCCGGTCTTGGCTGCACAAAAAACGGATTCCCTTTCATCGCGATCGCTCCCGTTATCGTGAGGATCAGCAAAAGAGGCGACAGCACGATAAGCGATACCAACGCGATAAGGAAATCCAATGGGTGTTTTATGAAAGCCTCATACGGGCCGTTCGGTTTATGATTCATTTCGTTTCTTACATAAAGCAGCGATGCACTATCTCAATGATACTGTCCATCTGTTCCGCGGTCATTTTATTGTCGCTGGGCAGGCAGAGGCCGCGCTCGAAGATATCGGCGCTGACGTCGCCGTGCACCGAAACGAAGGGGTTTTCACTGTAAATAGGCTGCAGATGCATGGGCTTCCAGATGGGCCTGCCCTCGGCGTTGAATGCGCTCAGCGCCTCCAGGATCTCCGTGGGGCAGCTCCTGCCCTTCTCTGTGGAATAGGTCGCCGCCGTGTCCGTGCGGGACTGGAAGCACATCGCTGCCCGATCGATCAACAGGCAGGAGAGCCAGAAATTCGGGGAGGAATTCACGGCGTCGTACGGATTCATCCTGACGGGCAGATCGGCAAAACCCTTTTTGTAGCGCTGATAATTAGCTTTTTTCTGAGCCAGGTGCTCCTCGGCATGGGGAAGCTGACCGCGGACCACGCCGGCGATGATATTGCTCATGCGGTAGTTGTATCCGAGCTCGGCATGCTGATACCAAGGCGCCGCCTCGCGGGCCTGCGTGGACCATTTGCGTGCTTTCGCCGCCCATGCGGGATCATCGGTGATGATCATTCCGCCGCTCGACCCGGTAATGAGCTTGTTGCCGTTCCAGCTGAACACCGAGATATCTCCGAAGCAGCCGGTCTGGACCCCTTTATAGGTGGATAGGAAGGACTCGGCGGCGTCCTCGATGAGGAGCGCGCCGTGCGCTTTGCAGACGGCCCTGAGCTCGTCGACCTTCGCGGGTATGCCATAGAGATGCGCGAGCATGACGAGACGAACCTCCGGATACAGTTCGAACGCCTTTTCAAGCGCCTCGGGATCCATATTCCAGGTTTCGGGTTCGGTATCGATGAACACGGCCTCGCCGCCCTCGTAGGCGATCGGGTTCGCGGTCGCGTCGAAGGTCATGTCCGTGCAGAAAACGCGCTTTCCTTCAAGTGAACCGTGCCCTGTTTTCGGTATGCCATAGAGCTCCTGCGCAAGGATACGCACAGCAAGATGAAGCGCCGCCGTGCCGGAACTCAGACCGACGGCATAGCCGCGGCCGGTGAGCTTGGCTATCTCTGCCTCGACGACGTTTATGTTTTCGCCGACGGTCGAGACCCAATTGGTTTTGATAGCTTCAACGACCCATCTTTCATCATCGCCATGCATCGTCGGAGTGGAGAGATTGAGCCTTTTTTCAAAAGGTTCTATCCCTGCAAACCGTTCATCTTTCAAATAGTCTTCCTTCATACAAAGCTTCTTCTCTGCCCTTTTCTCTGTTGATCCGGTGCTTTCGGGCAATGGGGATTCGGATAACGCTTTTGATCGTTCTGCGGCCCACACATTGTATATGCAGGTGCATAAATAATCACTTTATTATATCATGTAAGCAATTTATTGTCAATCACGGTGAACTCCGAAGCTATGATCCCGCGGATGAGTTTTTATTATTATCATCCTTCGTTTTTAGCGTGCCGCGAGGGTCGAGCGGTCTGAAGGTGATAAAAAAGCGTTCCCCGTTCGCCGACACGGCGAAAACGCCTCCCGATCGAGGTATGCCCATCGGCTGCCGTGCTCTCCCGATGCGCACCGCTGTTGCCGAGAATATTCTTCCGCGCAGCTTTACCGTACCCTCGAGCGAGCCGTCCGGGGCTTTATGCCAGACGGAGCCCGGGAAGCGCCGCGGGAAGGGGTTCCACGCAGGGCGGGCCGGATCTGCTTCCCGATCGTTGGTCTGCGGTCCCGGAGGGATCGAAACGCTTTCCTTCGTTTCTTCAGCCCCGTCCTCCGCATCCGGCGCATGGTTTTTCACCGGCATGCCGAACAGCTCGTTCGCCTCTGACACTATCCTATGCGTCACCGGCGAACGGATCATCGGCGGCGGTTCGGCCGGCGGTTCGGCTCCGTTTGACCGTATTTCGGACGGTCCCGTCCGTTCCGCGGTCACGGCTGCCCCGGCCGCAGTCAGCCTCAGCCTGTTCAGCAGCTGCTCCGCTTCTTTGGGGTCGTTCCCGCTCTTTTCGCAGGCATAGCTCCGGCCATCGTCCAGTACCAGCGCTTTGACGTTTTTCATGTGCGTTCGGCCTTTGAGTGCAGTGAGCCCGATCCGCTCCTCCGCCCTGCCGTCGGAAACAAAACCGATCATACTGTCGGTCTGTTGAAGAGGCCGCCCCCTGAGGCGAAGCTCGACCGCGGTCCCGTCGTCGCGCTCATCCAGTATCACAAAGCCGGCCAGGCTGCCGTGCAGGTTCAGAAAGCGAAGCATATAAAGCCCTCCCGCATTGATGATATGCGGGAGGGTCGGTTTTCTTGCTTTATGCCGATGTTTAGTTATGCGCTTCTCAGGGTGATGTCAGTGAGTGCCGTAGATGTATTCATGGAGCTTATCGCGGTTGGCGGGGATGTCGATATGGATAACGGCCATCCTGCCCTCCCAGGCATACCTCCATGTGCCTTCGAAAGGCATCGCTCTGTTGGCGAGGTCTACCCTTTCACCGAAAGCTACGTCGATGCCGAGCGAAATGATCTGCGAAGGGCTCATGTTCGTTTCAACGTTATCCATCAGGCTGTAGATCGTTGAGATCAGGGTCGATATGTTGCGGATCTTCATCGCCTGATTGTAGAGCGCGTACATGACCTTGCGCTGGCGCTCGGTCCTCGACCAGTCCACGTTGCCGATCCTACGGTTGCGCGCGTGGCGCAGCGTCTGCGCTCCGTTGAGATGATGCCATCCCGCGACCGACGGGATATTGCTGCCTGTTCCCTTGTTGATGTAATCGATCTCGCGTTCGGTCAGCTCTATGTCGATGCCGCCCATCTTATCCACTATCTCCTTGAGGTTTTCAAAATCGACGCGCAGATAGTACTGGATATCCATGTCGAAATTTGTATTGATGGTGTTTATGGTCAGACCGGGCCCGCCGAACTGATAAGCGGCGTTGATCCTGTTCCACTTATCGCGGCCGGGGATGTAGATCCAGGTATCGCGCAGGATGGAGATCAGCTTTATCTGTCTCGTTGTCTTATTGAAGGACAGGATCATCGTGGAGTCGGATCGCCCGTGATCATACTGCTCCTGCTTGTCGATGCCGATCAGCAGTATGTTTATCACGTTTTTATCGATCGCATCGCGCTGGAAGATGCTGTCGAATCCGAACTCAAAGTCGTCGATATCGGGATCGTAATCCTCGGTGAGATCGAGCTTATCCGGATCGTCGATATCTACGAGCTCGGGCGGTTCCGCCGTTACGGAGGGCAGGTTCGAAGGCATCGGAATGGTGCCGACCTTATTGTTGCTCATTCCTTTGAGCTTGATGTAAAAGAACAGCACGACGCCAAGGATCAGCGCAAGCAAGATGCCGAGGATGATGAGCAGCACCGGCGCTTTGCGTTTTTTCTTTTTATCGTTTCCGTTTTCGTTTGCATCCCCGCCGATGGGGGCGCTGTTGTTTTCGGTTATCTCCATATTTTTCCTTTCTTAGGATCGGACGCCTCAGAGCATTGAAAGCCGGCATCCGAGCGTTGCTATTCTATCATATAGAACGAATAAAGTACAGCATTCGGTTTATTTTTATTCACAATATAATGTTTCGCAGCGGCACGGTACCGCCGCCTTCCATATTGAATACCCGGCGAAACTATGCTATTATCTATTCGGTACAGGCGCGATCGAGGGCGCCGTACGGAACGGAATGGAGCGGTAACATGCTTGACGCTAATGAAAAAGCGGTGCTCAGCCTGCTGTGTGCGGGCATCGGCAGGGACGGAAAAGAGTTCGGCGCGTATAACGAAGCCGAGCTTGATCCTTCGCGCATCGCAAAACTGCTTGCATCAGGAGGCGTCGTCACCACGGTCTATGATAAACTCGATATCCTCGGGACCGGCATCGGCGCAAAGCTTCGCGGCCTGCTTGAACAGAGCTATTATGCCGCCGTCACCCAGGCCATGCTTCAGGACAGCGAGGGGAAGCGAATGCTTGCCGCGTTCGAAGCCGCCGGAATGGACTGCATCCCGCTCAAGGGCTGGGAGCTGCGGGAGCTCTATCCCGATATCACCCGCCGCACGATGGCGGATATCGACATCCTTATCCGTGATCTCGATTACGCCGCCGTCGCTTCCGTTATGAAGGGCCTCGGATACGCAGCCGAGGGAGACAGCTCATGGAAGCACGTTGATTTTACCCGTGCGGATATCGGCGTGACCGCGGAGCTGCATCGGCGCCTTACCGATGACAGCGGCGCCGTTATGGAGTGGGAGGAAACGATCTTCTCCGGCGCCTCCCCCGTCCCCGGGCACGAACACCTTATGAGGATGAACGATGAGGATTTCTATACCTTCCACGTGCTGCACCTTCATAAGGACCTTTTGAACGGCCGCATCGGGCTCAAGCGCATACTCGATACCAGGCTTTATCTCGACGCTCACCCGGAGCTTGACAGAGCACTGCTCGAAGACCGTTTTGAAAGGATGGGCGTGGGAGGATTTGCGCGCAGCATGGAGAAGCTTTCCGCCGTTTGCTTTGCCGATGAAGCGATGGATGAGGACAGCGAGCTGCTTATCGGCTTTGCGCTCTCCTCCGGCGTTTTCGGCACGGAGGAAACCTATAAGCTCGGCAGGATAACGCGCATGGCCTCCGGCTCGGTCGGAAGCGGCAAGCTTCGTTCGGTGCTCGCCGCGGTGTTCCTGCCGTATCCGAGGATGAAGGCGCAGTTCCCAAAGCTGAAAAAAGCGCCTTTTCTGCTGCCCTACTATTGGTGCGTGCGGCTCTTTAACCTCAGAAGCGGGCTGAAGGCTAAGCTCAAAAGGCTCGATTACAGCGGCATAGGCGAGGAGGACCGCCGGTATATGCAGGAGGTCTTCCGTGCCGCCGGCGTTTCCGGCAGGAGCGTTTGATACTGACCCGATATGATTTCGGACCGCGAGAGCGGTCCGTTTTTTATTAATCGCCGGTGATCTCCACGGAAGTGATCTCGGGCGGATTGAAGACGCGCGGTATGCCGTTGTGCCCGTCAAGTCCGCCCGTGACTACCATAGCCGCGCGGGAGCCGATGATGGATTTCCCGCGGGCATGCTTCGGGAAGAAGCCCTCCGAGGTCCAGATCGCGCCGAGCCCGAACGGTATCGCGATTACTCCGTTATGCGTATGGCCCGAAACGATCAGGTCGATATCCCACATATCCTCATCGGTGTTCTTAAGGTAGCTGTCGGGCCGGTGCGAGAGCATCAGCTTGAAGCTGTCCGTATCGCAGAAATCCGCAAGGAATTCCTGCCTTTTCTGCCAGCTCCGGTCAGTATCGAACTCCATGCGCACCGCGAAGGAATAGAAGCCGCCGATGCGGAGCTTCTGGCCCTTTATTTCGACGTCACGGTAGTCGTTTTCAAGGAAAACCGCGCCGGTACTCTCAAGCAGCTCGAGCGTTTGAGTCCTGCCGTGACCCTCGACGTTTTCCATTTCGAGCCGCTCGACATATTCGTAATAGCAGGAGTAATCGTGGTTCCCCGCAGCAAAATACACGGGAGCAATGGCCATGAGGCGCTCGAAGAGGTATCTCAGCTCCTCGTCCTCCTCTTCGGTATGGTCGCGCTCGAGCATATCGCCGAGGACGCAAATAAGGTCCGGCGCCTGTTCGGCGGCGCGCTCGACGATCTGTTCATTGTGCTCGTCGAACCTTTGGCGATGGAGATCGCTTATCAGCACGATCCTGAGCCCCTCCATACCGGGCGCTTTTGTATCGACGCGGTATTCTGAGACGGTCACGGTCGAATCGGCGGTCGTTGATATGAGTGCGGCGGCAGCCAGGATAACGAAGAGCGCAGCGAGGATCAGGGCAGCGATCCGGCGTGCAGAAAGCTTCCGCCCGTTTTTTCTTCGGGCGGAAGCGGTTTCGTTTATTGAAATATCGTTCGTGGGGAGCGGTGTGTCCATGTTTTTTCAGTCGTCCTCGGTCATGGGTTCGTGATAACCCTTGACCATCTGCTTGACCATATCGCGGATCTCGGGTGAATTGGCTTCGCAGAGCTTATGGAGCTGGTCGAGCTGCACCACGAACAGGCGCTCGTCCATTTCGATGGGATGGCCGATGTAGATCAGCTCGTTGTTGGTCTTGACCATGCCCTCCTCATCCATCAGCAGCTCCTCAAAGAGCTTTTCACCCGGACGCAGGCCAGTGTATGCGATCTGGATATCGACGTCCGGCTCGAGACCCGAAAGCTTGATCATGTTGCGCGCAAGGTCGTCTATGCGCACGGGCTTGCCCATGTCGAGCACGAAGATCTCGCCGCCCTTTGCGTAGGCGCCCGCCTGCAGCACGAGCGACACCGCCTCGGGGATGGTCATGAAATAGCGGATGATATCCTTATGCGTGACCGTGACGGGGCCGCCCTGCTCGATCTGCCTGCGGAAGAGCGGGATGACCGAGCCGTTGGAGCCGAGCACGTTGCCGAAGCGCACGGCGACGTATTCGGTGTCGGAATGATTGTTCATGGTCTGAACGATCATCTCGCAGATGCGTTTGCTCGCGCCCATTACGTTGGTGGGATTGACGGCTTTATCGGTGCTGATCAGCAGCATGCGCTTTGCGCCGTACTCATCCGCCGCGCGCGCGACGTTAAGCGTGCCGAACACGTTGTTCTTGATCGCTTCGTTCGGGCTGTTCTCCATGAGGGGCACGTGCTTATGCGCCGCAGCATGGAAAACGTATTCGGGCCTGTACTGTTCGAAGATATCGTCCAGCCTGTCGCGGTCGCGGACCGAACCGATCAGGACCACAAGATCGAGCTCGGGATACCTGCGTTTGAGCTCCATCTGGATCTCATAGGCATTGTTCTCGTAGATATCGAAGATGATGAGCGTCTTCGGATTGTGGGAGGCGATCTGGCGGCAGAGCTCGCTGCCGATCGATCCGCCGCCGCCGGTGACGAGGATCGTGCTGCCGGTAACGTAGCCGATGATCTCGGATATGTCGACGTTAACGGAGTCGCGCCCGAGAAGGTCCTCGATCTGTACGTCGCGAAGGCGCTTGACGCTGACCTCACCGTTTGCGAGCTGGAGCAGGCTGGGCAGGATGCGGAGCTTGCAGGGCGTCTGCCGGCAGATCTCGATGATCTCGCGGCGCTGCTTGTTGGTCGCCGAGGGGATCGCGATGATGATCTCCTCGATGGAATACTTCTGCACCGTTTCGACGATCTTGTTCCTGCCGCCGACGATCTTCACGCCGAGCAGATGCTGGCCCCATTTGGTCTGGTCGTCGTCGATAACGCGGACGATGCGGTTGTCGGAATAGGTGTTGGCCTGGATATCCTGCAAGGTGATCATGCCCGAGCGGCCCGCACCGATCAGCAGCGTGCGCTTTGCGCCGCGGCTCTTATGCCGCCAGTTGCGGCGTATAAGGCGGTAGGAGAAGCGGATCAGCAGGATAAAGACGACGAGCAATATGCCGTTTAGCACATGGAAGCTCATCGGCATGCGCCAATGAAGCAGCTTAAAGCCTATGAAGCTGACGACGTCCGTCACGAAGCAGGCAATGACGATGCTTATCGCTTCATCAAGGGACGCGTATTCCCAAAGGCTGGTATAGAGCCTGAACAGAGCGAATATGATTATGCCGAGGGCGGTGTAGACGGGAGCGGACTTGAGCGCGTAATCGAGATATATGGTGCCGATCACCTTTGTGACGTCGAGCTCGAAACGAAGGTAGAGCGAAAGAAATACCGCAAGATTGAGCGCGATGATATCGGCAATAACAAGGAAGCATATCCTAAGCAGCTTCGCAGAGCTCATCGGCCTGCGGCTGGGCATTTTGCTTTTATCTGCATTTTTACCCATCTTATCGCCTTCCTTGAATAAGTTATCAAACACGGGCTGCGTATGCCGCACAGCGGCACATACCCATCCTATGATAGTTTATTATAAAATAGTTTAATACGTTTTGTCAACATGCGGCCCGCTGAAACGGGCCGCCTTTCCTGAGATGAACAAAGGAAAAGGGGCTGCCGAGCGTTCGGCAGCCCCGGTTTTTCAGCGAGGGTTTACTTTTTCAGAGCGTTGAGGCAGGTGTCGAGATCGGCGATGATATCCTCGGCGTCCTCAAGGCCGACGCTGATGCGGAGCATGCTGACGCCGATGCCGGCTTCCTCGAGCGCTTCGGGGGTGTAGGTGCTGTGGGTCATCGTCGCGGGATGCTCGATAAGGGTCTCCGCATCGCCCAGGCTGACCGCGATGGTGCAGAGCTTGAGGCTGTTGGTGAACTCGGCGCTCTCCTCGCGGGTGGCGTTGAGCTCGAAGGTCACGATGCCGCCGAAGCCGTTGCGCATCTGCTTCTTCGCGACGTCGTGGCGGGGATGGCTCTCGAGGCCGGGATAGATGACGCGCTTGACCATCGGATGGCCCTCGAGGAACTTGGCGACCTTCATCGCGTTCTCGCAGTGCTTCTTGACGCGGATATCGAGGGTCTTGAGACCGCGGTCGATAAGGTAGGCTTCGAAGGGCCCGAGGACCGCGCCGGTCATATCCTTGAGGCCGAACAGCGTGCACTCCTGGATGAAATCGGCTTTGCCGGCGGCCATGCCGGCAATGACGTCGCCGTGGCCGTTGAGGTACTTGGTGGCACTGTGGATGACTACGTCCGCGCCGAGATCGAGGGGCCTCTGCAGATACGGAGTGGCAAAGGTATTGTCGACGATGACCTTTGCCTCGGGGCAGGTCTCGTGCGCGAGCTTCGCTACCGCTTCGATATCGATGATCTTGAGGTTCGGATTGGTCGGAGTCTCGAAATAGAAGACCTTGGTATTCGGGCGGATCGCTTCCCTGACCTTTTCGATATCGGAGAAATCGACGAGGGTGACCTCAACGCCGTAGCGGGTAAGCCCGTGGGTAAAGAAGGAGAAGGTGCAGCCGTAGAGCGCATCGTCGGCGAGAAGATGATCGCCCGCCTTGAGCGCGGTCCAGAGTACGGTGGTCACGGCGCCCATGCCGCTCGACATCGCCATGCCGGCCTCCGCATGCTCGAGCGCGGCAAGCTTCTGACCGATCTTGGTGATGTTGGGATTGCCGAGCCTGGTGTAGATATAGCCGGGCTCCTCGAGAGCGAAGCGCTTGGCGCCCTGCTCGGTGGTGGCGAATTCAAAGGTAGAGGTCTGGAAGATCGGTGTTGCGAGGGGCGCGATGCCGGGGATCTCCAGCTTGCCGACGTGGATCTGCTGTGTTGCGAAACCGCTGTTCTTTTCCATTGTGATTCCTCCGTATTGGCTTAAAGATTGTGCATTTGACTGCCGGATGCGGCGGAGCGCGCATTATCGCCGCAGGGTCGCTTCCGTGTGCTCAGATATGGTTATTATACAGCTTTTTGGCCGATCTGTACAGAAGCAAATAAATATATTACGGCATTTTTGAGTCCGAAACGGCCGCCCGTGCGTTATATAGATATGGCCGGGTCGTTTGATCCGCGTTAGTCCGCATACGGCGTAAAAAGCAGTGGCAATATACCGAAGTTCGTGCTATAGTATGCGGACGGAGCGGACGGGAACGCCGAAAAGCGGATGCGAACGCACCGACCGAGAACAAAAACCTTCCGGAACATATCGTTCACAGCGGAAGGCGTATACCGAAAGGAAAGTACAAAGAATCATGAAAAAACTGATCGCAGGCATTCTTGCCTTCATTACCCTGTTTACCTGTTTCTCCTCCTTCGCCATGGACGAGGGCGACTGGCGCATCGTGCTCGGCGCGGACCTTACCGAAGAGGAGCGCAGCGAGATGTTCGCCGCCTTCGGCATCGTGCCCGAGGGCCTGGACGAAAGGCGCATCCTGACCGTGACCAATTCCGAGGAGCGCTTCTACTTTGAGGGCAAGCTCCCTTCGAATGAGATCGGCGTGCGCTCGATCTCGAGCATCTATATCCGCGCGCTCCCCGAGGGCAGCGGCATCGACATCAGCACCCACAACATCAACTACTGCACCGAGGAGATGTATAAAAGCGTGCTCGCGACGGTCGGCATCACCGACGCGAAGATCATCGTGGCAGCCCCCCGCGCCGTCAGCGGCACCGCGGCGCTCACCGGCATCTACAAGGCCTACGAGAGCCTGACCGGCAGCCTCATCAGCGAATACGCCAAGATGGCGGGCGTCGACGAGATGCTGACCACGGGCGAGCTGGCCGAGATCATCGGCAGCGACGAGGCGACCGAGGTCATCATCGAGCTCAAGAAGATCCTTGACGAGACCCAGAAGATGGGCGACGAGGAAGTCAGGACGCAGATCCGCGCCATCGCCGAGGATAACGACGTTGAGCTCACCGACGAGCAGGTGCAGCAGATCCTGACCCTTGCCCGCACGCTCGAGGGCCTCGACGTCGAGCAGATCCGTCAGCGCGCGCTCGGCCTTGCGAACGCCGCCACCGGCTGGCAGAAGTTTACCGACGGCGTCAAGAAGGTGTTCAACGATATCGGCAGGTTCTTAAAGGACGTGGCCGAATTCCTGCGCGGCGTGCTCGATAAGTTCTTCGGCGGGAACAGCGCAAAAGAATAACCTCAAAACACGGAAGAAGGGGCTGACGAACAGCCCCTTCTTTTTTGCATCGGTATGAGCGGCGGACGCCGCTTTTTACGCGTTGAGCATGAACGCGCGGTACGCCTTGACGGCCTCGTAGAGGTCGGCCTTGGAGATTATCTCCCACGGCGCGTGCATCGAGAGCACGGCGACGCCGCTGTCGATGACTTCCATGCCGTAGACGGCGCAGATATAGGCGATGGTGCCGCCGCCGCCCTGATCGACCTTGCCGAGCTCGGCGGTCTGGAAATTGACGTTCGCATCGTCCATCAGCTTGCGCAGCGCGCCGAGGTATTCGGCGTTGGCGTCATTGGAGCCGCCCTTGCCGCGCGAACCGGTGTATTTATTGAAGCATACGCCCTTGCCGAGATAGGCGGAGTTCTTGCGCTCGAACACGCCGGCGAAGTTCGGATCGTAGCCCGCGCTGACGTCGCAGGAGAGCATGCGGCTCGCGGTGAGGGCGCGGCGGAGCTTGAGGTCGCAGTAATCGCCGGTCAGATTGATGAGCTCTGCGACGGCATTCTCGAAATACTTGCCGGTCATGCCGGTCGCGCCGACGGAGCCGATCTCCTCCTTATCGGCGAGGATGCAGCAGATGGTCTTCTCGGGGATCTCGTCGATCGAAAGGATCGCGTCGATCTGAGCATAGGCGCAGACGCGGTCGTCGTGGCCGTAGCCGAGGATCATGCTGCGGTCAAGGCCGAAGTCGCGCGCGGGACCCGCGGGAACGACCTCGATCTCGGCGGAGAGGAAGTCCTCCTCCTCGATGCCGTACTTATCCTTGAGGATGGCGAGCATGGCGTCCTTGACGGGCTCCTTGGCTTCCTCATCCTTGACGGGCTTCGAGCCGATGATGACGTTGAGCTCCTCGCCCTCGATGACGACCGAGGCCTTCTTGCCCATCTTGTCGGCGGAGAGGTGGATCAGCAGGTCGGAGATGCCGACGACGGGATCCGCGGGATCCTCGCCGACGACGACGTCCACAACGGTGCCGTCCTTCTTTGCGACTACGCCGTGGAGCGCCAGGGGCAGCGTTACCCACTGATACTTCTTGATGCCGCCGTAATAATGCGTGTCGAGATACGCGATGCCGGTATCCTCATAGAGGGGATTCTGCTTGAGGTCCATGCGCGGCGAGTCGATATGCGCGCCGACGATGTTGATGCCCTTTTCGATGGGCTGCCTGCCGAGCTTGAACATCATGATCGCCTTGCCCATCCAGTTAACGTAGACGCAGTCGCCCGGGTTGAGCTTCTCGCCCTTTTCGATGGCGCAGGCAAGCTCGCGATAGCCCTTGGCCTCGGCCTTCTTTACGGCTTCGCGGACGCATTCGCGCTCGGTCTTGCCGTTGTCGAGGAAAGCCTTGTAGTCGGCCGCGATGCGGTCGAGCTTAGTAAAGTCCTCTTCGGAATAGGTAGTCCATGCAACTTTTCTTTCCATTTGAAACCTCCGTTATTTGCCGGAACGCGCTTTCCGGTATTTTAAGCAGCTATAATATTATCATTTTTTATTCCGCTTTTCAACAGGTCCCGGGCGGAATAAGGAATTGTTTTTTCTCCGATCAGAAGCCGAGCACGTCGTTGACGAGGATGACGTGTATCCTGTCCTTATGCCTTGAATACCTTGTGATAAGGAACTGGCAGCAGATCGTATCGGGCGATTTGCAGTTCATGCAGGCGCCGGTCGAGGTGCAGGGCGTGGAAAGACCGAAGCGCTGGGCGTTGATCGGGGCGGCGACGTTCCTTGCGCGCTTCATCGCGCCGTCGATATCGCCGCAGACCTTGTTCATCCCCACGATGAAGAGCACCTGCTTCGGGCCCTGCGCGATCGCGGAGACGCGGTTGGCGTTGCCGTCGATATTGACGAGGACGCCGTCGTCGGTCATGGCGTTGACGCTTGAAAGGAACCAGTCCGCGTCGTAGGCAGCGAGCATCGCGGCGCGCCCGTCCGGAGCCTTGTCTCGGTCGATGAAGTCGTATTCCCCGTTCTTGAGTGCGGTTACAAGGCCGATCTCGTGCACGCTCATGCCGCCGCCCATGGTGACGGAGCTGCCCTTAGCTATCAGGCTGAGTGCGATGCGAAGCGCGTCCTCCCTTGTCTCGGCATAATACCCGGTCATGTTGCGCGAAGCAAGGCCCTTGATGACCTTTTGGGCAAGCAGCCGGTTGCGTTTGGTTATGATCTCGTTCATTGGTTTTCTCCCTTCCGGTTTTTCTGTATTATACTATATGCCGCCTTTAAAAACAAGGTCGGAACGGAAGGATTTGACTGCCCCGCGAATATTGACAGAAAAGCGAAAATACTGTAAAATATTAGTTTGTAACGTGCGTATTCAAACGCGATCAAAGGGCTCGGAGGTTTATGAGCAAGACTACTCAAAGGATCATAATCGGCGTTTCGGCGGCGGCTGTTATAACGATGCTCGTCTTCTTTATGAAGGACATCATGGTGCCCTATATCCGCATGGAGCTGAACAACGATATCGACGGCGCGAAGGAGCTGCTCGTTTCAAAGGGCTTGCTCGGCTGCCTGACCGTGGTGCTCGTTGAGGCGCTGCAGATGGTCGTCGTGTTCATCCCGGCCGAATTCATACAGATCTCGAGCGGGCTGAGCTACCCGTTTTATCTGGCGCTGCTGCTCTGCGACCTCGGTGTCTGCCTCGGCGCGTCGCTGATCTACCTGCTCGTGCGCGTGTTCAGCTTCAATAACGACGCCGCTGCGAAGCAGGAAAAGCTGATAGAAAAGATCGCGAGCTCGCAGAAGAAGGACCGCAGCACCTCGCTTTTGATGTATCTGCTGTTCATCATGCCGCTCGTTCCGTTCGGGGCGATCTGCTATTTCGCGAGCGGAAGGCGGATCAAATACGGGCGCTATATCCTGACCGTAGCGACGGGCGTCATCCCCTCGATCGTGACCTCCAACCTGATGGGCGCCGCGACGAGGTATTTCATAAGCAACCTCCTCCCCCTCCCCGTGCTCATCCTCATCATCGTGGGGCTCGGCGCGCTGCTGCTCGCTTCGCTGATATTCTTCCTTAATAAATTCTATTTCAAAGAGAACGACAGGACGCCCGATTCGGTGATCTACACCGGTATCTTCCGCGTGGTCGATATCCTGATCGGCAAAAAGCAGCGGCTGCATTTCGACGACGCGCTGCTAAAGGACCTGGACGGGCCGTTCGTGGCGATCTGCAACCACGAATCGTTTTACGACTTCTATTATCTTAATAGATTCCTCGGCGATAAGCGCGCTGCGTTCGTAGCCAACAGGCATATAGTTACTAAGCCGGGCCTGAAAAAGCTCGCTGCAAAATCCGCATTCATACCGAAGAAGCTGTTCGTTCCCGATATGGTGACCGCAGTCGGCATCCGCAAGATGCTGCGCGCGGGCTACCCCGTGGCGCTGTTCCCCGAAGGGCGCCTTTCCATCACCGGCTCGCCCTATCCGATAGTGGACGACAGCGCGGGCTTCCTTAAAAAGATGAAGGCGGATATCCTGCTCGTTAAGATCGAGGGAGCGTATTTCGCCAACCCGAAATGGCGCAGGCGCTTCTATAGATCCGATATCAACGTCTCCGGCGTCCGCATCATTAAGGCAGAGGAGGCGGCACAGATGACGAACGAAGCGCTTTCCGCGGCCATCGCCGAAGGGATCTCCTACGACGAATCGAAGCTCGGGCTCAACCGCTACGATAAAAAGGATATGGCAGAGGGGCTTGAGAGCATCCTCTACCGCTGTGCGCACTGCGGTGCGCTCTACACCACGAAGGGCGTGGGCAGGGAGTTCGTCTGCACCGAATGCGGGAAAAAGCTCACATTCGACGAATACTACCGTTTCGACGGCGAACCGCATACGATCGCCGAATACTACGAGCGCATAAAGGCGATGGAGGCGGAAGAGCTCGACGGCCTTTCGCTTGAAGCGGCGGTGAAGACCGTTATCTTCAGCGTCAAGGGCCGCTACAGGACGCACGACCGCGGCGTCTGCCGGCTGACGAAGGAGGGCTTTTGCTATGCCTCCGAGGATCCCGAAAGGAGCTTCTCGGTCGGCTTCGACGCGCTGCCCGCGCTGCCGTTCTCCTGCAATCAGGAGTTCGAGACCTATCATGACGACAAGCTCTATTATTTCTACCCCGAGGAAAACAGGCGTCAGGTAGTGCGCTGGGCGCTTATCGTGGATCTTATAAAGGAGAAGCAAGATGAACAAAAAGCCGACGAATGACCGTCTGATCGATCTTTCAACGAAGACCTTCATTCAGGTGACGGCGCTGCTGCTCGCGCTGATGATCGCGGCGATAGTGATGACGTACGTGATCCCCAAGGGCAGCTTCGGCGTGAATCCCGACGGGAGCACGAACTACCTTGAATACACCCGCGACGACGGCCGGGGCGGCATCCCGCTCTACAAGGGCCTGCTCGCGCCGATACTCGTTTTCTTCTCCGACAACGGGCTGACGCTCGTCATGCTGTCGCTCTTCCTGATCGTGATCTTCGCGGCGTTCCAGGTCATGAACGATTTCGGGGGCATCCGCGTGCTGGTCGGCGCGGTCTCCGCGCGTTTTCAGAAGCGCCGCGGCCTGCTGCTTGCCGCCGTCGGCCTTGTATTCATGTGCTTCGGCGCGTTCCTCGGGCAATTCGAGGAGACGCTGACGCTGCTGCCCATCGTCGCCGCGCTCACGGTCATGGTGGGGCTCGACTCATTCACCGGCTTTCTTATCAGCACCATCGCCTGCGGCTTCGGCTTTGCGAGCGCGATAACGAACCCGTTCACGGTGCTGCTGGCGTCGAGCATCATCGGCGCGAATCCGATGGGGCATATCTGGTACAGGATCGTGATCTTCATAGTGATGTACCTGCTGCTGATGCTGTTCGTTTACCTCTACGTCAGGCGCATCACGAAGGATCCCTCCGCGAGCCTGACCGCCGCGCACGACGAAAAGCTGCGCGAAAAAAACGCGCAGCCCGTTGAAAACGAATACAGCCCCGCAGAAGCAAAACGGATCCGCATCACCTATATAGTTTTCCTGCTCGTCTGCCTCGCAATACTGATAACCTGCTCCTCGGTCGCCGCGCTGCGCGATTACACGGTCGTGTTCCTTATCGCGTATTTCCTCATATTCGGCCTGCTCGCGGGCATCATCTGCTCCCGTAAGCCCGGCGCAGTGTTCAAAAGCTTTTTAAAGGGCGCCGTGAGCGCGCTGCCGAGCATCGTGTTCATCGCCATCGCCTCGTCGATCAAATACATCTTCGACGAGGGCGGCATCATGCCGACGATCGTGCACCATATAAACGAGCTCGTCGCCGGAAGGAATCTTTTCCTCATAGCGCTGCTGCTCTACGGGATCATCCTCGTGCTGGAGTTCTTTATCTCCTCCTCCACGGCCAAGGCGATACTCGTGATGGGCATGCTGGCGGTCGTCAACGTGGGCCTTTCAAAGCAGATGCTCGTGCTCATCTACACCTTTGCCGACGGCTATACGAACGTGCTCTTCCCCACCTCCCCGGTGCTGCTGATCGGGCTTTCGATGATCGAGGTCGACTATTTCAAATGGGTCAAAAAAAGCGCGCCGCTGTTCGCGGCGAACCTCGCGCTCGTTGTGCTGTTCATCTTCCTCGGTATCGTGATAGGCTACTAAAACCCAAACTCATGCATACGGAAAAGGGCCCTCTGCACCGAGGGTCCTTTTCCGTATGCTGTGCTGCTGTGCTGCTGTTCCGCACTTCAGATATGTTTCAGCAATTCTTCACGAACCGCGTCCATCCTCTCGTCCGAAAGACCGAAATCCATCCTGCGATAGCTCCACGCGGCGCGGCCTATGCCGTAATGGAGGAAGGCGGCGTTGATCATGCGGTACCATGCGAGCGCATCCTCGGGCGAAGCCTTGTCGATAACGCCGTATTCGCCGCAGTAGAGCGGCACGCTCTTTGCTTCCGCCGCCGCGACAGCCTCCGCCATAAAGGAGATGAAGAACTCGGTTGAAAGCCCTTCTTCGGACGGCAGCGCGTCGAGATCCACGCAGGAATAGATCTGCGTGCGGCGGCAGGCGGCCGCCATTTCGCCGTAGGAAGCGTACGCGGGCAGCCTGAGGTCGGGATCCATGGTCTCCATCCAGTACGCGCCCTGATGCGTGAAGATCAGCGGTTCGTAGCAGTGGAAATTGAAGATGATGTTTTCATCGACGGGGACGTCGATATCCTTTACGGAGACGGCGCTGTTGTGCCAGTACCCGCCCACGAGGATCGGGATCCCGGGCGCAATAGCGCGGATGCGGGCGATGCATTCGGAGGCGATGCGGTTCCAGACGGGGCCGTATTCCTTTTCGGTGACCTCGTTCAAAAGCTCGAAGGCGAGCATATCCGTATTGCCGCCGAAACGATCTGCGATGCGCTCCCAAAGCATCAGGAAGCGCTCCTGGTAGTATTCGTTCTCGAAAAAGCCCGCTTCGCCCTCGTTTTTATCGAAGGAAAAGCCCGCGGTCTTATGCAGGTCGAGCACCATATTGAGCCCGGCTTCCCTGCAGAGGGCGATCGTTTTTTCGAGCCTTAAGTATCCGCTTTCGCGCGGCTCGCCGTTTCGGTCCTCAAGCAGCTCGTAATCGACCGGCACTCGCACGTGGTCCGCTCCCCAGCTTTTGATGACCGGGAAGTCCTCGGGCGTGATGAAGGAATCGTAATGCTCTTCGGTATGCACGCACTGGGAGAACCAGCCGCCTAAGTTTATGCCCTTTTGATAGCCCAGCCAGGTTTTCACTGCTTTTAGCTCCTTTTCGCTCCTTTATGCTGCCGGTATCAGCCCTTGACGCTGCCGGCGGTGACGCCCTTGATGATGGACTTGGACAGGATGATATAGGTTATCATGACCGGCAGGATCGCCAGAAGGATGAACATATAGACCTTACCCATATCGAACTTGGAATAGTCCGCGCTCCTGAGCTGTGCGATCATGATCGGGACGGTCTTCATATCCGCCTTGTCGAGCAGCAGCGCCGGGATGAAGTAGTTGTTCCAGGAGCTGACGAACGAGAAGATCATCTGCACCGCGAGCGCGGGCTTGATCATGGGCAGCACGATCGTGTTGAAGGTGCGGAATTCGCCGGAGCCGTCCACACGGGCCGCGTCGATGACGTCGAGCGGGAGGACGCTTTCCATGTACTGCTTCATGTAGAAGAATACGACGGGAGCGGCGATGCCCGGAACGATCAGCGGGATGTAGCTGTTGGTCATGTTCAGCTTGAGCATCATCTGATAGAAGCCGAGCGCGGAGACCTGGGCGGGGATCATCATGATGGCCATGATGAAGGTGAAGACGAATTTCTTGCCCTTAAAGTCGTAGGCATGGACGCCGAACGCGGTGAGGGCCGAGAAATAGGTCGTGATAACTGCCGTTGAAAGCGCCACGATGAGGCTGTTGAGCATGCCGCGCGGGATATTGATGGAGCTGTCGTTCCACGCGTTGACAAAGTTCTTGAAGAAATTGCCCTGCGGCACGAGCGAGAAGCCCGTTGCAAGCTGTGCGTTCGACCTGGTCGAGTTGATGATCATCAGGTAGAAGAAGAACAGGCAGAGGATGCACAGGAAGATCAGGATCGAGTAAACGACTATACGCATCAGCGTCAGCTTGATCTTGCCGGCGGTATTTGCGCTGTTGGAATTTTTCATCATATAACGTTGCCCCTCCTTTCCCTGTGAGGCCTCTTCTGGTCCTTATACTGAGCGGAGAGCATCCTGTAAACGATCGCGCCGAGGACGCCGGTGATAATGAAGATGATCACGGAGATCGCGCCGGCCATGCCGAAGTTCTTGTTCTTAAGGTAATTGTTGAGATACATGACGAGAGTCCTCGTCGTCTCATTGGGCTGGCCCTTGCCGTTGGTCAGGACCTGCGGCACGTCGAACATCTGGATGCCGCCGATAAGAGCGGTGATCAGGCAGTAGACGAAGATCGGCATGAGCAGGGGCATCGTGACCTTGAAGAAGACCTGAACGGAGTTCGCGCCGTCGATCGTGGCGGACTCGAACAGGCTCTGGTCGATGCCCATGATGCCCGACATCAGAACGATCGTGGTGTTGCCGAACCACATAAGGAAGTTCATCAGGGCGATCATGCCGCGTACAGTCACACGGTGCGAGAAGAAATCGAAGCTTTGATCCAGCACCCCCCAGTTTTCAAGCAGGCCCTGGATGGGACCGACGCGGGAGAAGAGCGTGTAGAACAGCATCGAGAACGCCGCCGCCATGATCAGGTTGGGCATGTAGATGACCGTCTTGAAGAAGCCCTGCCCCTTGATGTTGAGCCGGTAGCTCGTGAAGAACAGCGCAAGAAGCATCGCTATCACGAACTGCGGCACGGCGCCGAGGATCCACATAATGAGGGTGTTCCCGGCATATTTGAGTATCAGTATCGTGCCGCCGGAATCCGCCGTGAACAGCTCCTTGTAGTTCGCGAGCCCGACGTAGTTCGGGCCGACCTGGCTCAGGCCGATGCGGTAATTCTCAAAAAAGCTGTTGTAAATGGTCAGGAACTGAGGTACCAGCGTGAACACGATGTAGGCAATGAAAAACGGCGCTATGAAAATGTATCCCCATTTCGCATAGCTGACGGATTTCAGCTTGCCGTCCCTTGTCAGCATCGGTTTTTCCATCGGATTCATCTCCTCCGTTGAGGCTTAATTAAACACTGCGGCAGGGTGCTCCCCTGCCGCAGTATTGAGTAGGATCAGGCTTCGGGAAGCTTGATGTTCTGGTAGGTCTCCTTGACGTACTGGTAGAAGTTCTTCATAGCGGTCTCCTTGTCGACGGAACCGTTGTAGAACTCCTGCAGCTTGTTCTGCAGGCCCTCGTTGAGGAGCTGGTCGTAGTTGGTGTGGTTCTCCCACTTGATGTTCTCGGCGAGAGCGTAGAAGACGGCGATGTCGTTCTGACCGTCGAGGATAGCGGTGTTGCCGTAGGTAGTGTCCTCAGCGAACTTCTTAACGACCTTGGTGTTGTTTACGTACTGGTTGTCGTCCTTGACCATCTTGGTGAGGACGTCCTCATTGACGGTGAAGGTCTCGAAGATGTCCTTGAGCATCTCGGTGTTGTCGCTGCCGGTAGCCGCGAGGAGCCAGGTGCCGCCCCAGAAGTAAGCCTGGGGCCCCTTGATGATGCACCAGTCGCCGACGCAGCCCTTCTCGGGATCCATGGCGTTGGTCATGCAGAAGTTGTAGTACCAGGCGGGACCGAAGAAGGTCATGGTCTTGCCGTCTGCGAACATCTGGTTGGTCTTCTCCTGATCCCATACGCCGGCGGTCAGGGTGTAGCCGTTCTCAATGTACTTGTCGGTCTGGTCGATCCAAGCGGTGATCTGATCGTCGAACTGGAGGTTGTCGTTCTCGTCGACCCAGGGCTTGGTGCAGTTGTTGGAGAATGCGCGGAAGGTCTCAGCGAAGGAAGCGGTCATGTAGTAGCCCTTCTCCTTGGCCTGAGCGGCGACTGCGTCGAACTTCTCCCAGGTGTCGAGCGCGGCCTGGACTTCAACGGGATCATCGGTGCCGAGAACGTCCTTGGCGATGCTCTTACGGTAGATGACGCCGGCGGGGCAGCACTGGAAGGAAACGCCCTTGC
>JAEEKE010000003.1 GCA_016282255.1 Bacillota bacterium
GAACCGCGATTATTCAAATGCCTCGGAGAAGGGTCAAACCATTCGTTTACAGATAACAGCAACCGTGAAAACTTTTCGGAAACCAAAAGACCCGGCGGGAAACCGTCGGGTCCATGCTGTTGATTTCAGCTATCAGCCGATGCTCTCTGCGTTCAGCTCGGTGATGCCGTCGATACGGATATCGAACAGAGGCGCGGAGATCTTTTCCGACTCATGGAAATAGCCGTCCCAGATCAGCTCGACGCCCTCGAAGCCCCAGCTCTTGTCATAGCTGGTGAGGTGCTCGCCGCCCACGGTGAAGTTCGCGCAGTCGAAGACGTGGAGCTCGCCGCTCTTGATCTTCGCGATGGCCTCGTTGACGGCCTCCTCGGTGCCGGCGGCACAGGAGGGACCCAGCTTGGAGATCTGGACCGCGTCGTCGGCATAGCCGCTGCACCAATCCTGCTTCATCTCCTTGCCCTCCATGGCGGTCTTGACCGCGTAGGTGTAGTAGGCGCCCCAATTGTTCTGGGGGGAGGTCAGCGCCGCGGTGGGAGCGACCTTGAGCATGTCGATATTGTAGCCGACGCTGTAAACGACGCTGCCCTCGTCGAGCTTGGTCTGAACAGCGGTGGGCGCGCCGGTGGAGTCGGCATGCTGACCGATGATGCAGCAGCCGCGGGCCATCAGCATGTTGGCGGCTTCGGCCTCGGCGGTGAGGTCGAACCACTTGCCGGTGTACTGAACGTCCATATGGGCCTCGGGCACGATGGACTGGATGCCGAGGAAGAAGGCGGTGTAGCCGGAGACGACCTCAGCATAGGGGAAAGCGCCCACGTAGCCGATGTAGGGATCGGTGACGGAACCCGCGTCCATGAGCTCCTTGAGCTTCATGCCGGCGACGATGCCGGAGACGTAGCGGGCTTCATAGATGCCGGTGAAGTAGTTGAAGATGTTCTTCATGCCTTCCTGCTTGGCGGCGGTCTGGCCGGTCGCGTGGCAGAAGAGCACGTCGGGATACTCCTTCGCGGCCTGGATCATGTAGCTCTCATGACCGAAGGAATTCGCGAAGATGATCTTGCAGCCCTGCTGAACGAGGTCGACGGCCGCTTCATAGCAGGACTCGTTCTCGCCGACGCTGTACTTGTAGATGACCTGCTCGTTCGAAAGACCGCAGGCCTTCTTGGCGGCCTCGATGCCCTCGATATGAGCGTAGGTGTAGCCCTCGTTTTCGTCGCCGATCAGGATCGCGCCGACCTTGAAATCGGCGTTCGCGGCGGGTTTCTCGCTGCAGGCGGCCATGGAGAGCACGCCCAGCGCCATGACGGCGGCGAGTACGACAGCGATAAGCTTTTTCATTTGATGTTCCTCCTGTGTTTTTGCTTTTGCTCCCCTTGTTTTTCATGAGGAACAATACGGCACTATTATAGCCTCTTTCGCGGCGTAAATCAAGAATCAAGCCGAACGGAGACGAAATATAAAATGCGCTCCCCCGGCCCCGCGGCGGGCCGGTTTTTTTGCCGCTTCCGCGGGCCGTTTTTGGGGCTGCGCCGCGCATCCCGCTCTTGTGCTCGGCGGCGTTTTCGTGATATAATAATAAAGTTGTACGCCGCTTTAAAACGCGGCATCCCGAATAATCAAAAAAGAGGTGCGCTATGGATTACGCAAAGGAAAGCCTGCGCCTGCACGGCGAATGGAAGGGCAAGATCGAGGTCGTTTCGACCGTTCCCACCGAGACCCGCGAGGACCTGTCCCTCGCCTACACCCCGGGCGTAGCTCAGCCCTGCCTTGAGATACAGCAGGACGTCATGAAGAGCTATGAGCTGACGAGGCGGCATAATCTCTGCCTCGTGGTGACCGACGGCACCGCCGTGCTGGGCCTGGGCGACATCGGCCCCGAGGCCGCAATGCCGGTCATGGAGGGCAAATGCGTGCTCTTTAAAAACTTCGGCAACGTGGACGCCTTCCCCCTCTGCCTCAAGACCAAGGACGTGGACGAGATCGTGCACACGATCTGGCTGCTCAGCGGCAGCTTCGGCGGCGTGAACCTTGAGGACATCTCCGCTCCCCGCTGCTTCGAGATAGAGCGCAGGCTCAAGGAGATCTGCGATATCCCGATCTTCCACGACGACCAGCACGGCACCGCCGTCATAACGCTCGCGGGGCTGACGAACGCCCTCCGCCTCGTCGGCAAAAGGATGGACGAGGTCCGCATCGTCATCAACGGCGCGGGCGCGGCGAGCATCTCGATCTGCCGCCTGCTGCTCTCGCGCGGGGTCAGGCACATCACCCTCTGCGACCGCACCGGCATCATATTCCGGGGCCGCGAGAAGGGCATGAATCCCGTCAAGGAGGAGATGGCGAAGGTCACGAACCTTGAGGGCAGGAAAGGCAGCCTTGCCGACGCGCTCGCAGGCGCGGACGTGTTCATCGGCGTTTCCGCCCCGAACACCGTTTCCGTCGAAATGGTGAAGACCATGGCCAAGGACGCGATCGTGTTCGCCTGCGCGAACCCCACGCCCGAGATCTTCCCCGAGGACGCGAAGGCCGGCGGCGCTCGCGTGATCGCGACCGGCAGGAGCGACTATCCGAACCAGATCAACAACGTGCTCGCGTTCCCCGGCATCTTCCGCGGCGCCTTCGACGTGCGTGCGAAGGATATAAACGACGAGATGAAGATAGCCGCGGCCGAGGCGCTCGCCTCCCTGATCTCCGACGAGGAGCTCTCCGAGGACTACATCATCCCGCAGGCCTTCGATAAGCGCGTCGGTCCCGCGGTCGCAAAGGCCGTTGCCGAGGCCGCGAGGAGGAGCGGCGCCGCGAGGCTCTGATCCCACGAAAATACTCTAAGAACGTTAGCATAGATGCGTTTCGCTTCATACAATAGAATAACCGCCCTGCTGCTGGCGGCGCTGTTTATCGCCTGCTTTATAGCGGGCTGCAGCGGCACGCCCGAGCCCGTACCGATCGAACGGCCGACCTCTGCGCCGACCTCCGTGCCGACGCCCTCCCCCACGCCCGAACCGACGCCGGAGCCCACGCCCTCCCCCACGCCCGCGCCGTATGCCGTGATCGAGCTCGAAAGCTATCCCCTGAGCGGGAACTTCGTGCTCGTGAACTATTCCCACCGCTGCGATTGGGTCGACGAGGCCGGCACGCGGCTCCTTGCCCTTCACGGCAACACCGGCCGCTGGCTGCTGCTCACCAACAACGACC
Source organism: Bacillota bacterium (assembly GCA_016282255.1). Taxonomy (GTDB): domain Bacteria; phylum Bacillota; class Clostridia; order Christensenellales; family CAG-138; genus PeH17. The sequence goes on from JAEEKE010000003.1 coordinate 3,196, forward strand.
ATGCGCTTTTGCCCGAGGTCGTGACGGCGCTCGATTCGTTCGCCGAGGCCTTCTGTAACCGGACCGGCGGCGACCGCCTGCTGGTGACCAGCTCGTTCCGCACGCTCGAATATCAGCAGCGCGTCTACGACGAAAAGCTGGCCGAGCAGGGCGCGGAATACGCTTCGATGTACGTCGCCCTTCCCGGCTTCAGCGAGCACCACACCGGCCTTGCTGTGGACCTCTCCACCATGAGCGCCGCCGGCGAGCGCGTGCCGCTGATCAGCCACGCGGCCTTTGACTGGGTCAAGGCGCACTGCTCCGATTTCGGCTTCATCCTGCGCTACCCCGTCGGCAGCGAGGGGATAACGCACGTCGCGTTCGAGCCCTGGCATTTCCGCTACGTGGGGAAGCCGCTCGCAAAGGCGATCGAGGCGCTCGGCATGACCTATGAGGAGTTCACCGAGCATATGGCCGAGTACACGGTCGAAAAGGGCCTGCTGTACCTCTCAGAGGACCTCTGCTGCCCGGACGTCGCCGATATAAACGCCCTGCCCGACGAGGGCTGGGTGATCTATACCGCCGAGGAGGGGAGCACCTTCCCCGCCATCCTCGACTGCTCCTATATGGAGATCGGCCGCCTCAACGACGGCAGGCTGCTCGGCCTCTTCCACCTCGGGCACTGAGGCCTGATCGTTATCGTTATTAATGAAAAGCTCCCGCGAAAAACCCACGCGCGAGGAGGTCTTTGAGCGCCTCCCCGTCAAAAGAGCCGTGCTCGCCCAGATCCTGCCCGCGATCGCGAGCCAGATGGTGGCGCTGCTCTATTCGCTTGCGGACACCTTCTTCGTGGGAAGGCTCAACGACCCCGACCAGACCGCCGCGGTCACGACGGCCGGCGCGGTGTTTCTGCTGCTGACGGCGGTATCGAACCTGTTCGGCGTCGGCGGCGCGAGCCTTGCGGCAAGGAAGCTCGGCTCGGGCCTCCGTGACGAGGCAAGGGAGGTCTCCTCCTTCTGCTTCTGGTGGGGGCTCGTCTCCGCCGCGGCGCTCGCCGTGCTCATAGCGCTGTTCTCCCAGCCGATACTGCGCCTGCTCGGCGCGAAGGAGGCCTCGCTCGAATACGCGAGGGGCTATCTTCTTTACGCCGCGGTGCTCGGCGCGGTGCCCACGGCGCTGACGACGCTGCTGACCAACCTTGTGCGCTCGGAGGGCGCTTCGCTCGCGGCCTCGATCGGCGCGACGCTCGGGTGCTTTATCAATATCGTGCTCGACCCCGTGTTCGTGCTGCCGTTCGGCCTCGGCATGGGCGCCGCCGGCGCGGGCGCGGCCACGGCGCTTTCGAACTGCGCAGGCCTCGGGTATTTCCTTATCTATATCGCGCGCCGCAGGGGGGGAACGATCGTTTCCGTCTCGCCCCGGCGCCTTAAGACCGCCAAGCGGCACGCCTCGGGCGTGCTGAGCGTGGGCCTCCCCTCGGCGCTGCAGTATCTTTTGACCGTGGTCGCGGTCTCGGCCCAGCTCGCGTTCGTTTCGAAATACGGCTCGGAGGCGGTCGCCGCCCTCGGCATCACCAAGAAGCTCGACCAGCTGCCGCTGTTCTTCTCGATAGGCTGCGCGAGCGGCCTCCTGCCCCTCGTGGCCTACAATCACGCGCGCGGCGATCATGAAAGGAGCGAAAGCTGCTTCCGCTTCGGCGTGCTGATCTCGCTCTCGTTCGCGCTCCTCTCGGTGGCCGTCTACGAGAGCTTCGCGCCGGGGCTGACGAGGCTGTTTATCGAGGATAAAACGACCGTGACCTACGCCGCCTCGTTCCTGCGCCGCATGGTCATCGCGATGCCGTTCATGAGCGTGTGCTATCCGATGATAACCAAGTTCCAGGCGATGGGCCGCGCCGGCGAATCGCTGACCGTTTCGCTGATGCGCAAGGGCGTGCTCGATATCCCGCTGCTGTTCCTTACGGACGCCGTGCGCCCGCTCTACGGCCTTATGTGGGTGCAGCCGATAGTCGACACGCTGTCGCTCACCGCCGCGCTGATCCTTGACCGGCGCCTTAAAAACCGCCTTAAAAGCAAACAAAACAATACCGACGGATCCGACCCCATGGAGGAAATGAACCAATGAAAAAACTGACCGTCATCCCGTTCTCACTGCCCGGGCTCCTTTCCGAGGAGGCAAGGGCGGCGCTAGAGGGCGCCGAAGCGCTGTATCTGCAGACGGCCGAGCACCCCTGCTCGCGCACCGTGCTCGATATCCGGCCCGACGCGGTCCCGCTCGACGCGCTCTACAACGAAAGCCCCTTTTTTGAAGACCTCAACGACTCGATAGTGAAGGCCCTCGTCTCCGACCCGCATGAGGAGGCCGCGTTCGCGGTGCTCGGGCGGGGTCCCGGCGAGGAGCTGGGCAGAAAGCTGTTCGAAGCCGCCGATGAAAACGGCTTTACCGTGGAGCTGCTGCCCGGCGCGGGCTTTGCCGAGGCCGCCGTCGCCGCGGCGCAGAGCCTGGGCGCCGTTCCCTATTTTACCGATCGCGACCTGCGCACCTGCTTCGATATCCGCCTCTTTTCGGCGCGGCACCCGCTCGTCGTCGAGGAGGTGAACGACCGGCTGATCGCGGGCGAGCTGAAGCTGGCGCTCGGGGAGTTCTATCCCGACGCCTTCCCGGTCGTGCTGATGAAGCTGGACGAAAACTGCCGCTACAGGGCGCATACCATCGGGCTCTCCTCCCTCGATCACCCGGAGAACGCCGGCCTTTTCGGCGCGGATACCGTGCTCATACTGCGCGTGCCCGAGCTGACCGAGCGCACGCGCTATGGGTTCGACGAGCTGATGGAAGTCATGCGCCGCCTGCGCGCGCCGGGCGGCTGCCCCTGGGACGCCGAGCAGACCCATGAGAGCCTGCGCTCCTCGCTGATAGAGGAGAGCTACGAGGTGCTGGACGCGATCGACCGAAACGACCTGACCGCGCTCGAGGAGGAGCTCGGCGACCTGCTGCTGCAGGTGGTGTTCCACGCCGTCATCGAGGAGGAATGCTCCGAGTTCAGCATGCGCGACGTGATCACCGGCATCGTGGCCAAGCTGATCTACCGCCACCCGCACGTGTTCGGCACGGTCCATGTTGCGGACTCGGACGAGGTGCTCGTCAACTGGGAGAACCTGAAGCAAAAGGAGAAGCATCAGCAGACCGTCGCGGACGCGATGGCCGCGGTGCCCGCCTCCTTCCCCGCCCTGATGCGCAGCTATAAGCTGCAGAAGAAGGCCGCGCACGTGGGCTTCGACTGGAAGAACGCCTTTGAAGCGCTTGATAAGGTCGGCGAGGAGGCGAACGAGGTGCTTCGCGCCATGACCGACGGCACTCCCGAGGCCGTGACCGAGGAGATCGGCGACCTGCTGTTCTCGGTCGTCAACGTGGCGAGGCTGAATAAGGTCGATCCCGAGCTCGCCCTTCGCGCGGGGGCGGACAAGTTCATGCGCCGCTTCACCGAGATGGAGCGCCGCATCCTCAAGGACGGCAGACAGCTTAAGGATATGGAGCTTGCCGAGATGGACGAATACTGGGACAAAGTCAAGTCCGATGAATAATTTTTCAAAAAAAAGCTTAAAATATATCAAATAACTATTGAGTTTTTTGGAATGTGCTGTTAAAATATTCAAGGCCAATGACCCGGGAGGTTTTTCCCCGGTCGGACCGGCTTTCAGCCTTAACTCACAGCTTTAAGCTGGAAAAGAATATCAAACTATTTTATATGGAGGATCTACCATGAACAAGGCTCAGCTTATCAATGCTCTTGTAAACACTGCCAAGCTTTCCAGGCGCGATGCGGACGTTGCCGTCAACTCCGTTTTCGATCTCATCATCGACGAGCTCCGCAAGGGTGAAAAAGTCCAGATCGTCGGCTTCGGCTGCTTCGACGTCCGCGAGCGTCCCGCCCGCAAGGGCCGCAACCCCATGACCGGCGAGGCTATCGAGATCGACGCCACCCGCAGCGTTTCGTTCAAGCCCGGCAAGTCCCTCAAGGACGCCATGGAGCAGAAATAATCACGGTAATAAAAGATATCTTTTCCTCCGCAGGCAAAACCTGCGGAGTTTTTTATCGGGATGCACGAGGCGCATTAAGATACTATGGCGCTAAAAGTCTTTTGAGTTTCCCCCTTCTCCGAGTTAGTGCGCACAAACGTGAAGGGTTATCGGGCGCCTTCGGCGCGGCCCTTTCCATCGCAACCGAGCTATCGTGTTTCGGCGGCTATCGCGCCGCCGCGCGCTGACCCGCAGCGGCTCGCATCCGCTCGCACTGAGCCCGGCAAGTCCCTCAAGGACGCCATGGAGCAGAAATAATCAAAGTAATAAAAGTTTTCTTTTCCTCCGCAGGCAAAACCTGCGGAGTTTTTGTTTAGCGGCTGCACCAATGGGGAAGACATGCAGCGCGGCTCGTTTTTCCATCGTGATCAGTTCCGCCCGCAACATAATATTGTAGGGGCGGCAACCTGCCGCCCGCGGTGTGGCGGGATATGTTTGCTCCGGAGATGGCCTTATTGCACCAATGGGGACGGTTCTCTTTGGTGCAGGGCGAATTAAACCCACCTTCATGCTGCATATTGTACCAAAGAGAACCGTCCCCATTGGTGCACGAGGCTTTGGTTTTCCGTGGCGTTTCCACCTCATCAGGCCTGCGGCCAGCGAGCGAGCTTGCTCGCTGCCACTCGAGGGGAAGCCATGCGACGGGGGCGTTTTGCGCCTTCGGCTTTGTTCCGCCTGTAACAAAGGCGGGATTCTCCGAGTTTTTTCGCACAAACGTGAAGGGTTATCGGGCGCCTTCGGCGCGGCCCTTTCCATCGCAACCGAGCTATCGTGTTTCGGCGGCTATCGCGCCGCCGCGCGCTGACCCGCTGCGGGGCTCGCTTCGCTCGCGGGCCGCCGACTCCGAGGCTTTGCGTTTTCCGGCTCGCCAATTCCGGTGCTTGGTTTTTCCGGCAGGCGGCAGATCACCGCCCCTGCTTTATCCCTCTTGCGTCGCCTGCGAGTTTATATCCCAAATCTTGCCCAAATTGCGGCAGAGTTTTGATTTTTCGCGCAAAAGACCCAAAACGGCGAAGTTTTTTTATCAAACATCTTGATTTTGTTTTTTTTCATGTTAAAATAATAGGCGAACGCGGGAGAGCGGCCTATTGCCCCTGCGCAAAAGGCGGCGAACCGCAGACCATCACCAACCCAGGAGGTAACAACAATGGCTTATAAGATCACTGACGCTTGTATCGCATGCGGCGCTTGCGCGGCAGAATGTCCCATGGAAGCCATCTACGAGGGCGACGGCAAGTTCGAGATCGATCCCGAGAAGTGCGTAAGCTGCGGTGCCTGCGCAGGTACCTGCCCCGTCGGCGCTCCCGAAGAGGAGTAATTTCCAAAAACAAAAAATCGGCGTCCGGATCTCCGGGCGCCGGTTTTTATATGCAATTGCTCTTTATTTGAATCTTTCTTGCCTTTTCGTTATTACAGTCCCAAAATCTGCTTCTTCTTTGCTTCAAACTCCTCACGGGTGATTATCCCCTTATCGAGGAGTTCTTTATATTTTTCAAGCTCATTGGCTTCGCTTTTTTCAATTATCGTTGTCGGTGCTTCCTGCTTCTTATTATTCTGCCTATCCATCAGCAGCTTACTGATAACTGAATGGATCTCTCCACAATTTTCGAGCATTCCGAACTTGATAGCGCCGGATGAAGAAGCGATCTTGACAGTGCTGAATGCACCGGTACCAACGGCGGATATCATGTCAATCGGGATATCCACCCTTTTATTGAAAGCCGCCAAACCGTAAGCCCGCTTATCCGTAACCGTCAAATCAGCTTTCGAATACATCTTCGAGAAAACCACAAGCAATGCTACCGTTACGCCTGCAAGCAGCCAGCATATCAACGGCAGTGCGCTTCCCTGTGCAATGTACCAACCAAAACCCCAATTTTTCGAATGGGCAAATAGATAGTCCAGTATCGGTATTATAAACAGTACTCCTGCCAATATGCCAAGCGCTGTTTTAATGACCTTTAAGCTCTTCTTTTTGCTTTTGATCAATACTTTTTCTTCCATACTTTCCTCCTGATTCATGTTTGTTTTGGCATATGCCGCACATACTTAAACGCCGACGGCATACGCTTAACGTGTTTTAATGCCTCTGGTTAGCTAGTATACCTAGCCTATCCGTTATACGGCATCATCGTATATTAAAGTATAGTCTTTATAGCGACCATTGTCAAGAAAGCGCTCATAATATACCATTGTATCGAGGAACGGAAAGGAGGGACGGTCGATGATTTCTTATGCGCCTTTTTGGCAAACATTGAAATCCTCGGCTGAAACTACCTATTCGCTTATCGTTCGGCACCACATTTCAAGCTCTACCCTTGATAAACTAAGGAAAAACAAGCCGATAAACACCACTACTGTCAACGACCTGTGCCGGATATTGAAATGCAGCGTTGAAGACGTTATGGTTTACATCCCTTCGGACGACGACCAGCTCCTGTGAAATGAATAAGTTAAAAAGCAGGCCAAAGTGCCTGCTTTTTTCATTCACATTCATCAAGCTGTACATCGCTTATACTCAGCCCTTCGCCTCGATGAGCAGGATCCTTAGGGACCTGACAAAATAGACGCCGCAGTCGGTGCTGTAATGCGTGCCCCGGAGCGCGTTCATCCGCTTTATGAGCCGGGAAGGGAGGTTTTCACGCTGCGTATCGAAATCGAGCCCTTCGCCGATGCGGATCATCCACCAGCCGCCGTGCGGCGTCATCCGCTTCACGGTCGCGTCGATGCTGCCGGAGTATTCGGCAAGCGCCCCGCTCTCGGCGTAATAGGTCCTGTCGTCTTTGCCGCATTCGGGCACGAAGGAATTGTACCAGGTCTCGCGTCCGGAAAAGCTGTATAGCGGGCGTATCGTCCTCGTCTGCAGGATCGCCGCGTCCGAAACGTTGAAGTACGCGTACCTAAGCAGCTCAAGGGTCGCCTTCGCGGAGTTGTCGTGCGTCACGTCCACGTGATACCAGTTTTTGCCGAGCTGTACGGCGTTCCAGCAGTGGCTGTCCCCCGACAGCGTATCGCCCTGAAGGATCGCGGACTGCACGCCCGCCCTTTGGCACAGCAGGTGGAACGCCCTTGCGAAGCCGTGGCAGTTGGCGCTGCCCTCCACCAGCGCGCCGTAGGCCGTTTTCGCGAACCCGCCGGTATAGCTGCCGTCGTCGCCGACGGGCTCATAGAGCTCCTTGACGTATTCCACGCTGTCCGTGAGGAAGTCGTGGATGTACAGCTCCTTTTCGTAATCGGAAGCCCGCGGGCCGATCCCGCTGAGGACGCTCGATACCGCGGCCTCGAGCTCCCGCTTCATTTCATCAAGCTCCGCCCCGCCGACGCAGGCGCGCAGCTCGTAGCGGCCCTTTTCGCCGGAAAGATTATAGCGTTCGTCGATCCAGAAGACCTCCGGGTGGTCGTCGGAATAGATATCCACGATCTCGCTCATTTCAAAGGCGTTCAGCCCGTAGTCCTCGCCGAAGACCGCCGGCGCGGAGCCGTTATAGACGCTGTCGGCGTAGTCGTAGAACGCCTTTCCCGCATCGGAAAGGAAATCATAGCCCGTCCGCCGCAGCTCCCTTTCGGCGCAGCCCGTTACGGAAAGCGCCTGCAGCAGCAGCGCCGCAAGGATGACAAGGGCCGCCGTCCTTTTCATACGGATCCTCCTTTGATGCACCGTCACCTGTGGATATACATCCTCGAGGGCTCGGGCTCGCCGTCGCCCTGCACAGTACAGAGGAACTCCCAGCCGTATCGCTCGTAGAAGCCGGTGTGGTCGGTGACGAGGTAGAGGGGCGAAACGCCCTTTTTGCGCATATCCTCAACGGTCATATCGAGCAGCCTGCCGGCGATCCCGCGGCAGCGGTACTCCGCCTCGGTATAGACCGCGCAGACGTTCGGGGCAAGGTCCTTCCGGTCGTGAAAATCGTTGTCGATGACGCCCATGCCGGCGATGATTTTTTCGCCGTCGAGACAGAGGTACCAGCCGTTCGAGGTGCGGCCCTCAAGATAAGCGTCCATGCATTCGAGGTAGGCCGATTCCGGCACGCGCCATTTGGCGTGGAACCACTGAGCCGCCGCCTTCTCAAGCTCCGGCCTCTGCCGAAGCTCCAGATAAACGCAGCCGAAGCGGTCGGTCGCGGGCGCGTCGGGACCGAGCAGCAGGGACCGCAGCAGGCGGTAGCGGGCGAACTTATCTTCATTTGAAAAATGCTCCTCGCGGCGCTGCGGAACGGCGCTGTCGTAATCGAGCGCTTCATCCCCGAACTGCTCGCTGGTGAGGTCGAAGCGGAAGCCATCCACCTCGTTGAAGCAGTGATAGGCGCCGTCCGGCAGCAGGACGCCGAAGACCTCGCCGCCGAGGATATCCTGGATGAGGAAGCTCGTTATCGAGCACTGCCCGAGCGTCGGGTTCTGCTCCGACCATTCCGAGCGGTAGCGCGGCGCGCAGGTCTCCCTCGACCAGCATGAAAGCAGCTTGTCATACAGTTCGCGCACGTTCTCCGGCGCGTTTTCATATCCGTAAAAGCTCATAACTCTTCCTCCTCGCTTTTAGAGCCGCGCTTTGAGCGCAGCAGCTTTTTTATCCTTTCGATAAGACCCGGCTTTTTGCGGCTGTCCGTACGATACCGCGGGTAAACGAGCTCACCTTTATAAAGGTAATTCTCAACGCTCCGCGCATACTCGGCCGGTTCTATAAGGTCCTCATCGATAAGCTCGGAACAGTCGCCGAGCTGCTCCAGCTCATACCATGGGTAATCGTGCCCAAGCCCTGCGTTCCGCGCGAATTCATACATCAGTGTGCCGATCCGCCTCAAGTCCGACGGATCGGCTTGATACAGCCGCCTAAGATATTCCGCCAGCCTGTGAAACACCGCGTCGGTATCAACGCTCCCCTCCGGCGCTTCTCTAAGATAACCGTTGAGCGCCGAAAGCTGTTTTTTCGGGTCTCCGCCGGCATATGCGAGCTGCAGCACAACTTCGCTGAGGGGTTCCTCCTCCGAAAGCAGGCGATCGATCGCCGGCTCCAGCTCGCCCGTTTCGCCGGACTCAAGCAGGAGCTTATGAAAAAGCGCGTCCTCGTACGTCAGCATGCACGTTCTCCTGCGCGTTTTCATATCCGTAAAAGCTCATATTTCCTCCCGTCGTCCGTTTGGTTTTCCATACCGCTATTGTTTCATTTTTTCGCGCAAATGTCAAGAGCCGAGCGCTTTCGGGGCATAAAGAAAGCCCCGCAGAACGGGGCTTGGTCCATATTCACCTGTCAGATCTCCCGATCAGCTCCGAGATGGAACGTCCAGGTCCGTCCGCCATCCGCGGTCTCGAACCACGAGGTCCGTCCCTCGGCCTCTCCTTTTTCCCTGTTATATACCTGATACGTCAATACCATAACGCCGTGTTCGCCGTCGAAGACCGGCGAAAGCGCTCTTATGGGCTGCACGGGCTGTTCCGCGAGCTCCTGCGGTATGACGAGCCCGATATCCTCCCAGGTCCTGCCCCCGTCTTCGGTCCTCATGACTATCAGCTCCCGCGGGTCGTCCTTAAGGCGGTTATTGCAGTAACAGAGGATCGCCGTGCTGTCCGAAAGCACGCAGCCCCCGGTCAGCTCGTAAGGCGCGGCCTCGTTCGGGAGCAACTCGGTCCATTCGTTCCCGTCCGGCGTATAAAAGAGCGCCGCCGCTTGCGCGCCGTGGTGCTGCTCGTTCATGAAGACAACGCAGTTTTTACCGATATAGCCGAACATTTGAAGCGCGGCTTCGTCCCGAACTTCGGTACCGAGACAGCGGTGCATATACGCGCAAAGGCTGCTGCGCGCCCTTTCCCCGAGCTCCGCGGGGAACTCCGCGAACGGCTCGACGGGTTCATAATAACACGCCTCCGGCTCGTCATGCAGGACGCCGCCCTTATAGGCAACGAGCTTATCGCCATCGAAGCCGAACAGGGCCGCACCGTCCTCGCGGAACCACGGCTCCTCCGCAGCCTCGAGGCCCGCGAACAAAGCAAGCACGTCCGGCGGGACCGTCGCATTGTCCGGATGAGCGGCGACGGCCTCGCCCGTCCCGGAGTTC
>JAEEKE010000004.1 GCA_016282255.1 Bacillota bacterium
CAGAACGCCAGCAGCTTTTCGCGGTCCTGCTCGGAAAGCAGTTCTTCATAGGGGCTGGAATAGACGCCGCGCGTGCCGGGAAGCTCGGCTTCGTCCGATACCGCGGCATGTACGCCAAACGTCGTCAGTTGAGCAAGGATCAATGCGGCGACCGCAAGAATAGAAATAATGTGTTTTAGAGTTTTATTCATCGTTATTCACCTCCAGTATATTATACTCTGCATTTGCGGCATTTGCAACCGCAGATATCAGTCTTTCGATCTCAAGTTCCGTCATTGAAGCCGGATTATACATGTAAGTTACCGTTCCCGTTACATCTTCGTTTGACAAGCCGTTTTGTCCCGATGTTTGTTCCCAAATGATCTGCTGCCGTCCAAGTTGAATATAGGGCTGCGAGTAATCCGAAGTATAACCGAATATTTTGCCTTCGTAAACGTCCGTACTGAGTGTTGAAAGTGATCCGATGTAATCTGCTCCTATGTCAGCGGCAAGATTCGCAGAAAATGTCCTTGTATTCTGCACGTAATCTGTTGCAACATTACGGATAATCAGAGTTTGAAACCTGGCAGCCAGTATGGTGTCTGCCGGATCGAGCTGTATTGTGTTTATATATGTGTAGATGGAACCTCCGTTCCAGCCGCCCGATCTCAATACAGGCTGTCTGGAAAGGGTGTAAGTATAGACAGTTCCTCCTTCATTAACGATTATGCTTTGCAAGCTTGCATCTGCGGGCAATGCAGTTATCAGCGAGCGATGCAGCGGGCTTATCTCTGGCGTATCATTATCGTTCGCCATCTGTTCGGCAAGATATGTTTCATAAGCTGAATAACTCGAGAACACTAAATCATCAGCGTTCATGTTTGGTTCTTCCAAACCATACTCTGCGTTTTCTAAAACAAATTCGGTATTGTTTCCGGTCTTCTCCGCTCGCATTCCGCACAATTTTGAAATGCTCGATACACCGGAATAAAACATTATTGCCACTAGAAAAGCGGCAACGCATACCGTTATCAGCGATATCGGGTTTTTCAATAGTTTTTTCATACTGCTATCTCCTTAATTTGAGCCAAATCTTAAGGCCAAATCCGAACTGATCTGCGATTGACATGCATCACACCATGCATTCCTTACATAGATTATGTTGTTAAAGCTGTAGCGCATAAAACAAGGGTCATTGACGGAACAGCTGTCAGGTGAAGCGCTCACGTGCCCCCGACCGAAAACATGACAGAACTCATGGGTAAACAGTCTCTTCAAAGCCATAAAGTTATCAAGCTGCAAACTGTCATTATAAGCTTCGGCATTCATGTCTGATTTGCCGTTAGAAACAAAAGAGAACGCATAGTTGCTGTATCCATAGGCATATGACATTCCATTGCATATATTATGAATATATGACCCGGCTTGATAATACCATAGATAACAGAGCGTATGCGCCACATAAACGCACACAATATCATAAGTATTGCTACTCTGGGCATACGCATTTGCAATGCTCACAATATGATTAGCGCTGGAATGATGATTTGTCGGACAGTTCTCTTCGTTTTCATCGCAAGTACACATATTACTGCAGTTCCAAGGATCTTGCGCATATGAATTATACATATCAGTACACTGCATAGCAAACTCATTTTGTCCGAAGGCTGTGCTGTAATCCATAATAGTCACATTAAGCGTCAAATGAAGCGTCATTTCAAAGGGGATAACAGCAAGCCGAAGCATTTCTTCGAACCTGTCCTCGATGTCTGTTATTCCATACCTTGAATAATACGTCTCAAGGCTGTCGTCGTATACCAGAAGGACATTCATTTCCCGGTCGGGAAACATTTCATCGGCTTTGGCTGTCGGCATAACGGTAACCGAACAAAGCAGCACAGCGACTAACAGGATGCAGAAAGCGGATCGTGGATTTTTGTTTAGCATAATTTTTCTCCTTTCAATGCTTATTGGATACTTCACGCCATTTGGCGCTGCGTCATTCATCGGTGTCGAGCCTTCCTCCTTTCCATAGGTTTTCTTCGGGGGAAACCCCTATATATAGAACAATTCAGAAACGGGTTTTCTGACATTTTTTCACTTGTCAACAAAAACTGGACACAGGAATGGGAGTTTTTGTTGACAAGTGCAGCAGAGTCCAAATGCGCCTGGAAAGTGCATATCTCCCCTTAAAATTTTTACATATAATAAACAATTTAAAACGCCAAAAACGGAACGTTTTTTGGCGTTTTTGAAAATATATTTTCAGAGGCAAAAAAAACGGGGCTTCGCTGCATGCGAAGCTCCGTTTTCGGTTAAGTTAGGGCTCAGAACTCTCCGAGCAGGCCCATGGAATAGCGCATGATCAGCAGCGCGTCGGTAACGGTGACGTCGCCGGTATAGTCGACGTCGCCCGCGAGCAGCGCGGTCTCGTCGAGGTCGACGATGTGCATCGCGTAGCGCAGCGCGAGCAGAGCGTCGGTCACGGTGACTTCGCCGTTCCCGTCCACGTCGCCGAGCAGATACTGGGGTTCGCTCGTGATGAGGGCCACGTCGTCGAGATAGGCCGCGTCGTCGCCGCTGTTGACGCTGTAATCCTTGGTGTAGCGCCACTCGAAGGTATAGTGCCCGTTCGAAGGCACGGTGTAGGTGTATTCGGTCCAGCTAACGTTGCCGGATCTCTCGAACTGCTGGGAGCCGTTGGCGTAGAAGTAGAACTTATCGTAGTTCTGCTCGCTGGAGACCCTGTAGCGGAAGGTGAGCTGATCGCCGCTGACAAGATCGGCCTCGAGATAGACCGAGGAGGTGGTGCTGGCGAAGCCCGCGTTGCCGCTCTTGGCGTAATTGCCTTCAACGATCCAGGGATAGGTGGTGCCGTTGGTGAACACGAGATGCCCGCCGGTGACGTTCAGCGCGGAGCTGATGCTGTGGATCAGCTGGAAGCCCTTGATGCGGGCGCAGTCGCCGCCCACGGAGCCGCTGCCGTCCTTGACGTAGCGGAAGGCGAGGGTGTGGTTCCCCGAGGTCTCGACCGTGTATTCATACGCGGTCCAGCCGGTGGTGGAGCCGACCTCGAGCACGACGCTGCCGTCCACAAGGAACTGGAGCTTATCGCCCTGGCCGCACTCGGTCTTATAACTGAACAGCACGGTGAGGCCGCTCTCGATGTACAGGGAGCTGGAGACCTCGGAAACGGAGTTGTTCACGCCCGCGTTGCCGCTCTTGGCGCAGTCGCCGTCGATGACCCAGGGATAATTGCCCGCGGTCTCGAAGAGCACGTCGCTGCCCTCGCCGTTGATGACGGTGCTGATGGTCTTTTCGACGATGACGTTCCTCAGGCATGCCGCGTCGCTGCCCGCGGCGCCGCTCGCGTCCTTAACGAACTCCCAGCTGAGCTGTACGGAGCCGCTCGCGGGGATCAGGCCGGTGTAGGTCTGCCAGTTCTGCTCGCCGCTGGTCTCGAAAACGGTGTTGCCGTTGACCTTGAAGCGCAGGAAGTCGTGGCCCTGCTCGGAGGAGCACTTATAATCGAAGCTGATGCGCTGATACGCGCCGAGCGTCGGGGTGCTGGTGAGCACCGAGGAGGAGTTGTTCACGCCGCTGTTGGAGCTGTAAACGTAGTTGTCCGCCACGGCCCAGGGGTAGTTGCCCGAGGACTTGAAGTGGAGCGAGCTGCCCTCGCCGTTGAGAACGGGGTCATACTTGAACAGATCGGTGACGTTAAGGGTGCCGGTGCCGCCGCCGGTGAAGTTGGCGGGAACGGCCGCTGCCTTAAGGGTGTCGATGACGGTATCGGGATCCATATCGGGAACGAAGCTCAGCACCATCGCGCAGGCCGCCGCAACATGGGGGGTCGCCATGCTGGTGCCGTCCAGATTGCGGTAGCCGCCGCCCTTGGCCGCGCTGCGGATATTGACGCCGGGGGCCGTGATGTCGACGCTGGGTCCGGTGTTGGAGAAATAGGCCATCGAGCGGTCGGTATCATGCGCCGCGACGGTGAAGGAACGGCGGACCGAGCCGGGCAGCCAGTCCTCGGAGCTGCCGCCGTCGTTGCCCGAAGCGATGCAGTAGACCGTGCCGCTGTCGGTGCCGTTGTTGATGACCTCGGAATAGAGCTGCTCGCTCTGGTCGTTCCTCGGTCCGCGCAGGCTGAGGTTGACGACCTTGCAGCCGTGCAGGTACGCGTATTCCATTCCGTTCACGATGTCGGAAGTGTCGCCGTAGCCCTGGGCATCGAGCACGCGCAGACCCATGACCTTGACGTTCGGCAGGGTGCCGTCGACGACCGTGCCCGCAACGTGGGTGCCGTGGTAGTGCTCGTCCTCGGGATTGTTGTCGTTATTGACGAAGTCCCAGCCGCCGGGAACGATGCTGTCCACCAGGAACTCGTGGTCGCTGTCGATACCGGTATCGCAGATGCCGACGATGATCTCGGGCAGGTCGTCAAGATCCATCTCTTCGAGGATCCACTCGTTGTAGTTGAAGGCGTCCACATGGCCCGCGCCGAAGCCCCAGGAAAGGAAGCTGTTCTGATGCGGGGTCTGAGCGACGGAGACGATGCCGTCGGGCGCGGCGTAGGCGACGCCCTCGAGCTTGAGATACTTCTGCTGAGCGGCCTTTGCCTGCTCGGCGGAGGCGTACTGGATCACGTGCCAGTCGTTATAGCCCGCGACGTGCGCGACGGAGCCGGAATAATCGAGCTCGCCCGCGTACTTGACGATGAGCCTCGCGTTCGCGAAGGGATCGTTCATCGCTTCGGCCTTGTCGGCTATGCGAAGGGAATAGGCCTGCTTGAGCTCATGCAGGCGGGAGACAAAGTCGAGCTGCTCCGCGATGCGCACCTCGAGGGAACGCGTCTCGGTCTCGGCGGCGGTGCCGAAAGCGGGGATCGAGAGCAGGCACAGCGCCAGCGTGAGAAGCAGCGCCGCAAGCTTTTTGAGTTTCATATGTTTTCCTCCGTGTTTCTGCCCGGCTCGTCCGGGCCTGTACCTTTTAATATTATCATCTTTCTGCAGCGCCGTCAATAACGCGTTTCGGACCTTGCGCGGCGTATTGACTTATCCTGCCCGGCATTGTATAATCCAGAGGAAGTCAAAGGCGCATCCCGCTTTTCCGCCCGCACGGGCGCGAATCCCGCACCGAACCGTCCCGAAAAAGCAAAAGCTTAAAAACCCGTACTTCCCATTTTGTGCGATTTGCGGTATAATAAAAAATGGTGTGATATAACATCGGCCTGTCGGTCCGGCGCTTTGTCCTCCCTTGGGCGGGGCCCCGGCTTCCATATTCGAAAAACCGTGAAAGGGGAACGTTATGGCCAAAAAATCCCAGAAACCGAAACAAGGCTCCTCCCGTTCGGGAAGCGGCCCGTCACGTACGCGCAGCACCAATGTGCGCGCTGCGAGCGGCACCGGCACGAGAAGCAGGAATACTTCCGCCTCCAGTTCAAAAAGCAGCTCAAGAAGCACGGGCGGCACCCGGCAGAGCGCACGCGAGCATGACGGCAGCGGCCGCGAGATCCTCGGCGTCATACTGATCCTTATCGGCATACTGCTCGGAGTATTCTGCTTCTTCGGCTCGTCCGGCCTGCTCGGCGCCGTGGCGCCGGTGCTGTTCGGCATGTTCGGCGTGGCCACCTATTTTGTGCCGTTCATACTGATCGCGCTCGGCGTGCTGCTGATCGCCGTGCCGCGCAATGAGCTGAGCCCGGGCACGATCGTGCTGATCGCGGTCATAGTGCTAGCGCTGCTCGCGCTCGTGCACATCATCTCCCAGGGCAAGGCGCTCGTGGGCGCCAAGTTCGGCGAAACGCTCCATACGGCCATCGAGGAGGGCAGCCTCCGCCGCGGCGGCGGCTTCGTCGGCGGCCTGTTCGCATATCTGTTCGTACTGCTGCTGGGCACCACCGGCGGCATCATCGCGCTGCTCGGCGTCATCCTGATCGCCGCGCTGCTCGTGACCCATTTCTCCATCTCCGCGCACGTGCAGAAGCTGCGCGAAGCGCACCGCAGCACCGAAAAGCGCACCGACAAGCGGTTGGAGAAGGAGCGTTCGCGCAGGGAAAATATCCCGACGCGCACCGAGCGCCGCAATACCGCCGAGGCTGACGACAGCGGCTTTATCGAGCACAGCGGCCGGCCGCTCACGGCGGGCGATTCGATCCCCGGCTATAAGCGCGGCGCAGCGCAGCGCACGGGCAGGAAGCGCACGGACGGCGCGGATACCGGCGCCGATACCGAAACCGGCAGGGGCTACGGCCGCATCTTCCGCAGGAACACGAGGGACGCCGAGATCGAATTCATGCCGACCTCCGGCCCGATCGAGACGGTCCGCCCCGCAAAGCGGCATAACCGCGACAAGGAGCTGCAGCCCGGCTTCAACGTGACCGGCAGCAGCGAATACGATATCCACGGCGCGCCGAACGGTCCGCGCAGGCGCGGCAGGGACAGCGAGCTGGATATCATGGGCGGCGAAGCCCTCGCGGCGGGCGTTCCCGGCGCGGCGGCCGCGGTGACCGGCCCGGCCGCAGATATCGAGGATATCCTGCAGGACGTGGTGATCACCCGCTATGACGACGGGGCTCCTTCCGCCGTCACCGAGCCCATACCGGACGGCGCCGACATGATCGACGGCGCAGGCGCCGATGAAAACACCGACGAAAACGCCGGTGCAGGCGCCGGCGAAAATACCGAGGGCGAGAACGGCGAGCCCGTCAAGGCCGAGATAGAGCAAACGGAGCCTGTCTATGAATACCGCTTCCCCCCGATCGACCTGCTCGACAAGCCCGACCCCTCCACGGCGGCGGCCTCGGAATCCCCCGCGGAGAAGGCGAAGATCCTGCTCGACACGCTGCAGAGCTTCAACATCCCCGCCACGATGGTCAATATCAACGTCGGCCCCGTCATCACCAGGTTCGAGCTGCTGCCCGCGCAGGGCATCCGCATCTCGAGGATCACCTCGCTGAGCAACAATATCGCGATGTCGCTCGCGGCGAGCGGCGTGCGCATCGAGGCGCCCATCCCCGGCAAATCCGCCATCGGCGTCGAGATCCCGAACCGCAGCGCGGCGCCGGTCCTGCTGCGCGAGATACTCGAGACCGACGAATTCAAAAACGCAAGATCGCCCCTGACCTTCTCCGTCGGCAAGGATATCGCCGGCAAGGTCGTGCTCGGCGACCTGAGCAAGATGCCGCATATGCTCGTGGCCGGCACCACGGGCTCCGGTAAATCCGTCTGCATCAACAGCATCATTCTGAGCCTTATCTATAAATCCTCCCCGAAGGACGTCCGCATGATCCTGATCGACCCGAAGGTGGTCGAGCTCTCGATCTTCTCCTCCCTCCCCCACCTGTTCTGCCCCGTCGTCACCGATCCCAAGAAGGCCTCGGGCGCGCTGCTGTGGGCGGCGAACGAGATGGATACCCGCTATCGCAAGATGAGCGAATTCTCCGCGAACGTCAGGGATATCAGCCGCTATAATGCCCTGCAGACCGACGAAAACGAGAAGTGGCCCCGCCTCGTCATCATCATCGACGAGCTGGCCGACCTTATGCTCGTGGCCGCGAAGGACGTGGAGGACTCCATCTGCCGCATCGCGCAGAAAGGCCGCGCCTGCGGCATCCACCTGATCGTCGCGACCCAGCGCCCCAGCGTGGACGTCATCACGGGCCTCATCAAGGCCAACATCCCCTCCCGCATCGCATTCGCGGTCAACAGCGGCATCGATTCGCGCGTCATCCTCGACATGCTCGGCGCCGAAAAGCTGATCGGCCGCGGCGACATGCTCTTCCACCCCAACGGCGCGAACAAGCCCATCCGCGCGCAGGGCTCCTTCGTCAGCGACGAGGAGGTCGAGGCCGTCACCAATTTCTTCACGGCCGAAGCGCAGAACAGCGCCGCAAGGCCCGTCTTCCACGAGGACATGCTCGCCGAGATCTCCTCGGGCGAGGGCTCCTCGGGCCAGGGCAACGGCAAGCAGGAGGACGAGCTCCTGCCCGACGCGGTGCGCCTCGTCATGGAGAGCGGCCAGGCCTCCATCTCCATGCTCCAGCGCCGCCTGAGGGTGGGCTACTCCCGCGCGGCAAGGCTGATCGACATGATGGAGCAGGCCAAATACGTTTCCGAGCCCGACGGCTCCAAGCCCCGCAAGGTGCTGATCACCGCCGGCGAATACAACCGCATCTTCGGCGGCGCGCCCATAAGCGACGGCGCCCAGGGCGGCGAAGCCCAATAAAAGCCATGAAATACACCAAGGTCGGCGCAGTCTCCCTCGGCTGCAGCAAGAACACCGTCGATACCGAGATCATGCTCGGCGAGCTCGCCTCGCTGGGCTTTGAGCTCGTGCCCGATCCCGGGCAGGCGGAGATCATCATCGTCAACACCTGCGGCTTCATCACGAGCGCGAAGCAGGATTCGCTCGATACGATCATCGAGATGGCGGAGTATAAGAAGACGGGCCCGGCGAAGCTGCTCTGCGTCACCGGATGCCTGAGCCAGCGCTACCCCAGGGAGCTGAGCGAGGAGCTGCCCGAGGTGGACCTCTTCTGGGGCGTCAGGGACTATCCCGCTTTCGCCCAA
This sequence comes from Bacillota bacterium, assembly GCA_016282255.1. Lineage (GTDB taxonomy): Bacteria > Bacillota > Clostridia > Christensenellales > CAG-138 > PeH17. Next base: position 8,553 of record JAEEKE010000004.1, read on the forward strand.
AAGCTCTTCTCGCTCGTGTCGGAGGGCGATGTTCCGTCCGCAAAATGGCTCCCCACCGTCCCCTGCTGCGGGGCGAAGCGCCTTATCTCCACCCCGCCCTACCGCGCGTACCTGCGCATAGCGGACGGCTGCGACAACCGCTGCACCTACTGCGCGATCCCTCTGATCCGCGGCGGCAGGGTGTCGGTGCCGATGGAGAAGCTGGTCGCCGAAGCCGCGGCGCTGGCCGAGAGCGGCGTGACCGAGCTGACCGTCATCGCGCAGGATACCTCCGCCTACGGCATCGACCTCTACGGAAAGCCGATGCTGGCAGAGCTGCTCAAAAAGCTTTCGGCGATAGAAAAACTGCGCTGGATCCGCGTGCTCTACGCCTATCCGAACACCGTCACAGAGGAGCTTGTCGACACCATGCGCGACGACCCGAAGCTGTGCAACTATATCGACATCCCGATACAGCATATCACGCCGCGGATGCTCACCAGGATGAACCGCCACGGCAGCGCCGAACATATCCGGGAGATCGTGGACTATATCCGCAGGAACGCCCCCGATTTCATCCTTCGCACCACCGTCATGACCGGCTTCCCCGGCGAGACCGAGGAGGATCATCAGGAGCTGATGAAGTTCTTAAGGCTGCATCCGTTCGACCGCGTGGGCGCGTTCACCTATTCGGCCGAGGACGGCACCCCCGCCGCCGAAATGCCGGAGCAGGTCGATCCCGAGGTCGCCGAAAGGCGGCTCGACGAGCTCATGCGCCTGCAGCAGAGCGTCTCGCTGCGGCTCAACCGCGCGCGCGTCGGCCGCGAATACACGGTTTTGACGGAATCCGTCGGCAGCGACGGCCGCGGGGAATACCTCATCTCGCGCTCCTATGCCGAAGCGCCGGACGTCGACGGCGTTATCCGCGTCCGCCCGGGCGAGGGCAAGCGCTTCAACAAACTGATACTGCCCGGGGATTACGTCAAAGTGCGCATCACGGGCGCGCAGCTCTACGACCTTAACGCAGAATTGATACAGGAGGAAAAACAATGAACCTGCCCAACAAACTCACGATGCTCCGCATCATCATGATCCCGATCTTCGTAGCGTGCTTCTTCCTGCCCGAGGCATGGACCCTGGGCACCGTGAACGGCGCACAGATCCCGCTCAAATACCTCATCGCGGCCATAGTGTTCCTGCTCGCCTACGTCACCGATACGCTCGACGGCAGGATCGCGAGGAGCCGCAACCTCGTGACGGATTTCGGCAAGCTGATGGATCCGACCGCGGATAAGCTTCTGACCTCCGCCGCGCTCGTCATGCTCTGCAGGTACGAGGTCATGAGCATCGGCAATTTCCTGATGCCGATCTTCACCATCATCGTCATCGCCCGTGAGTTCTTCATCAGCGGCATCCGCCAGCTCGCAGCGAGCAAGGGGCAGGTCATCGCCGCCAAAAACATCGGCAAGGCGAAGACGACGCTGCAGTTCTTCGCGATCCTCATCACGCTCGCCCTCGGCCGCGTCTTCGCGGCGATCGGCGTGCCGGTCGACTTCATCCTCATGTGCGCGGCCGTGCTGCTGACGATCTGGTCGGGCGTGGACTACACGCTTGCGAGCAAGGACCTTTTCATGAAGAAATAAAATGGATATCGCCGAAAGGATAAACGGGCATATCCGCGCTCTCGCCCGCCTGCTTACCGAGCGGGGTGAGACCGTGACCGCCGCCGAGAGCCTGACCGCGGGCATGATCTCCGCCTCCTTTGCGGACGTGCCGGGGTGCTCGGACTGGTTCTCCCACGGGTTCGTGACCTATTCCGACCGCGCGAAGGCGGAGCTTTTGGGGATCGATCCCGAGCTCATCGCGCGCGAGACCGCCGTTTCCGCGGACGTCGGCATAAGGATGGCCGAGGGCGCGCTCAAAAGGAGCGGGGCGGATTACGCGGTCGCCGTCACCGGGCTTGCGGGGCCGTTCGCCGACGAAAACGGCGTGCCCTATCCCCTCGACCCGAGGCACGAGCCGGGGCTGGTGTTCGTTTCAGGCGCCACGAAGCGCGGGGCCGTCGTAAAGCGCTGCGTCTTCACCGGCGACCGCGCTTCGATACGGCGGCAGACGGTGCTCGAAGCCGTGCTGCTGCTCAAAAATATGGTGCAAAACCGCCTGTAATATGGTATAATTATAATGTTAAACAGAGCATCGGAGGTCAACTATGTCTAAAGAAAAAGCACTTGAGATCGCCCTGAGTCAGATCGAGAAGCAATACGGCAAGGGCGCGATAATGCTGATGGGCGACGCGGCGTCGAAGATCAAGATCGACGTCATCCCCACCGGCTGCATCGAGCTGGACGCGGCGCTCGGCGTCGGCGGCGTTCCGCGCGGCCGCATCATCGAGATATTCGGGCCGGAATCCTCCGGTAAGACCACGCTCGCGCTCCACATCGTCGCCGAAGCCCAGAAGGAGGGCGGCATGTGCGTCTTCATCGACGCGGAGCATGCGCTCGACCCCGTCTACGCCGAAAAGCTCGGCATCTGCATGGATAAGCTCTTCGTCGCCCAGCCCGACAACGGCGAGCAGGCGCTCGACATCGCGGACGCGCTCGTCAGGAGCGGCGCTATCGACGTCATCGTCATCGACTCCGTGGCCGCGCTCGTGCCCAAGGCCGAGCTCGAGGGCGATATGGGCGATTCCCACGTCGGCCTGCAGGCAAGGCTGATGAGCCAGGCGCTGAGGAAGCTCGCCGGCGTCATCTGCAAATCCCACACCTGCGTCATCTTCATCAACCAGCTGCGCGAGAAGGTCGGCGTCATGTTCGGCAACCCCGAGACCACCACCGGCGGCAAGGCGCTCAAGTTCTTCTCCTCCGTCCGTCTCGACGTCCGCAGGATCGACACGCTCAAGCAGGGCAATTCCGCCGTTGGCAGCCGCACCCGCGTCAAGGTAGTCAAAAACAAGGTCGCCCCGCCGTTCCGTCAGGCGGAGTTCGACATCATCTACAGCGAGGGCATCTCCAAAGAGGACTCTGTGCTC
>JAEEKE010000031.1 GCA_016282255.1 Bacillota bacterium
CGTCGACGGCGCGCAGCAGCCCGCACCCTCCGGGGACGGCCTTATCCGCATCGACGTGGACGGCGAGCTGACCGAGCAGGCCATCGCGAGCGGCCTCGGCAAGTATGAGCCCAGCGGCGCCGGCGCGCAGACCTCGTTCAACGTGGGCGACACGCACTATTTCCAGCTCTATGCCAGCTACTGCCCGCTGCCGAGCACGAACGTAGAGTTCAAGGTGCTTGCCAAGGGCGACCACTGCTATATCTGGACGCCGACCTCCACCGCGGCAAACGTCTATCCGCTCGATTCCATCGACGAGAGCTTTGCGGATATCTGCGCTGCGGAGTTCGACAGCAAGTTCGACCTTATGCAGTCCTCCTTCGGCAACCATGAGAACGGCAGCGAGGGCGACGGCAGACTGAACATCCTCTATTACAACATCGACGACGGCTGGCAGCCCGGTCAGGGCTATGTCGCGGGCTTCTTCTCCGCAAGCGATCTGTACAGCAACAATATGCCCATCCTGAATATCGATACCTATCCCGGTGTGCACTACGTCAACGGCGAGGGCGTCGTGACAGACAGCGTTACCGGCACCTTCAACACCATGGTGCATGAGTATCAGCATCTGATCAACTATTCCGAATGCGGCTATTCCGACACCTGGGTAAACGAGATGATGAGCGCCGCGGCCGAGGAGATCTGCTATCCCGGCTCCAGCATCTCTTCCCGCGTCCAGAGCTGGATGAACTATCGCTTCAACGACAACGACGACTGGCTCAACCCGCCCGCGGAGTTCGAATACCAGCCCTCGTGGAGCCTGCACAACGGCTATTCCATGTACGACTGGAGCAATTACCTCGAGATGAGCGACAGGCTCGCCCTGTACGCCCAGGTCTCGTTCTTCGCGCAGTACATCTTCACGCAGTACGGCAACACCACCTATCGCCAGATCCTCACCCGTCTGGCGGGCGGCAGCAGCTTCGATTCCGCCTTCCAGAGCGTGACCGGCCAGAACACCTCGGAATTCGTTCAGAACTTCCGCATCGCCATGACCGCGAACACCACGCCCGACCTCTATGACGGCATCTACGGCTTCGTCCCCCAGGAGGGCTACGATCCCGCGAATTATCACGACGTGCCGAACCTCTATAACCTGCTCGCTCCCGTCGTGTTCACCGGCTCCAGCTGCTCGATCAAGGGCGGCGGCGCCATCACCGTCAAGCCGGTCGACGGCGTGTATTATCCGCCCTCCGGAGCGGGCAATCTCCGCTATTTCGGCGTCAGCATCAATGCGGAGCCCCCGGAGCCCGTCGCGCTGACCGATATTTCGCTTGATCCCGCGTCCGTATCGGTCTATACCGGCACCGCCGCGATGCTCACGGCCGTCCGCGAGCCCGCCGACGCCAACAATTTCGAGCTCGAATGGACCAGCTCCAACCCCGCCGTGGCGACCGTCAGCGGCAACAACAGGCGCGCGACCGTCACCGGCGTTTCTCAGGGCAGCGCGACCGTCACCGTGCGCGCGCACGACCTGCTCAACGACCTCTACTACACCGCTTCCGCCGCCGTCACCGTACTCCCGATGCCCACGCTCGAGGACGCGCTCAACGTCGAGAACGGCATCCTGACCTTCGACAACACGGTTTCAAGCTATCCCTGGGAGGTCGATATGAGCGACACGCTGACCCGCCTGGCCGCCAAGAGCACCAACGAGGGCGCCAACTCCTCCAGCTCGAAATTCAGCCTTACCGTCGATATGAACGCGGGCGATACCATGAGCTTCGACTGGAAGGTCAGCTCCGAATCCAACTACGATTTCCTTAAGTTCTACGTAGGCAGCACCGAGACGCAGCGCCTCTCCGGCTCGATCGACTGGAACACCATCACCTATACCGCGCCGTCTTCCGGCACCTACACCTTCAGCTGGGAGTACACTAAGGATTACAGCGTCAACTCCGGCAGCGACTGCGGCTGGGTCGATAATATCTTCGTGCCCGGCTATACTCAGGAACCTGTGGCCTACATCCCCGGCGACGTCGATATGGACGGCAGCGTCACCGTTACCGACGCGCTCATCGCTCTGCGCTTTGCGATGGGCATCGTCAGCCTCACCGACCTGCAGCAGGAGATCGGCGATATGGACGCAGACGGCACCGTTACCGTTACGGACGCCCTTACCATCCTCAGGATTGCCATGAGCATCATCTGATCCTTGATCGACCCGAGGCGCATGCGGTTTTCCCGCGTGCGCCTTTTCTATACGCTCATCCCTATACAATATAGGATATATAGAATGAAATGCCCTTTAAAGCGCATGCGGAATCGGATATAATTATCGGGAAAGGTACGGCAGCGAAGGGCTGCAATTGTACTTGAAAGGAGTAAGAATATGAAAAAGCTTTTCTGTGTGTTGATGGCATTGATGCTGGCGGCCTGTGCGCTTCCGGCGTCGTTTGCAAAGACCTCGGGCGAGCAAAGGCATGTCGCGAACGACGTCGTGATCGATACCGACGGCAGCGACGGCTATTCCGGCGATTACGTCGTGATCTACAATCCCTCGACCTCAACTTCGGACAGCAAGTCCACCGGAAATATGTCCGGCCTGATCGAGACCGAGATCGAGCCCTATCCCGAGAGGGAGGAGGCCGAGGAAACGCTCTCAAGGATCGACGTCGACGCCGAGCTCATGGACAAGGCGGTCAATGAGGGCCTGCTTGAAAAACCCGAGCTTGAGACCGAGCCCGTGAAGGATTCCTTCGAAGTGGGCGATACCAGGAACTTCATCATCCTGAACTACTCGCCGGACGGCATGTTCATGCAGTTCAAGGTCCTTGCCAAGGGCGAACATTGCTATATCTGGACGCCGACTTCGACCGCTTCGAACGTCTATCCGCTCGATTCCATCAATCCCGACTTTGCGCAGATGGCGGCGGATGAGTTCGACAGCAAGTTCGACCTTATGCAGTCCTCCTTCGGCAATCATTCCGACGGCAGCGCGGGCGATGGCAGGCTGCATATGCTCTACTACAACATCGACGAAGGCTGGCAGCCCGGTCAGGGCTATATCGGCGGCTACTTCTACGCGCTCGACCTCTATATAAACGGCCTGCCCATCCTCAATATCGACACCTATCCCGGCGTGCACTACGTCAACGGCGAGGGCGTCGTCAACGACGATATCTCCCGTTCCTACGGCACTATGGTGCATGAGTATCAGCATCTGATCCATTTCTCCGAGGTCGGCGCCACCGCCGAGACCTGGGAGAACGAGATGATGAGCGCCGCGGCGGAGGAGATCTGCTATCCCGGCTCCAGCGTCGTGTCGCGCATCCAGAGCTGGACGGACCATTTCTACTCCGAGAATCAGGATTGGGATAACCCGCCCGCGGAGTTCGAATACGTCTCGGCCCTCTCGCTCCACAACGGCTTCTCGATGTACGACTGGAACAACGATCTTGAGATGGACGATCTGCTCGTGCTGTATGCGCAGGTGTCGCTGTTCGCGCAGTACATCTTCACGCAGTACGGCAACACGACCTTCCACGGGATCATACAGCAGATGAAGAACGGCAGTAATTTCATACAGGGCTTCCAGAACGTGACGGGGCAGAGCATGGCCGAGTTCACCGGCAATTTCAGGGCCGCGCTCACCGCCAACACAGTTCCCGAAGTCTGTGACGGCGTCTACGGCTTCCGTCCGCAGGAGGGCTACGATCCCGCGCAGTATCATGACGTCCGGAATCCCTACGACCTGCTCGGTCCCGTCGTATTCACGGGCACTCAGTGCGCCATCAAGGGCGGCGGCGCGATCTGCGTCAAGCCCGTCGGCGGCGTCTACAACCCGCCCTCCGGCGCGGCGAGCGGCCTCAGCTACTACGGCGTGACCCGCACCGTGACCCCGCCCGAGCCCGTCCCGCTCACCGGCATCGATCTTGATACCCACGAGGCCCAAATGCACGTAGGCCAGACTTTGGAGCTGACCGCGATCCCGATCCCGGAGGACGCAAGCGACTATACGATCACATGGGAGAGCTCCGATGAGAGCGTCGCCACTGTCGAATACGACGGTCTGAGGGCGACGGTCACCGCGGTCGGAAGCGGCGAAGCGGTCATCACCGTCCGCGCCACGGACGAGGTGCTGCA
>JAEEKE010000032.1 GCA_016282255.1 Bacillota bacterium
CCGAAGCGCCGACCGAAGCGCCGACCGAAGCGCCTTTGGAAACGGAAGTGCCGACCGCGGGACCGACCGAGGCCCCTTCCCCGGAGCCCGGCAAAAGGACAACCGCCGCGCGTTACGTACTGCCCGCAGCGGGCGTGCTGCTCGCCATCGGCGCAGCGACCGCCGCCGTGCTGCTTCGGAGGAAGGCCGGCCGCTGAGACCCGGGCCGAACAGATAAAGCAAACTACCGGAGGATATTTCCATGAGGAAAAGATCGTCTGCAAATACGAAAACAGTCATACTGCGCGCATCCGCCCTGCTCTTTGCGGCGCTGATCGCGCTCTGCCTGCTGCCCGCGCTCTCCGCCGCCGAAGGCACGGAGGACCCCGGCACGCGTTTGCCGTCGTTCGGTCCGAGCGCACCTCCGACCGATACTCCCACTCCGGCACCCACTCCGACGCCCGTTCCCACGCCTACGCCTTCTCCGACGCCGACCCCGGCGCCGACGCCCACCCCTACGCCCGCGCCGACTCCTACGCCCGCACCTACTCCGACTCCGACCCAGGCCCCCACTCAGGCGCCGACTCAGGCACCGACTCAGGCGCCCACCCAGGCCCCGACCGAGGCTCCCACGAACGCGCCGACCAACGCGCCGACCGACGCGCCGACCGCGAGCGTTACGGACACGCCCGAGCCCGACGAGAGCGCGGAGCCGACCGAGGAGGTAAGCGAGCTGCCCGAGGAGACCGAGGAGGTAAGCGAGCTGCCCGAGACCGGCCTGCCCGTAACGCCCGAGCCCACGGCGGAGCCGACCGAGGCGCCGACCGCGGAGCCCGCGCCGACCGCCACGGTGCAGCCGCTCAACAACAATAACGGCAGCAGGAGCGCGCGCACCGCGATGCTCAAATGGATCATACCCACCGTCTGCAGCGCCGCGATGGTCGGCGCAACGCTGCTGCTGCTCTCGCTGCTGAGGCGCAGGGGCTGATATAGATAAATATGAAACACAGTTTTTTCAAAATTTTCGGCGGCAGAGCCCGCAGCGCAGTGCGCCGGGCCCTGGCCGCTTTTGTTTTGGCCGCGCTGCTTTTCTCGGCCCTGCTCCCCTTTGCGGCCTGCTCAAAGCGCCCGAAGGATGAGGGCCTTTCCTGCACGCTGTTCATCGAGTGCACGAAGATCCTCGAAAACATCGAGGATCTCGACCCCGACAAGCTCGAGGTGCTGCCCGAGGACGGCGTGATCCTCGCAAAATGCACCGTTTCGTTTTCCGAGGGCGAGAGCGTCTACGACGTGCTCGTGCGCGAGACGCGCGAAAGGCATATCCACATGGAGGCGAGCTATACGCCCGTCTATGAGAGTGCCTATATCGAGGGCATAAACAATCTCTACGAGTTCGACTGCGGCGAGGGCAGCGGCTGGACCTATTCGGTCAACGGCGTTTTCCCGAACTACGGCGCGAGCAAGTATAAGCTCTCTTGCGGCGACGCGATCGAATGGCACTACACCTGCGACTACGGCCGCGACGTGGGCTGCGGAGATTTTTCCGGCAGTTGAGCCGATGACCGCCTTTCGTGAAAAAACGGCCTATACCGACGCTTTCGACACGGTGAATCCCATCGCCGCGTTCATTTTCTTTGCGTTCGCGCTGGCGGTGCCGATGCTGCTGCTCCACCCGCCCATGCTCGCCGTTTCGTTCCTGGCGGCCCTTTCATGGCATCTGCTCATTCGGGGCAAAAGGGCGCTCGGCTTCCTTTTGAAATTCGTGCTGCCCGTCATGCTGCTCACGGCGATCATCAACCCCCTCTTCAACCACGCCGGCCTGACCACGCTCTTCTACCTTAAAAACAATCCGATAACGCTCGAAGCGATCCTCTACGGCCTGTCCTCGGCGCTGATGCTGGGCACGGTCGTGACCTGGTTCGCATGCTTCAACCGCATTTTCACGAGCGACAAGCTGATCTACCTGACCGGGCGGCTCGCGCCGTCGCTCTCGCTCGTCATCTCCATGGCGCTGCGCTTCGTGCCGCTGTTCACCAAGCAGGCAAAGCGCATCGCGCTCGCGAACCGCGCTTCGGGCATGGCGGTCTCGGACGGGAAGATCCGGGACCGCGTCAAAAACGCGCTCGCCGTCTTCTCCGGCCTGGTGACCTGGGCGCTTGAAAACTCCGTTACAACGGCGGATTCGATGCGCGCCCGCGGCTACGGCCTGCACCCGCGCTCGAGTTTCGCGCTCTTCCGCTTCGACAGGCGGGACCTCGTCATCAGCCTGCTGCTCGCCCTCGGCATAGCGGCGACGGGCCTTGCGGCGGGCTTCGGCGTCATATCCGTGCGCTTCTACCCGTCGTTTAAAATGAACGCGCTCTCCGCTCCGTTCATCGTCTTCCTTTTGATCTACACCCTGACCCTGTTCATCCCCTTCCTGCTCAATCTATACGAGGCACACAGATGGCGCTTATTGAGATCAAAGATCTGAGCTTTTATTATCCGGACGCAGCGGCGCCCGCGCTCGCCGATATCTCGCTTACGGTGAACGAGGGCGAGTTCGTGCTGGTCGCCGGGCCCTCGGGCTGCGGCAAATCGACGCTGCTGCGCCGCCTCAAGCCCGCACTTTCGCCTTTCGGAAAGGCAGAGGGCAGCGTGCTCTTCGCGGGCGAGCCCATAGAGGAGCTGAGCCTGAGGCGGCAGACCGAGGAGATCGGCTTCGTCATGCAGTCGCCCGAGATGCAGATCGCGACCGATAAGGTCTGGCACGAGCTCGCCTTCGCGCTCGAGAGCCTCGGCGTCGATCAGACCTCGATGCGCATGCGCGTGGCCGAGATGGCTAATTTCTTCGGCATACAGAGCTGGTTCTCGAGCGAGACCGCGGCGCTCTCCGGCGGGCAGAAGCAGATCCTCTGCCTTGCCTCCGTCATGGTCGTCCGCCCCCGCCTGCTGCTGCTCGACGAGCCCACCAGCCAGCTCGACCCGATCGCCGCGAGCGAGTTCTTCGATACGCTGCGCCGCATAAACAGCGAGCTCGGCACCACGATAATCATCACCGAGCACCGCACCGAGAGCCTCTTCCCCGCCGTCGATAAGGTCGTGTTCATGAGGGAGGGCCGCATCGCCGCCGAGGGCAGCCCGCGCGATTTCGCGGAGCTTTCCGAAAATACGCCGGAGCTCAACGCCGTGCTCCCGACCGCGCTCAATATCTGCGCCGGGACCGGCGGCAAGGGCCCCGTGCCCCTGACCGTCCGCGAGGGCCGGGATTACATAAAAACGGCGCTTGAAAGCGGGCCCGCCGCGCCCGTCACGCCCGAAAGGAGCGAAAGGACCGGGGCCGGGGAGACGCTGATCTCCATGCGCGAGGCGTGGTTCAGGTATGATAGGAACGCGCCCGACATCCTAAAGGGCGCGGAGCTCAGCGTCCGTAAAGGTGAGCTGCTCTGCCTGCTCGGCGGCAACGGCGCGGGCAAGACCACCGCGATCATGTGCGCAAGCGGCCTCTATAAGCCCTATCGCGGCAGGGTGCTGCTTGGCGGCAAGCCGATCGATTCTTTAAAAGCCTCCGAGCTTTACGGAAAGCGTGTCGCCGTGCTGATGCAGGATCCCCTGCTCGGCTTTACCAAGGAGACCGTGCGCGAGGAGCTCGAGGCCGTCCGGCGCGCGCATAAGCTCGATCCCGCGCGCGTCGACGAGATCGTCGCCGAGATGGAGATCGAAAGCATCCTAGAGAGCCACCCCTACGATATCAGCGGCGGCGAGGTGCAGCGCGCGGCGCTCGCAAAGCTGCTGCTGCCCGGGCCGGAGGTGCTGTTCCTCGACGAGGCCACCAAGGGCATGGACGCCTTCTTCAAAAAGAAATTCGGCGCGCTGCTGCATTCTTTGACCCGCGGCGGCACGGCGGTCGTGCTCGTATCCCACGATATCGAGTTCGCGGCCGAATACGCCGACCGTATAGCTCTGTTTGCGGACGGCGGCGTCATCGCCGAGGGCACCCCGCGCGAGGTGCTGACCGACAACAGCTTCTACACCACCGCCGCGGCGCGCATCGCGAGGGGGCTGATCCCCGGCGCGCTGCTGACGGAGGATATCGTGAACGCCCTGAACGGAAGAAAGCTTGACTGAAACCTCGGTAAAACCGAATATCGACGCTCTTGAAGCAAAGAAAAGGCGGCTGCGCCGGATGATCTACGCGGTGCTGATCCTCGTTTTCGTGCCCACCGTGATACTTATCGGCATGCTCGAATGGCAGGACAGGCATTTCTACATCGTCTCCGCGCTGATAATCCTTATGGCGACGCTGCCGTTTCTGATCGTCTTCGAGCGCAGGCGGCCGCTCGCGAGGGAGCTGACGCTGATCGCCGTCATGGTCGCGCTCGGCGTGGCGGGCAGGGCGGCTTTTTACATGGTGCCCCAGTTCAAGCCCATAGCGGCGATAGTCATCATCGCGGGCTGCTCCTTCGGATGCGAGGCCGGCTTCATCGTCGGCGCGCTGACGATCTTCGTTTCGAACATGCTCTTCGGGCAGGGGCCGTGGACGCCGTGGCAGATGTTCGCGCTGGGCCTCATCGGGTTCCTCGCGGGGCTGCTCTTCCGCGGGGAGATCAAAACGAAGCTGCGCCTCTTTTTGCTGATGCTCTACGGCGCGCTCTCGGTGCTCGTGCTCTACGGCCTTATAGTGGACACGAGCTACGTCTTCACCTCGGTGCAGCAGGTAACGCCCGCCGCGTTCCTCGCCGCATATGCCTCCGGCGTCCCCTTCAACCTGATCTTCGCCGGAGCGACGGTGATCTTTCTGCTGATTCTCGCAAAGCCCCTACTCAATAAGCTCGCAAGGATAAAGAAAAAACACGGCGTGTTCAGATAGCCGTGAAAGCCTGTTTGAAAAGCGTCAGCCCCTACGCCTGAGCAGCGAGAGCAGCCGCATCGCCCGGATCAAGACCGACGGCTATTATTCGCTGAGCATAGGCGGCGAGGGCGTCAGCAGCTATTTCGATAATATCAGTATTTGGGATTGAGTGCGGTCCGTCCCGTTCTGTTCGCGACAAAAGACCGAAAAAGCCGGGAG
>JAEEKE010000033.1 GCA_016282255.1 Bacillota bacterium
CATACGATCCACATCGCCTTCGGTCACGCGGCCGGAGGCGTTTCATTCGCATTTGTTTGCCACAAAACGAATAACATGCTATAATAATATGTACGGGCTCCGGCCCGGCTTTCAAGGGGGTATTTCACTATGGCAAACGAAAAAAAGCGCATCCTGCTGACCGGCGGCGGCTCCGCGGGCCACGTCACGCCGAACATCGCGCTGCTGCCCGGCCTCTTCGCCGAGGGCTATGAGGTCCATTACGTCGGCACGAAGGACGGCATCGAAAAGAAGCTGATCTCCGAGATCGGGGACGTCACCTATCACGAGATCGAGGCGGGCAAGCTGCGCCGCTATTTCTCGCTCAAGAATTTCTCGGACCCCTTCCGCGTCATCAAGGGCGTCAGGCAGGCAAAGGCGCTGATCGATGAAATAAAACCCTCGGTCGTCTTCTCAAAGGGCGGCTTCGTGTCGGTCCCGGTCGTGATCGCGGCGAAGAAGAAATGCCCGGTCGTCTGCCACGAGAGCGACTACACCCCGGGCCTTGCGAACAAGATCGCGAGCCGCTATGCCGACACGGTCTGCGTGACCTTTTCTGATACCCTCAAATACACCGGAAAGAAGCACGCCGTGCATACCGGCACGCCGATCCGCGCGGAGCTCTACCGCGGCAGGCGCGAAAACGGCCTTGCATTCACGGGCTTTTCGGGCGGGAAGCCGATCATCCTCGTGATGGGCGGCAGCCTCGGCGCGCAGGCGATCAACGACGGCATCCGCGGCGCCCTGCCCGAGCTCGGCAAAAAATACGATATCATCCACCTCTGCGGCAGGGGCAAGCTCGATGAAAGCATTAAGGAGCCCGCCTACCGCCAGTACGAATACATCACCGAGCAGCTGCCGGACCTCATGCGCTGCGCCGATCTCGTGGTCAGCCGCAGCGGCGCGAACTCGGTGTTCGAGTTCATGGCGCTGACCAAGCCCGCGCTCTTCATCCCGCTCCCGCGCGAAGCGAGCCGCGGCGACCAGATCCTCAACGCGAACTACGTTTGCTCCAAGGGCTACGCCATGCAGATGGAGCAGAAGGACGTCACGCCCGCGTCGCTTGCCGCGAAGATCGACGAGCTCTGGGCACACAGGACGGAGCTGATCGAAAGGATGAAGGCGGACAGGACGCTCGACGGCACCGAGGAGGTGCTCCGCGTGATCCGCGAGGCGGCGTTCGGCCAAAAGAAATAATATGATAACTCTGCTCTCAAAGCTGTTCATCAAGGACAGGCTCAATTATAAGGAACCCTCGGTCCGCGGCGCCTACGGCACCCTGACCGGCGCGTTCGGCATCTTTCTGAACCTGCTGCTCTTCGCGGGCAAGCTGATCGCCGGCGGCATCGCGAGATCGGTCGCGGTCTCGGCGGACGCTTTCAACAACCTTTCGGACGCGGGCAGCTCGATCATCACGCTGCTCGGCTTCCGCATGGCCGGCGCCAAGCCCGATACCGAGCATCCCTTCGGCCACGGCCGGTTCGAATACATTGCGGGCCTGCTCGTTTCCGCCGCCATCATGCTGATGGGCTTCGAGCTGCTCAAGACCTCGATCGGCCGCATCATCAAGCCCGAGGCGACCGAGTTCTCCTACCTCGCCCTCGCGATCCTCATCGTTTCGGTGCTCGTCAAGCTCTATATGTGGTTCTACAACCGCTCGATCGGGCAGAAGATCGGCTCCGCGGCGCTGCTCGCCACGGCAAAGGATTCCCTTTCGGACAGCGTTTCGACGCTCGTCGTCCTGATCTCCATGCTGATCTCCCGCTTCACCTCGCTCAGGATCGACGGCTGGGCCGGCGCGCTCGTGTCGCTCTTCGTGCTGTATTCGGGCTTCGGCTCGGCGAAGGACACCATCGCTCCGCTGCTCGGCACGCCGCCGGAGAAGGAGCTCGTCGACAGGATCGACAGCATCGTGACCTCGTTCGACCGCATCAGCGGCATCCATGACCTGGTCATCCATGATTACGGCCCCGGCCGGCGCATGATCTCGCTGCATGCCGAGGTGCCGATGGAGCCGGGGGACGACGTGTTCGACGTGCACGATATCATCGACAACGCCGAGCGCGCGCTGCAGACCGAGCTCGGCTGCGACGCGACGATCCATCTCGACCCCGTCGCCGCGAACGACGAGAACACCGAAAGGCTGAAACAGAAGATGACGAATGCGCTCGAGGCGATCGATCCCGCGCTGCGCCTGCACGATTTCCGCGTCGTGCCCGGCCCGACCCACACCAACATGATCTTCGACGTCGTGCTCCCCTATGATTCCGAGCTCAGCCCCGAGGAGCTGCGCGCGCGCATCGGCGAAGCCGCGGAAAAGTTCGAGGGCGGGCAGTACTACGCCGTCGTCACGGTCGACAGGCCCTATGCCTGACGGGCATCAATATACTTGCGCTGACTTAAGAAACCAACTATAATAATAAAGTAAGACCGGCCCGCGCCGGAACATAATAAAACTTATAGAAGAGGGAGAAATACAATGGCAAAGGCATTCCGTATTCTTGCGATCAACCCCGGCTCCACCTCCACCAAGGTCGGCGTCTACGACAGCGAGACCAAGGTCTTCGAGGGCGTCGTCCGCCACAGCGCGGAGGAGCTTGCAAAATGCCCCAGCATCATCGCCCAGGCCCCCATGCGCATGGCGCTTATCAAGGACCTGCTCAAGGAACACGGCGTGGATCTCGCCAGCGTCGATGCGTTCATCGGCCGCGGCGGCATCGTCAAGCCCATGAAGAGCGGCGTCTACACCGTCAACGACGCCCTGCTCGACGACCTCAAGAACCTGCCCTCCGCGCAGCGCCACGCCTCCGCTCTCGGCGGCATCTTCGCGCGCGAGCTCGGCGACGAATACGGCAAGCCCTGCTTCATCGCCGACCCCGTCGTCGTGGACGAGCGCACCGAGATCGCGAAGGTCACCGGCCTCCCCGGCGTCGAGCGCACCTGCGTCTTCCACTGCCTCAACCAGAAGGCCAGCGCCCGCATGTACTGCAGGGAGCACGGCAAGAAGTACAACGACGTCAACCTGATCGTCGCGCATATGGGCGGCGGCATCAGCGTCGGCGCGCATGAGAAGGGCGTCGTCATCGACGTCAACGACGGCATCGCGGGCGAAGGTCCCTTCAGCCCCGAGCGCACCGGCGGCATCCCGGTCAAGATCGTGCTCGACATGGTCTATTCCGGCAAATACACCAAGGAGCAGCTCTACGGCTTCTGCTCCAAGGCGGGCGGCTTCGTGGCGCATATGGGCACCAACTCCGCCCTCGAGGTAGAGCGCGCAATGCAGGCGGGCGACGAGAAGGCGAAGCTGATCTTCGAGGCCCTCGGCTACAACGTCGCGAAGACCATCGGCGAGATGGCGACCGTGCTCAAGGGCACCGCCGAGGCGATCATCCTGACCGGCGGCCTCGCATACAGCAAGCCCCTCTGCAATTATATTAAAGAAATGGTCGGCTTCATCGCCCCCGTCGTCGTCTATCCCGGCGAGAGCGAGCTCGAAGCGCTCGTCGGCGGCGCCATCCGCGTCCTCTCCGGCGAGGAGGAAGCCCGCGTCTACGGCGAATGACGATCTGACACCCATCCCGGGACCGCTTCGGCGGTCCTTTTTATTGTATAAACCGTAGGGGCAGCAATCTGCTGCCCGCTTTGCTGCGGTCACGGAAACCGGCAACGGAACGACCGACTCTGAGGCCTTCCCCTTTTGAGGGGAAGGTGGCTGCGTAGGGCAAAGCCCTACGCAGACGGATGAGGTGAAAATAATAAAAGAAACGCCGACAAGGCGTTTCAACGTCAACTTGAGCCGTTCACGGCTCAAACATCACTCGCGCAAAGCGCGAACATCATTCGGCGCAGCCGGGCATCATTGCGCCGCAGGCGCAGCATCATTCCCTATAGTCCTCCGGCTTCCACCCGTTGACAAGGTAATCCCTTAGAGCGGTGAGCTTCTCAAACAATGCTTTCTTATTCATTGTATACATAATTCTGCGCTCATCATATTCTGTCGAAATCAGGCCATACCCGACGAGTTCCCCGAGCTGGTAGTACATCGCGTTTCGCGTTATCCCAAACTTGTTCGAAAGCGCAAGTCCATAGGAACTGTTATCGCACAGCTCATGAAGGACGTTGAATCTCGTATTATCCGCGAGCGCCTTTAGCAATGCGATATACGTTTCCGGGCTATGGCTCTGTTTTCTGTATTTGATAAGTACATCTATATAACACCCGAACATTATCACCGGATCGGAGCGGTCCGAATAATGTGTGAGTATCACTTCGCTGAACAGAAAGAGGCTTGGGAATACTATTGATGCTTCCATTTCCGACTCTGTGAAATGAATCATTTCAATAAACAATGTGTTTCGATCAGCCGTCGAAGCAACGAATTCTCCGATATGCCTGACAAGCGGGTCGAACTCTGCGCAGCGTTTTCTGATAAACTCGGTTACTGCCGAAACAAGCGGCTTTATTTTTTGCAGATGCTCGATTGGATTCATTGCTGCGTCAACAAACGCCCATTTTTCCTCAGGATTGGCGAGCAGTTCGTTTGCAAGCTGCATAAAATCATTCAGCGTAGGGTGCTTTTTATCACCAATACCTATAGGAAGCAGATAAGATTTGAAATAATCGCTAAAATAATCTTCTTGTGTGTTTTCACTGTAGTATTCGATTATGGTATCAATGGTTGCGTCTTCAAGAAGCAAACATGGTGAAATGAGCAGCATTGCTCCGATGCTTATAGGATCGCTGGACCTTTCTTCTTTCAGTTTAAGTGGCTTGAAGTAATGCATCATCAACTCCGTGACTTCGAATTCCATGTCGAGGTCACGCTCAAGTTCAGCAATCTTTTCAATGCATGTGAAATCATAGTTTGGCACAGAATCCTTCTTGGATCGCCCTTTTTGGATCTCATGGCTTGTCCTCGTCCTGCTGAAACGCTTGGATAAGTAAAGGCTCGCTTCAAAATAAGGAATTAGATTGGCAATATACTTCATAGCAGAGGGTAACTCCTTTGCGCATTTTCTGTTTAATTAAAGATATTATAACAAAAGAATTTATTTTTGCAACCCCCAATACCCTATTGACAATCATATACCGGCATGTTATAATCCATGTGAAATGAGCATTTAACATACTTTGCTCGTAGAACAACCGAAAGGAGATACAGTAATGAAAAGAACATCTAAGCTCATAGTCTTCGTGCTCGTCGCCGCAATGTTGCTGTTGTCCATGCCCACATCCCTGCTGGCCAAGCCTACTCGCACCGTTCCAGAGGGGTACAACGAACATGACTATATGAAGGTCGTCGACTTCCTCGAGATCGAAGACGACAACGGCGTTAAAAACGGAACAAAACTGAATCCTGCATACAATCCGGAGGACCCGGAGACTTGGCTTGCGGTGAACCAATGGGGCGAGACTTATGGCTTCCGTTTTGTGGAGATCGATGAAGAACAGAGGCTTTCACAGGTTGCCATCTCTGCGTTAGCGACAGGCGTGGTGCTCGTCGGGCAGCTCGACCTGGAGGGCTGCTCGGAGCTTGTAGAGATGTACTGCGCTTGGAACGAACTCAACGGCGTCATCGTTCTCGGCTGCACGAGTCTTCAGAAACTGGTCGCTTCCAAAAATACTGAGTTAACCGAGCTTAACGTTACCCAATGTCCCGCTCTAGCTAATCTAACCTGCCATGAATGCTGTATCGGTGAGCTTGACGTGACTCATAACTCGGAGCTTACACATCTCTATGTTTACAATAATCCCATAGGAGAGCTTGACGTTTCGCAGTGCCCAAATCTGCAGGTTCTGGATTGTGAGAACTGCGGATTGACCGAGTTGAACGTTAATAATAACCCGCTGCTTTATGAGTTTTGCGTGGGTTGGAATCACATCAGGTCGCTAGATATATCACATAACGCAAATCTTCAAATTTTATATGCAGACATCACGGATTTGACAGAGCTTGATACCTCCGCAAATCCGGAGCTGAGATTCATTTCCTGTCACAGTAACTACATAACAGAATTTGATTTTACGGACAACCCGAACCTGATACTAGATATTGTACGTGCGGAGCAAGGGGGTTATGTTGGCTGCATGTCTGACAATGTTAATGATGAATCGGATGTTTATGCTGAACCGTGGGAAGGTTTTGAGTTTATCGGTTGGTTTGATGAGAACGATAATCTGATTTCAGATGAAAGCTACCACTTCACTTCCGGAGAAGAAGGCACTGTCTTCATTGCACGTTTCTCCGGCGGTCCCGAGCCCACCCCCGGCGACGTTGACGGAAACGGCGAAGTCGCCGTGTCGGACGCAGTCCTTGCCCTGCGGGCGGCAATGGGCATCCACGAGCTCAGCGCCGAGCAGACCGCTGCGGCGGATATGGACGAAAACGGGAGCATCGAGGTATCCGATGCGATCATCATACTTCGTGTTGCCATGGGCCTGCTCGGCTGACGATAAGAATACCCTTACCTTTGCTGTTAGGCGTTCCTTCGGGAGCGCCTTTTGCAATTTGAACGGTATTCGGCCTCATCATTCCTGATTCCGCTCCGTTCCCCGTTCCGCTCATAATATAAAAGATATTAGTTTCCGCCCCGAGCCATTTCCCACATATTGTGCCTGAAAAACTCAATAACCACAAGGAAAAAACAAAACTTGTATATTTACGCAAAAACATGCAAATAATGCTTGACAAACGAAATATGCGGAGGTATAATGGTCAAGCTCTCACGAAAGAGCGCAAGTTCAGCGTGAGCGCAGCACCTTGAAAACCGTATAGTGATACCAAGAACCGTTCATCGGCCGGCAGGCCGGTGGACACG
>JAEEKE010000034.1 GCA_016282255.1 Bacillota bacterium
ACTAGGTAAAACCTAGTATTTTTTAAAATGGTGTCCTGTATGCGACTTGAACGCATGACCCCTTGTTTAAAAGTCAAGTGCTCTACCGACTGAGCTAACGGGTCAAATCTGGCTGGGGTGGCAGGATTTGAACCTACGATGCGGGAGTCAAAGTCCCGTGCCTTGACCACTTGGCGACACCCCAATGAACGCTCCCGATATCAGGCCGCCGCCGGAAAAGAAACTGGGGTGAGTGGTGGGGCTCGAACCCACGACCTCCAGAGCCACAATCTGGCATTCTAGCCAACTGAACTACACCCACCATATTCTGTTCCGCCGAAAAATGGCGCGCCTGCAGGGATTCGAACCCGGGACCTACGGCTTAGAAGGCCGTTGCTCTATCCTGCTGAGCTACAGGCGCATTCCGTATATCCTGCCGCCGACAGAACAATATTATAGCAATTAAATCCTGCTTTGTCAACACATCATAGGAATTAAATTAAATAGCCCAAAATATATTTGGAACGGCAAAAATCCCGTTTGCCCTTGCCAAGAGGGCAGATTTTGGATATAATGAACTGTATCAAATGGTTTCGGAGGCATTTATGCAGATCACGATAGACGGCCGCAGCACGGAGCTCCGCCAGGGCGCCGCGGTGCTGGATTACATAAAGGAGCTGGGGCTCGATTCCTCCTCCCTTTCCTCAAAGCCGCTCGCGGCGAGGATCGGGGGCGAGATCTTCAACCTGGGCTATTCCCCGAAGCGGGAGGCCGAGCTGCACCTTATCCGCTTTGCGGACGAGGAGGGCCGCCGCGTCTACGAACGCACGCTCCGCTTCGTGCTGATCGCCGCGGTCAGAAAGCTCTTTCCCGCCGCACGGGTCATCGTGCAGTATTCGCTCGGGCGCGGCATCTATATCACCTTCGTAAAGGAGCCCGAGCTCTCGGACGAGGACGTTGCGCTCCTCAAGGAGGAGATGAAGGCGATCATCGCGGCCGCGCATCCGCTCGTGCGCCGCAGGATGGATATAAAGGAAGCGCTCGAATACTACGAGAAGGACGGCCAGCTCGACAAGGCGGCGCTGCTCAAGATGCGCCGGTTCAGCTATTTCGACGTCTACCGCTGCCCGACCTATTCCGACTACACCGATTATTTCTACGGCGAGATGGCGCCGAACACCTCCTACGCCTCGGTCTTCGACCTCTACCGGCTGGGCGATTCGCTCGTTATGCAGATGCCGGATAAGGACGCGCCGGACGTGCCCGCCCCCTATCAGGACAGCCCGCGCATGCTGGCCGTATTCAGCCAGAGCGACCGCTGGGGCAGGTTCATGAACGTCGCGAACGTCCACGACCTCAACGTGCGCGTGGAGAACGGCTCCATCCGCGAGCTCGTGCGCGTCAACGAGGCGCTGCATGAAAAGAACTATGCCCGCGTTGCGGACGAGATCATCCGCCGCGGCGTCAAGGCCGTCATGATCGCCGGGCCCTCGTCCTCGGGCAAGACCACCAGCGCCAACCGCATCGCCACGCAGCTTCGCGCCGAGGGCCTCGACCCCGTGATGCTCTCGCTCGATGATTACTATATCGACCGCGACAAGCTCGCCCCCGGGCCGGACGGCACGCTCGACCTCGAGCATATCAACGCGCTCGATACCGCTAAATTCGCTTCGGACCTAAAGCTCCTGCTCGCGGGGGAGGAGGCGGGCATACCGCGCTTCGATTTTCTGACGCAGAGGCGCGCGAGCGAGCTCGTCCCGCTGCGGCTCGGGAAGGACCAGCCCCTGCTGATCGAGGGCATCCACGGCCTCAACCCGCTGATGCTCGGGGATATCCCGCATGATTCGGTCTTCCGCATCTACGTTTCGGCCCTGACCACGCTGAACCTCGACGACCACAACCGCATCCGCACGACCGACCTGCGCCTGCTGCGCCGCCTGGTGCGCGATTACAAGACGCGCGGGGCGAGTATGGAGCATACTCTCGGCATGTGGGCGAGCGTACGCGAAGGCGAGGAGCGCTGGATCTTCCCGTATCAGGAGAACTCCGACGTCATCATCAACACCACCCTGCACTACGAGGCGGCGGTAATGAAGCGCTACGTCTACCCGCTGCTCAGCGAGGTGCCGCCCGAAAGCCAGTATTACTGCATGGCAAGAAGGATAGTCAAGTTCCTCAACTACTTCCTCGAGGCCGATATCGAGGACGAGATACCGCCCACCTCGGTCATAAGGGAGTTTATCGGCGGGAACAGCTTTTACAGAACGGAGGACTGAAAATCCGCAAAGCAAGAGGATGGCCGACGCCATCCTCTTTTAAAACTGCTTTTCGATTGAGGTTAACGCATGAACCTCATTCTTGTGATGCGGTCCTTCTCGGACTTCCGGCGCAGAATGAATATGACCACCGCGGCCGCGCCGAACAGCACCGCGAGGATCGGGAAGCCGCTCTCCCGCGTTTCGCCCTTGCCCTCGTCCCCGTCGGGAACGGGCGTCGGGCCGGCGTTCGGGTCGACAAGGCCGTCGCGCGAGAGCATGACGCGCACGCCGCCGGAGTTCCGGACCGAGTCGAGCTCCGGCACCATTCTTTCGGCCTTTTCAAAGCCTTCGCCGGGCACCGTGATGCGGACGGTCTGGGTAGGATCGTGGATATCGTAGTAGGAATAGGTCACGCCCGCCTTTAAAAGCTCCGAAAGGACGCTCTCGAGCACGTCGATCAGCTTGTTTTTGGAGAACTCTGCTTCGCCGAAGACGACCCTGCCTCGGTAGGGCGAGAGCAGGTCTTCGTAGAAGCCGTACTCCTCGCTGTCGATATGATAGAAGTTTATATGCAGCCTGCCGTCGTTCTCGTCGATCCACGCGCCGCCGAAATAATCGGGGATGCCGGTCCTCGAGGTCAGCTCGCCGCGCTCCGCCATGGCGGCAAGGAACAGCTCGTAGGCCGCCTCACTGCCGGGCAGGGGCGTCGTCTCCGCAAGCGAGGCATGCGGAAGGACGGCAAAGCCGAGTATGAGCGCTGCGGCAAGCGCGATCAGGCGTTTTAACTTCAAGGTCTCCTCCTAATGGGTGATACGGAAATTATAATACCCCGGAGGCGAAAATGCAAGCCGCTATGAGCCGATCAGCGCGTCGATCGAAACCAGCTCCACGCCCGTGTAGTAGTGCTTGAGTATCTCCTCATAGTCCGCCCCGCGCGCGGCCATCGCGTTTGCACCGAGCTGGCTCATGCCCACGCCGTGCCCGCTGCCGATGCAGGTCAGCCGCACCGTGTCCTCCGTTATATCGAACAGGACGTTGGTGCTCTTGAGCTTAAGCGCGGTCCGGAGCTGCTGGCCGGTCCTGACCGTGCCGCCGAGCCGGATAAGGCTGATCCGCCCGCTCTCGGTGCGCTGCCAGACCTCCACGTCCTTTTCGGGGTCGGTCATCAGCGCGTCGGGAAACGCCGCGTTGATCCTTTCGGTGAACTCCTTTGCGGTGTAGGTCTTTTCATAGGTCACGCCCTCCTCGCCCTCGCTCTCGACCGACACGAGATAGGGGAGAGCCACCGCGAACACGGCCTCGCAGTCCTCGGTGCGGCCGCCGGCGCAGGAATGGTAGAGCGCGGTCACGAGCTCGCCGTCGCTCGTTAGCACCTCGCCCGCGGTGGAGAGCACGGCCTCGCGTATGCGCGCGAGATATTTATCGTAGGAATCGCCCCAGAGCTCGCGCATACGGGCCTCGTCCGCGAACGCCTGGCAGCAGCCGGGGTCGGTGCAGATCGTGTGCCCGCTTTTGCAGCGCGCTTCGCCGACCATATGCTTTAGGGTAAAGGTCCTCGCGGCCACGGCCTGCGCCCTGAGCGCTTCGAGCTCGAATGAAGCGGGCACCTCCCCGGCGGTCACGCCGATGATATAGTCCTCGAGTGGCATCAGCACGGCTTCCTCACCGTTCCATACCTCCACCAGGGAGAGGCTTTCGGATTTGGAGCCCGAGGCCGAGAGCGGGCTGAGCAAAACGCCGTTTTCCGTATGCCCGTCCGTTTTCGGCGCGTAAAAAGCCAGGTCGAGCCCGCGGCGCAGCTCGGGCACCAGGTCGAGCCCCGGGCCGGAGGGACCCGGCGCCGGCTTCCCGAAGAGGAGCAGCGCTGCCGCTGCGGCGATGACCGCGCCTAAGCGGATGAGTTTTTGGCCGGAAGGATGCTTCATACCGAAACTTATGCCTGATTTGCCACAGATATGTCATCTTCGCCGCAGGAAAAGCATTGAACCGGACGCAAAATGAAAGTATAATATAAGCAACGATAACAAAACCTTCGGTTTGAAAGGAGTAACGAATATGCTGCTTGAAGCATTAACCATCGGCGCGACGGCCGTTTCGGGGACCTTCTTCTCGGAATGGCTGGCCGGGCTCAACGTCGGCAGCCTGATCCTGCTCTTGGTCGGCATCGCACTGGTCATCGTGGAGATGATCATCCCCGGCTTCGGCATAGCGGGTCTTTCCGGCGGCACTGCGATCATCGCCGGCCTCATCGTAGGCTCAAGGAGTTTCGGCGCGGCCATGTTCACGCTGGCGATCGTGGTGATCCTGCTCTGCATCGCCGCAATAATCATCTTCAAGGTGGTCTTCGGCAAACGCAGGAGCAATTCCAAGCTGATCCTGACCGAGAGCATCAACTCGAGCTCGACCGACCTCGGCACCGAGGAGGCGGCCTCGCTGATCGGCCGTGAAGGCGTTGCGATGACCTCGCTCCGTCCCAGCGGCATCGCCATGATCGGCGGCAAGAGGCTCGACGTGCTCGCGGACGGCGAATTCATCGCCAAGGGCGACGCGGTCGTCGTTTCGGACGTGCAGGGCCTGCATATCAGCGTCGTCAAAAAGAGCTGATGAAAGGCAGGAAAAAGCCCGCGGAAAAGGCCGCGGAGGACGCCCGCCCGTTCCTGAGGAGCAGCTTTTACGACGTTTCGGATATCCGCGAGGCGGAGAAGACCGCCTACGACGCGGATATGAGCGAGGAGGAGCTTGAAAAACAGCGCAGGAGCGACTGGATCTTCCTCCTCATCGGCGTCCCGCTCTTCATAGGGCTCATATATCTCATTGTATTGTTATTGCGGTAGCCCGCAAAAGCATAAGAAAGTTCAAAAAATAAAAAAAGAGAGGTAAAAAACCATGCCCCCCATCGTAATCTTCGGAATCATAGTTGCAGCGATCATCCTTCTGATCTTCTTCTTCACCTTCGTGCCGATCGGCCTCGCGATCTCCGCGGGCGCATCCGGCGTGCACGTCGGCCTCTTCCAGCTGATCGGTATGCGCATCCGCAAGGTCAATCCGCATAAGATCGTGGAGCCCCTCATCAAGGCGACCAAAGCGGGCCTGAGCCTCAACATCAATAAGATGGAAGCTCACTACATGGCCGGCGGCAACGTCGACCGCGTCGTCAACGCCCTGATCGCCGCACAGCGCGCGGGCATCCCGCTGGATTTTGAGAAGAGCTGCGCGATCGACCTCGCCGGCCGCGACGTCCTCTCCGCAGTGCAGATGAGCGTCAGCCCCAAGGTCATCGAGACCCCGATCATCGCCGCCATTGCCAAGGACGGCATCGAGCTTCGCGCCAAGGCAAAGGTCACCGTTCGCGTCAATATCGACCGTCTCGTCGGCGGCGCGGGCGAGGAGACCATCATCGCCCGTGTAGGCGAGGGCATCGTCACCACGATCGGTTCCTCCTTCAGCCATAAGGACGTTCTCGAGAACCCCGATTCCATCTCCCAGACCGTGCTCGGCAAGGGCCTTGACAGCGGCACCGCCTACGAGATCCTTTCCATCGATATCGCGGACGTCGACGTCGGCGTAAACGTCGGCGCAAAGCTGCAGATCGACCAGGCCGAGGCCGACAAGAGGATCGCTCAGGCGAAGGCCGAGGAGCGCCGCGCGATGGCAGTCGCTCAGGAGCAGGAGAACAAGGCGGAGGTACAGGGCATGCGCGCCCGCGTCATCGAGGCGGAGGCCCAGGTCCCGCTCGCAATGGCCGAAGCCTTCAGGAACGGCAATCTCGGCGTTATGGACTACTATAAGATGAAGAACATGATGGCCGATACCGAGATGCGCGAATCCATCGGCAAGACCACCAACCCCCAGGGCGACAATAAGTGACCTCAGGTGACCGACTTGACGGAAAGGAGATGATCCTATGGACGGATTCGGCGGAATCATAGTGATGTTCATTGTGATCTCGATCATTTCGAGCGTCATCCGCACCGCCAAGGGCAATCAGAAGAAGGGCGGCTCCGCAGGGAACGCGCAGCGCGGCACGAACGCCGCCGCCGGCTTCGTAAGCCGCGACCCTCAGGCCGCCGAGAAGCACCGCCAGGCCTTCGAGGAGCTTGAAAAGGCCCGCCAGGAGCGCCTCGCCAGGGCGAACGACGCCATCAAGAGGGCTTCCGAGGCGATACGCGTGGCCTCCGGCCAGAGCCGCAGCGCCGCGGCGCCGGAGAAACCGATCGTCGACCATTCCACCAGGGAATGCGGCGGCGGCAGCATCCACGACGGCTACCACGAGGGCAGCGTCCGCCGTCCCCAGGCGGCGTCGAGCGCCGAGGGCATGCAGGGCCCGCAGGGCGCCCGGAGGGGCGTCTACCAAAAGGGCACCACGGGCCAGGGCATGGCCAGCGCCGAAGCCGTGTACGCCGCATCACAGCGCGGCAAGGAAGCCGCGCGCGAGGCTGCGGAGTATGCCAAGGAATCCGAGGCGCATTCGGCGATCTATCAGAGCCTCGTCAGCGTGCCCGAGGGCCCGCGCGAGAGCGGCGCCGACAAGCTGCAGAAGGCCATCGGCGACAAGAGCGGCATAGTGCAGGGCATTATCTGGTCCGAAGTGCTCGGCCGCCCGAGAGCGGAACAGCAGCAATGATCATACAGCCAACAGCGGCCGGCACCTTAACGGTGCCGGCCGCTTAAGTGTATTCAATACCGCACAGCATTATACCGTAGGGGCGGCAACCTGCCGCCCGCCTTGTGGCGGGAAATGTTTGCGGCGGGGTTCGTTTTTCCGCTCCTGTTTTATTCCGCTTGCAACATATAGCGTAGGGGCGGCAACCTGCCGCCCGCGGGACGTATCAACTTCGGGCTTTGCGTTCCCGCCGTTTTCGGGCGGCAGGTTGCCGCCCCTACGGTATGCTGGCGCAAATCAAAAACGGCGGGGCCGAAGCTCCGCCGTTTTGCCGTTATTCTGTTTAAGAGGGATCAGACGATACCCTGAGCCATCATGGCGTCCGCGACCTTCTTGAAGCCCGCGAGGTTCGCGCCGGCTACGAGGTTGTAGCCAAGGCCCGCTTCTTCGGCTGCTTCGAGGGAAGCCTTGTGGATGTTGATCATGATGTTGTGGAGCTTGGTGTCGACCTCCTCGGCGGTCCAGGCAAGACGCTCGGAGTTCTGGCTCATCTCGAGACCGGAAACCGCGACGCCGCCCGCGTTGACGGCCTTGGAAGGAGCGACGATCATGCCGGGCTGCTTCATCATGTGGAACAGAGCCTCGTTGGTGGTGGGCATGTTCGCAACTTCGATGTAGTACTTGGTGCCGTTGGCGATGATCTTATCGGCCTCTTCCATACGGATCTCGTTCTGGTAGGCGCAGGGCATGCAGATGTCGGCCTTCTGGCCCCAGGGCTTCTGACCCGGGAAGAACTGTACGCCGAACTTATCGGCATAATCCTGGACCTTGTTGCGGCCGGAATTACGCATCACGAGCATGTAGTTGAGCTTCTCCTCGGTGCAGACGCCGTCGGGATCGTAGATGTAGCCGTCGGGACCCGCAAGGGTGACGACCTTGGCGCCGAGCTGCATGGCCTTGGTGCAGACGCCCCAGGACACGTTGCCGAAGCCGGAGATCGCGATGGTCTTGCCCTCGATGGTGTCGTTCTCATGCTTGAGGACTTCGCAGAGGTAGTAAACAGCGCCGAAACCGGTCGCCTCGGGACGGATAAGGGAGCCGCCGAAGCTGATGCCCTTGCCGGTGAGAACGCCGTTCTCGTAAGCGTCCTTGATCCTCTTGTACTGGCCGAAGAGGAAGCCGATCTCACGGCCGCCTACGCCGATGTCGCCCGCGGGAACGTCGACGTTGGGTCCGATATGACGATAGAGCTCGGTCATGAAGCTCTGGCAGAAACGCATGATCTCGGCGTCGGTCTTGCCGTTGGGATCAAAGTCGGAACCGCCCTTGCCGCCGCCCATGGGGAGGGAGGTGAGGCTGTTCTTGAAGGTCTGCTCGAAGCCGAGGAACTTCATAACGGAAAGGTTGACGTGGGATGCGAAACGGAGACCGCCCTTGTAGGGACCGATGGCGGAGTTGAACTGTACGCGGAAGCCGCGGTTGACCTGGACCTTGCCCTCACGGTCTACCCAGGGTACGCGGAACTCGATGACGCGCTCGGGCTCGACAAGGCGCTCGAGAAGGCCGTTGGCCTCGTACTCGGGATGCTTTTCGATCATGGGCTCGAGGGAGCGAAGAACCTCTTCTACGGTCTGGATGAACTCGGGCTCGTGGCCGTCGCGTGCTTTGACCTTTTCGATGACTCTTTCGATGTAAGCGTTCATGTGAAATCCTCCAAAAAAGTATTTTTGTTTTCTGCCGGGGAAGCTCCGGCTCGGCGGACAGGAACCGTTTCGAGCGGCAGCACCCACCTATTTGTAATGATAAATCCCCCGCTGAACATTGTCAACAGTTATTTGAAAATATACTTTGAAAATAAAGAAAAAACGGGCGGGGATACCGTCCGTTCGGCGCAGGGCGCGGCCCGGTTTGCGTTCAGACCTCCACCTTGTCGAGGATGCCGCCCGCATAGGCGAGGAACACGCCGTAATTGGTCATCGGCACGCCCTGCGCCCTGGCCCTTTCGATGCGGGAGAGCACGTAGCTGCGGTTGAACATGCAGGCGCCGCACTGGATCACGAGGTCGTAGGGGGTCAGGTCCTCCGGGAAATCCGTGCCGCCGAGGATGTCGATCGTTATGCCCTCGCCCGCGAGCTTTTTTAGGATGCGCGGCAGCTTCACGCGGCCGATATCCTCGTTTTGGGGGACGTGGGAGCAGCATTCGGCGATCAGCACGCGCGAGGAGGGGCCGAGCGCCTTCGCGGCCTCGATCCCGGCCATGTAGTAATCTATATCGCCTTTGAGCGCGGCGAAGAGGATCGAGAACGAGGTCAGGCGGCTCTCCTTCGGCGCTTTTTTCCATACCTCGGCGAAGGCCTGGGAGTCCGTGATGATCAGCTCCGGCGGTTTTTTGAGCGCGGCGAGCGCCGCTTCCATGCCCTCGGGCGTGCAGCCGACCGCGGTGCAGCGGTTGTCGAGCAGGTCGCGGATCGTCTGCACCTGGGGCAGGATCAGCCGACCCTTCGGCGCGGAGGCGTCCTGCGGCATGACCAGCAGCACAGTGTCGCCCGGGGAGACGAGCGAAGCGGTGATCGACGGCTGTGCGAAGCCCTCGGGCAGCAGGCGCAGCAGCTCGGCGCGGAGCGCCGCGGCGGCCGCTTCGGGCGTTTTGGCGGCGATCGGTTCCGCGCCGGTCAGCTCCCGGACCTTTGCGATAAGCGCATCCCGGTCCTCGGCGACGGCGGAGACCACGGGCACCACGGGGGTCTTCCTGCCCTTAAAGAAGCGGAGCACAGCTTCGTCCTCCTCCCGGCCGGAGAAGAGCAGCACCGCGATATCCGTCTTTTCCGCGGCGAGGCGCGTCTTCTCCACGCGCAGGCGGCCGAGCTCGCCGCCGTCGTCGTAGCCGGCGGTGTCGATCAGCTCCGCGGGGCCGATGCCATGGAGCTCCATGGCCTTATAGACGGGGTCGGTCGTGGTGCCGGGAACGTCCGAAACGATCGTGACCTGCTGGCCCGAGAGGGCGTTGACGAGGGTCGATTTGCCGCTGTTGCGCGCGCCGAAAAAGCCGATGTGCAGGCGGCTTGCGGATGGGGTGTCGTTGAGAGTGGACATAACAGCTCCTTTATGTATGCACCAATGGGGACGGTTCTCTTTGGTGCACGGAAATCCTTTAAATATAGCAAATATTGCAAGTCATACGGTAATAGTTTGCACCAAAGAGAACCGTCCCCGTTGGTGCAGCTTTTTGCTGTCAGAACCTGAAATCCCTTTCCCCGTTCTCTATCTTCACAAGCCTTTCCTCGACTATCGCGCGGACCTTATCGCTCGGGATATTGGGCAGCTCCCTTTTTATCGTCGCTTCGCCGACGGCGCGGGTCTCGGGGCTTGCGTAGTCCTCAAGGTATTCCTTGAGCGTCATAAGGGCGTTGGGGTGACAGCAGTTCTGTATCTGCCCGGTCTTGCACAGGCTCATGAAGCGGTCACCGGTGCGGCCCTCGCGGTAGCAGGCCGTGCAGAACGACGGGATATGCCCGTTCTCCATCAGCCAGCGGACGACCTCGTCGAGCGAGCGCTGGTCGGAGACGTCGAACTGCTCGGTGTCGTGCGGGCGCTCCTTGGGGGTATAGCCCGCGTAGCCGCCGACCGATGTGCGCGAGCCGCCGGAGACCTGCGAAACGCCGCATTTTAAGAGCTTTGAGCGCACCTCCTCGGTCTCGCGCGTGGAGACGATCATGCCGGTGTAGGGTACGGCGAGGCGGATGCAGGCGGTGATCTTCTCGAAGATCTCGTCGGAGATCGAGTTATCGAACGCCGAGGGGTCGATGTCGTCGGCCTTCTTGATGCGGGGGACGCTGATCGTGTGGGGACCCACGCCGTGGACGGCCTCAAGATGCTCCGCATGCATGAGCAGGCCCGCGAACTCGTACTTATAGAGCTCCAGCCCGAAGAGCACGCCCAGGCCCACGTCGTCGATGCCGCCCTCCATGGCGCGGTCCATCGCCTCGGTATGGTAGCAATAGTTGTGCTTGGGTCCGGTCGGGTGCAGCTTTTCGTAGCTCTCCTTGTGGTAGGTCTCCTGGAACAGGATGTAGGTGCCGATGCCCGCGTCCTTGAGCTTTTTGTAATTCTCGACCGTGGTTGCGGCGATGTTGACGTTGACGCGGCGGATAGCGCCGTTCTTGTGCTTGATCGAATAGATCGTCCTGATGCAGTCGAGGATGTATTCGATCGGGCTGTTGACGGGATCCTCGCCCGATTCGATCGCAAGGCGCTTGTGGCCCATGTCCTGCAGGGCGA
>JAEEKE010000035.1 GCA_016282255.1 Bacillota bacterium
TCCATGGTCAACAACTTCACCGGCGTCCGGCACGACAGCGGCGACCCCTACGAGTGGGGCGAAAAGATGATCGCGCACTATAAAAAATACGGCGTCGACCCGAAGACCAAGCTGCTGCTGTTCAGCGACAGCCTCGATTTCGACCGCGCCGAGAAGCTCTATCAGCACTTCAAGGACCGCGCCAAGGTCAGCTTCGGCATCGGCACCTTCGTAGCCAACGATACCGAGGCCGAGGCGCTCAATATCGTCATCAAGCTGCAGACCGTCAACGAGCGCCCCGTCGCCAAGATCTCCGACGCGCCGGGCAAGGCCATGTGCAGGGACGAGGAATATCTCAATTATCTCAAAAACTCCGTTGCGTTCCGCCTCGAGAGGGAGCGGCGCTTCGGCAAGCTCAACTGACCCCGCATCCAAGCCGGCGGCCGCTTAAAACGGCCGCCGCTCCTTTTTTTTCGGCCGCACGCCGGCGAACGCCGCGGGCCACTTTTACGGCTTGCTTTTTCAGAGTAAATAATGTAAAATATCATATTAGGAACAATTCATCAGACTATCGCATCGGGAGGGCATACGTTTTGAAGATCGACCTTAACCGCGGCTGGAGCTTTATAAAAACCTGCAGCGAGGCCTTTATTTCCGGCGCCGAGCTTGAGGGCATTTCCGAGGTCGAGCTGCCCCATACCGTCAGCGTCACCCCCTTCGATTATTTCGATGAAAGCGAATATCAGATGATCTCCTGCTACCGCAGGAAATTGAATGTGCCTGCCGAATGGATCGGCAAGCGCATTTTTCTTTGTATCGGCGCCGCCGCGCATTTCGCCGAGGTCTTTTTAAACGGCGAAAAGCTCTCGGAGCACCGCTCGGGCTACACGGCGTTCAAAACCGAGCTCACGGAGCGCCTGAGGGCGGGAGAGAACCTGCTCGCGATCAGGGTCGACAGCCGCGAGACCCTCGATCAGCCCCCCTTCGGCTTCGTCATCGACTACATGACCTACGGCGGTCTTTACCGCGAGGCATGGCTCGAGGTCAGGGAAAAGACCTTTATTGAGGACGTCTTCGTCAAGCCCGAGGGCTCGGGTCATATCTCGGCCGAGGTCACGGTCTCCGGTCCCGCGGACGGCATGACGCTGCGCCACACCGTGCTCGACGGCGAAAGGGTCATCGCGCAGAAGGAATGCGGCGTAAACAATGCCCCGGAGTTCAGGGCCGAAGGCATAACCAAATGGAGCCTTGACGAACCGAAGCTCTATACCTTCCGCACCGAGCTCCGGAGCGGGAGCGAAACGGTCGACGTCTTCGAAACGCGCATCGGCTTCCGCGACGCGTCCTTCCTTGAGGACGGCTTTTATCTCAACGGCGAAAGGATCCTCATTCGCGGCCTGAACCGGCACCAGAGCTACCCCTTCGTCGGCTACGCTATGCCGGCGAACGTGCAGCGCTTCGACGCGGATATTTTAAAGAACGAGCTCGGCTGCAACGCCGTGCGCACCTCGCATTATCCGCAGTCGCAGGCCTTCATCGACCGCTGCGACGAGCTGGGCCTTCTCGTCTTCACCGAGATACCGGGCTGGCAGCATATCGGCGGGGAGGACTGGAAACAGCAGGCGCTTGAGAACGTGCGCGAGATGATCCTGCAGTACCGCAACCATCCCTCGATCGTGCTCTGGGGCGTGCGCATCAACGAATCGAACGACGACGACGCGCTGTATGAGCAAACCAACGAGCTCGCGCACCGCCTCGACCCGACCCGGCAGACCGGCGGCGTGCGCTGCATCAAGAAGAGCAATCTTTTGGAGGACGTCTATACCTACAACGATTTCGTGCACGAGGGCGGCAACAAGGGCTGCGAGCCGAAGAAAAACGTCACTTCCGACGTAAAGAAGCCCTATCTCGTAACCGAATACTGCGGGCATATGTTCCCGACCAAGACCTTCGACTGCGAGGAGCACCGCCTCGAGCATGCGCTTCGCCATGCAAACGTGCTGGATTCCGTCGCGGGGACGGAGGGGCTCGCCGGCAGCTTCGGCTGGTGCATGTTCGACTACAACACGCATATGGATTTCGGCAGCGGCGACCGCGTCTGCTACCACGGCGTGCTCGATATGTTCCGCAATAAAAAGCTCGCGGCCGAGGTCTACGCCTCTCAGCAGGATGAAAGGCCCGTGCTCGAGCTCAGCTCGCTGATGGATATCGGCGAGCATCCGGCGGCGAACCGCGGCAAGGTCTTCGCCTTCACCAATGCGGACGCCGTGCGCCTCTATAAAAACGGCAGCTTTATCGCGGAGTTTCCGAAGTCGCATACGCCCTATAAAAACCTCGCCCACCCGCCGATCGATATCGACGATTTCATCGGCGACGCGATAGAAAAAAACGAGCCGTTCAAGCCGAAGCAGGCCGCATACGTCAAGGACCTGATCAACTATTCCTCAAGGTTCGGCTTCTCGCATCTGAGGCCAAAGCACTATCTCAAGGCAGCGTGGCTGATGCTGCGCTACCGGATGAGCTTTCAGGACGCCTACGCGCTCTACGGCAAATACAACAGCAACTGGGGCGACGCCGCCACGACCTACCGCATCGAAGCCGTGAAGGACGGCAAAACGGTCGGCGTTATTGAAAAGGGTCCGGCCAAAGCCGTTCAGCTGACCGCGGAGGCGAGCGCGGATACCTTGAGTGACGGCGCTTCTTACGACGCCGCGCTCGTGCGCATAGCGCTGCGCGACCAGTACGGCAGCGTGCTTCCCTTCGCGAACGAAGCCGTTTCACTTGAGACCGAGGGCCCGATAGCGCTTATCGGTCCGAAGCTCGCGATGCTGCGCGGCGGCCTCGGCGGCACCTTCGTCAAAACCGTCGGCGCGGCGGGGAAGGCCGCATTGAAGCTTCGCCTTGAGAACGGCACGGGCGCGGAAGCCCGCATAGAATTCAACGTCACGGCCGACAGGCCCGCCGAGCAATAAAAAAACCGAAACCGAAAGGAAGGCACCATGCAGGACAGATCATCCATCATCTTCGGCAACAGGATCGCGCCGAAGGACGTTAAAAAGGCCGAAAAGTCGAAAGCGAAGTTCGCGAGGAAATACGGCGACGACAGCGGCGCGGATTATAAGGCCAAGCTCGTTGAGAACGCCGTCCTCTTTGACCCCCTCGGCGTGCGCGATATCCGCGTGAACGAGGGCGAGGGGGAGATACCTTTCGATACCGAAAAGGGGCTCATCGTGGGCAATATCCGCATGGGCTTCGGGCACTACCGCATCTCCATCGCTATGGCCTCGGCCGCGCACGCGCTCGGCTACGAGCCCTACTGGATGGACCTCAATTCCTATAAGGACACCACCTGCACCAAGGTCATCGGCGCGCAGAACGACCTCTATTCGATGGGCTCGCGCCTCTCGCAGAAGTCGAAGCTCTTCAATAAGCTCTTCTGGGAGCCGATGAACTACGAGGGCTTCCGCAAGCTGAGCTACAATGCCTCCGATCAGAAGAACGCCGAGCTGATGGCCCCGGTCTACAGGAACGTGCCCAAGGATATCCCCGTCATCGGCACCCACGTCTGGCCCGCGCAGGCGGCGATCCACGCCGGCATGAAGTATGTCGTCAACGCGATCCCCGACAACTGGCCGATGGCGCTGCATCTTGCCGAGGGCGCGGTGCACACGATCCAGACCCGCCAAAGCTATATGGGCTACCGCATCCTCAACGGCATGCAGGGCAAGGACGTGCTCAAGCCCATGCCTGCGGACAGCCTCGTCTATACCGGGCATTATATCGACCATGAGCTCACCGCCAACCTCGAGAAGGACACCGAGGCCCGCCTTGCGCGCAAAAAGCAGGGCAAGCCGATGCGCTTTCTGCTCACGATCGGCGGCGCCGGCGCGCAGAAGGAGATCTTCGCGGCCGTGCTCGAGCATCTTGTGCCCGCGATCAAGAGCGGCAAAGCGGCGGTCTACCTAAATATCGGCGATTATAAGAACGTCTGGGACTATCTAAAGACCGCGGTCAAGGGCATCGAAAGCGAGGCGACGGAGCATTTCGACGACTGGCAGGATACGCTTCGCTTCGCCAACGGCGCGGTCGACGGCGAGATCTCGGGCGTTCACGTCTTCTGGCACCCGAATATCTTCGAGGCCGTCTACTGCACCAATCTGCTGATGCGCTCGTCGGACGTGCTCATCACCAAGCCCAGCGAGCTCGCATTCTATCCGATCCCCAAGCTCTTCATCAAGCGCATAGGCGGTCACGAGCGCTGGGGCGCGATCCACTCTGCGGAGATGGGCGACGGCACGCTCGAATGCGAGGATATCCCGCATACGATCCAGATGCTCGAGCTGTTCCTGAACGAAACGACGCTGTTTGAAGAGATGTGCGATGCGATCCTCCTCAACAAGAGGATGGGCGTATACGACGGCGCCTGCAACTGCGTCAAGCTCGCCATGGGCCTTCGGGACCGCTGACCGAGTTGATCCGCGGCACGGCCGCTTATTCATAATCATGGAGGAATTATAATGGAAACCAAACCGAAACTCACATTCATGAGCAAGCTCGCCTACGGCCTCGGCGCCGTTGGCAAGGACATGGTCTATATGCTCTCCGCAAGCTATGTCCTCTACTACTTCCAGGACGTCCTCGGCGTCAACGCGATCGCGATGGGCGTCATCCTGCTCGTCGCCCGTATCTTCGATGCGTTCAACGACCCGATCATGGGCGTTATCGTCGCCAAGACCAAGACCCGCTGGGGCAAGTTCCGCCCGTGGCTGCTGATCGGCACGCTGACCAACGCGGTCATCCTGTTCCTGATGTTCTCCTGCCCGCCCTCGCTCGACGCAAAGGGCCTCATCGCCTACGCCGCCGTGACCTACATCCTCTGGGGCGTGACCTACACCATGATGGACATCCCCTACTGGTCCATGATCCCCGCCTTCACAGAGGGCGGCAAGGAGCGTGAGGGCCTCACCACCCTGGCCCGTTCCTGCGCCGGCGTCGGCAGCGCCATCATCACCATCGTCACCGTCAAAGCGGTCCAGATGCTCGGCAACGCGTTCGGCGGCAGCAACGCCAAGGAGATCGAGCTCGTCGGCTTCAAGTGGTTCTCGCTCGCGGTCGCGATACTGTTCATCGTCTTCACGGTGCTGACCTGCATCTTCGTCAAGGAAAAATCCACCGCGAATATGAAGACCGTTTCCGTCGGTCAGATGTTCAAGGCGCTCATCAAGAACGATCAGGCGCTGACCATCGTAGTCGCGATCGTCCTCATCAACCTCTCCATCTATATCACCAGCAACCTCGTCATCTACTTCTTCAAGTATGACTTCGGCGGCACCGAGTGGTTCAACAGCTACACCCTGTTCAATATCTTCGGCGGCGCGGTGCAGATCCTCTCCATGATGATCCTCTATCCGCTCCTCCGCAACGGCCTTAAGCTCAGCAACGTCAAGATCTTCTATATCTGCCTCGGCATGAGCATCGTCGGCTACGCCGTGCTCCTCGCGCTCGCGATCGCGGGCATGGGCAATGTGTTCGTGCTGTTCATCCCCGGCTTCTTCATCTTCGCCGCGAGCGGCCTGCTCAACATCCTGACCACGGTCTTCCTCGCGAACACCGTCGACTACGGCCAGCTCAAGAACGGCACGCGCGATGAATCCGTCATCTTCTCGATGCAGACCTTCGTCGTCAAGCTCGCAAGCGGCATCGCGGCGTTCGTCGCCTCGATCTGCCTCTCCATCAACAAGCTCCAGTCCGGCACCGAGGTCTCCGAGGCCGATAAGGCCGTCGACTGGTCGCTGAACGTCGCGAACGCTTCCAAGATGGGCCTGCGCTTCACGATGACGATCATCCCGATCATCGGCCTCATCATCGCGATCATCTGGTTCAAAAAGCGCTTCATCCTCACCGATGAGAAGGTCGCCGAGATCGCCGAACAGGTCAAGGCCCTCAATGCTGCAGAAGCGGGTGCAGACGAATGATCCGCTGCTTTGAATCCGAGCGCCCCGCGTTCAAGCTGGATACGGGGCGCAGCACCTATATCTTCGCGATCCTGCCCACGGGCCAGCCGGAGCATCTCTACTACGGCCCGCGCATCGAGGCCGCGTCGGCGGAGGAGCTCGCGCCGCTCTATGAAAAGCACGCCTTCGCCCCGGGCAACACCGTGCTCTACGACCAGGAGCACCCCGAGTATTCGCTCGAGGATATGTGCCTGGAGTTCTCCGCGCTCGGCAAGGGCGATATCCGCGAGCCCTTCATCGAGCTTGCGTATAAGGACGGCGGCCGCACGGCGGATTTCACCTACGAAAGCTATTCGATAACCGACGAAAAGCCAGCGATCGAAGGCCTGCCCTCCGCTTATTCCGAGGATGGGAAGGCCGAGCACCTGACCGTTGTCTTCCGCGATAAGCAGTACGGCGCCGCGCTCGAGCTTCATTACACCGTGCTCGGCGAATGCATCTGCCGCCATGCCGTGCTCAAAAACGAAACGGAGGACGATATCCGCGTCGACAGGTTATTGAGCCTCATGCTCGATCTGCCCAGGGCGGCCGAGCCCTACGCGGTCACGAGCTTCACCGGCGCGTGGACGCGCGAGATGCACAGGACCACCACGCTCCTCGGCGCGGGCAAGCTCGTGATAGAGTCCCGCGCGGGCTGCAGCTCGAACCGCGCGAACCCGTTCTTCATCGTGCACGACAGGCACGCGACGGAAGCGTTCGGCAGCTGCTACGCCTTCAACCTGCTTTACAGCGGCAATCATTACGCCTGCGCCGAGGTCTCGGCCTTCGGCAAGCTGCGCGTTGCAAACGGCATAAACCCGCAGGGCTTTTCGTGGAGGCTCGGCAAAGGCGAAAGCCTCGCCTCGCCCGAAGCCGTGATGAGCTTTTCTCCGGACGGTTTTTCCGGCATCAGCGAGAATATGCATTTTTTTGTGCGGGAGCACGTGGTCAGGGGGAGATGGAAGAATAAGCCCAGGCCCGTGCTGCTGAACAGCTGGGAAGCCTGCTACTTCAAGATCTCCGAGAGCGGGCTTGTTTCCCTTGCCAAAGCCGGCAAAAAGCTCGGCATAGAGCTCTTCGTCATGGACGACGGCTGGTTCGGCGAACGCAATGACGACAAGCGCTCCTTAGGCGACTGGTTCGTCAACGAAAAGAAGCTGCCAAACGGCGTTAAGGGCCTTGCGGACAGGATCACCGCGCTCGGCATGGATTTCGGCATCTGGGTCGAGCCCGAGATGGTGAACGTCGATTCCGAGCTCTACCGCCGCCGTCCCGACTGGGCGATGGCGATCCCCGGCCGGCCCCACAGCGAGGGAAGGAACCAGCGCCTGCTCGACCTTGCGAATCCAGAGGTGCAGGATCATATCATCGCCCAAATGAGCGAGCTCTTCGCTTCCGCGAAGATCAGCTACGTCAAGTGGGATTTCAACCGCATCTTCTCGGACGCCTTCTCCCCGTACCTGCCCCCCGAAAGGCAGGGGGAGACCGCGCATCGCTACGTGCTGGGCCTCTACCGCGTCATGGACGCGCTCACGAAGCGCTTCCCCGATATCCTCTTCGAGGGCTGCGCCTCGGGCGGCAACCGCTTCGACCTCGGCATCCTCAGCTATTTCCCGCAGATCTGGGCCAGCGACAACACCGATGCGCTCAGCCGCGCCTATATCCAGGAGGGCTACAGCTACGGCTATCCGCAGAGCGTGCTCGGCTGCCATATCTCGTCCTGCCCGAACCATCAGACCCTGCGCGACACGCCGCTCGACACCAGGTTCAACGTGGCGGCGTTCGGCCTGCTCGGCTATGAGTACGACCTTCGCGACCTCAACGGCGAGAAGAGCAGGAAGCTGACCGAGCAGATCGAGACCTACAAGCGCTGGCGCGAGGTACTGCAGTTCGGTAAGTTCCTTCGCGGCAGGAGCGGGAACCTCCACGAATGGACCTGCGTTTCAAAGGACGGCCGCCGCGCCGTGGGCATGATCCTCAACGAGCTGACCGAGCTGAACGACCCGAACGAGACCTACTTCCCGCGCGGGCTCGATCCGAACAGGCGCTACCGCTTCTATAACGTCGAGCGCAAGATCAATATCAAGCGCTTCGGCAGCCTGATCAACACCACCGCGCCGTTCCGCGTCCGGCAGGATTCCATCGTGCACAACGTGATCGACAAGGTCGTGAAGATGCCGGGCGAGACCGAGGACTGCACCGCCTCCGGCGCCGCGCTGATGGCGGGCGTCAAGCTCAAGCAGGCGTTCTCGAGCACCGGCTACAGCGAACAGGTCCGCTTCTTCGCCGATTACTTCTCCCGCCTCTACTTTATGGAGGCCGTTGAGGAAGGCGGGGAATGAGCTGAACTTATATTTGATAATGAAAAAGGAGCCTTTCCGGGCTCCTTTCGCTGTTTAAAATACTCAGTAAACCACATGCGCGCCCTCTCCCGGCTCGGCAATGATCGCGCGGGCTTCGAGAGCGGTTCTCTTCCTATACTCATCGGTGATACTTTCGACAAAGCCCTTCACCGCGGCCTTTTCGACGATCGCGACCATGCAGCCGCCGAAGCCGCCGCCGGTCATACGCGCGCCCACGCAGCCGGGGACCGCCCATGCGAGCTCCGTCAGGATATCGAGCTCGGGGCAGCTCACCTCGTAGTCGTCGCGCAGGGAAATATGCGATTCGTTCATCAGCCGTCCGAATTCCCAGATATCGTTTTTCGTGAGTGCCTCGAGCGCGCGCACGGTGCGATCGTCCTCATAAACGGCGTGCCTTGCGCGCTTGAGAATGATCGGATCTTCTATCACGCCGCATACCGCCTCGAACTGATCCGGCGAGATATGGCAGAGCGCGTCGGTCTCAAGCACGGTCTCTAGCAGGGAGAGCGCCGTTTCGCACTCCCGGCGGCGGTCGTTGTAGGCCGAGCCCGCGAGCGAATGCTTGACGCGGCTGTCGATGATGACCAGCTCGTGATCGGGCATACGGAGCGGCGCGTAGGCGTATTCGAGCGTCGCGGTATCGAGGAACACGGCATTGCCCCGGCGACCCATCGCGGAGGCGAACTGGTCCATTATCCCGCAGTTGACGCCGACGTAGGCGTTCTCGGCCCGCTTGCCGATGAGGGCAAGGTCCTTATTATCGATGTTGAAGCCGAACAGCGATGCGACAGCGGCCCCGGTCGCCACCTCGAGCGCGGCGGAGGAGGAGAGCCCCATGCCCGCCGGGATATCGCCGTAAAACAGCAGATCCAGGCCGCAGGGCAGGGGATACCCGGCCTCGGCCATGGCCCAGATCACGCCCTCGGGGTAGGCCGTCCATTCTTCGGACGAGAGCGGCGCAAGGCGCGAAAGCTCCCTTTCGATGACGCCCGCGCCGGGGATATCCATCGAATAGAAGCGGAGCTTATCGTCGGTGCGCCTGCGCACGGCGCAGCTTATGCCCTGTTCGAGCGCGCAGGGCAGCACGTGCCCGCCGTTGTAATCGGTGTGCTCGCCTATAAGGTTCACCCTGCCGGGCGCGAACGCGGCGCGCTCGGGCTCGGCACGATAGAGTTCCCGGAATCTTTCAATAAGCAGTTCGGTGCTTCGCATAACGGCCTCCCGGACGGTAGTTTTCTTTCCTTTACATTATAGCCCAAATGCCGCCCCATGGCAAGCGAAAGCGGCGGGGCTTGCGGCTCGGGACGCCGTTATAGTATAATAAAGAAAAAAGAAACGGGGTAGCCGTCATGAAACTGCTCGTGACCGCCTTCGAACCCTTCGGGGGAGAGACGCTCAATCCCGCCCTTGAAGCGCTCAACAGGCTCGGGGACAGCATCGATACCGTCAAGCTAATAAGAGTCGAGGTGCCGACCTCCTTTAAGCGCGCGCTCGGCGCCGTAAAGCGGGCGATCGAGGCCGAAGCGGGCGAAAAGCCCTGCGCCGTGCTGATGCTCGGGCAGGCGGGCGGCCGCAGCGCGCTGACGCCGGAGCGCGTCGCGATCAATATCGCTTCCGCGCGCATCCCGGATAACGACGGCTTCATGCCGTTTGAGGAGCCCATCGTGCCGGGCGGCCCCGCGGCGTATTTCTCGACTCTGCCGATAGTCAAGCTCACCGAGGCGATCCGCGAGGCCGGCCTGCCCGCGGCGATCTCGAATTCGGCGGGCACCTTCGTCTGCAATTCGCTGATGTACGGCGTCCTTCACTGGCTCGAAAGCGAGCATCCCGCGATCAAGGCGGGCTTCATGCACGTGCCCTATGCGCCGGAGCAGACGGCGGCCATGGCCTCGCCCCAGCCGTCGATGAGCATTCAGGACATCACCCGCGGCGTCGAGGCGGCGCTCCGCGCGCTGATAATGAACATTAAATGACCTATTGGCCCGGAAAACGGGCTTTGAACGCATAAAAAGGAGGGAAAGGCCATGCAGCGCACCTATATCGCGATAGACCTCAAATCCTTCTATGCATCGGTCGAATGCCGCGAGCGCGGGCTCGATCCCCTCGATACCAACCTCGTCGTCGCGGACGAGAGCCGCACCGATAAAACGATCTGCCTTGCGGTCTCGCCCTCGCTCAAATCCTTCGGCATACCCGGCCGCCCACGGCTCTTCGAGGTGCGGCAAAAGCTGCGCGAGATCAACGCGATGCGCCGCCTGAACTGCAAAAAGGGTTTCAGCGGCAGCTCCGTTTCGCTTGCGGAGCTCACGCGCGACCCCTCGCTCGAGGCCGACATCATAATCGCGCGCCCAAGAATGGCGCATTACATCGAATACAGCACCCGCATCTGCGATATCTATTTAAAATACGTCTCCATGGAGGACCTCATCGTCTATTCGATCGACGAGGTCTTCATCGACGCCACGAATTACCTCGGCGCCTACAGGCTCTCGGCGCGGGAGCTGACGATGAGGATCATCCGCGACGTCCTCTCCCAAACCGGCATCACCGCCACCGCGGGCATCGGCACGAATCTGTATCTTGCCAAGGTCGCGATGGACATTGTCGCAAAGCATATCCCCGCCGATGAAAACGGCGTCCGCATCGCCGAGCTCGACGAGATGAGCTACCGCGAGCAGCTCTGGGAGCACCGCCCGCTGACGGATTTCTGGCGCGTCGGCCCCGGCTACCGCCGCAAGCTCGAGGCGCGCGGCCTTATGACCATGGGCGATATCGCGCGCTGCTCGATCAAGAACGAGGACCTTCTCTACAAGCTCTTCGGCAAGAATGCCGAGCTCCTCATCGACCACGCCTGGGGCTGGGAGCCGACCCTGATCTCCGATATCAAGGCCTACCGCCCCGCGGCCAACAGCCTCGGCTCGGGCCAGGTGCTCAAGAACCCCTATGAGAAGGACGCCGCCGCGATCGTGATCTATGAGATGGCCGACGCGCTCTCCCTCGACCTCGTCGAAAAGCGCCTCGTGACCGACCGCATCGGCATAGGCATCGGCTACGACGCGGTGAATATCTCCGACCCGGCGCTGAATGAAAGGTTCGCGGGCGAGGTCGAGACCGACCGCTACGGCCGCAGCGTGCCCAAGGGCAGCCACGCCTCCGAAAAGCTCGGCCGCTTCACCTCCTCTTCAAAGCTGATAACCGAGGCCGCGTCAAGGCTCTTCGAGCGCGCCGCGATGGACGGCCTGCTGATCCGCAGGCTCAATATCGTCGCCGAAAACGTCGTCCGCGAGGACGATATGGAAAAGACCGCGCCGAAGCCCGAGCAGCTGGATCTGTTCACCGATTACGAAAAGCTCGACCGCGAGCGCGCCGAGGCCGACGAAGCGCTGAAGACCGAGAAGAAGATGCAGCAGGCGCTGATCGGCATCAAGCAGAAATACGGCAAGAACGCGATTCTGAAGGGCGTCAGCCTCAAGGATGGTGCCACCGGCCGGGAGCGCAACGATCAGATCGGGGGGCACAAGGCATGACACGGTATGACGACATCATAAATCTTCCTCACCACGTCTCCGATAAGCGGCCGAGGATGAGCATGCACGACCGCGCGGCGCAGTTCTCGCCCTTCGCGGCGCTGACCGGGTTCGACGACGCCGTGCGCGAGACCGCCCGCGTGACCGATTCAAAGCCCGAGCTCGATCAGGACGCGCTCGCCCTGCTCGACGTTCGCCTCGCCCTGATAAAAAGCCGCCTTTCCCTCGCGCCGGAGGTCGAGATAACCTATTTTAAAAAGGATCCTAAAAAGGCCGGAGGCGCGGCGGAGGTCAAGCGCGGCGTAGTCAGGCGCATCGACGCCTTCGAGCGCCGGCTCGTCATGGAAGACGGCGGCGTCATCCCGCTCAACGATATCCTCGCGCTCGAGGGCGAGGTCTTCAGCGGCGCGGAAGAAAGCTGAACAACCGCAAACGCAAACAAATCGTTATATCAATATAAGCGAAAGGAGGAAGGGCCCATGCTGTTCGTAAACGCGGCCGCGCATCTGCTCGTGGACATGCTCTGCGCCTGCACGCTCTTCGGACCGGTGCACGGCGAAGAGAGCTTCGTGACGCTGCTCTTCCTCTACAATACCCTCGCATTCTCGACCCAGTGCCTCGTGGGGCTCGCGGCCGACCGCATCAAAAGGCACGGTATCGCCGCGGCGGCCTCGATGCTGCTCGTCGTGCTGGGCTTCGTTGTCCCCGGGCCCGCTCTTTTAAAGGTCATCCTCATCGGCCTCGGCAACTCGGTGTTCCACGTCGCCGGCGGCGCTATGACGCTTGAAGGCTCCCGCGGCAAGGCCGCCCCGCTCGGCGTGTTCGTGGCGCCCGGTGCGATCGGCCTCGCGCTCGGCACGCTCTTTCCGCAGCTCGGATACATAGCCGCCGCCCTGCTTGCGCTTGCCGTGGGCCTGGAGCTCGTTCTCCTTCGCCGCAGCGCGCCCGCTCCGGAACCGATCCCCGTTCGGGAAAGCGCCGTATCCTACCGCGAACGCATCATCGCGATGCTCCTTCTGACCCTCGCCGTCGCCGTCCGCGCGATCGGCGGCACAGCGGTCAGCTTCCCGTGGAAGACCGGCGCGTGGCTGACCCTCCTCACGGTGCTCTGCGTGTTCCTGGGCAAGACGGCGGGCGGCTTCATAATGGACCGCTTCGGCGCAAGGCTCACCGCGCTCGTTTCGATCCCGCTCGCGGCGTTGCTGATCGCCTTTTGCTCAAAGTGGATGCTCCCGTCGCTCGTCGGGCAGTTCGCGCTGAACCTGACCATGCCCGTGACGCTCTTCCTCATGTACCTTGCCGTGCCGGATCAGCCGGGCTTCGCGTTCGGCCTTGCGGCGTCGGCGCTCTGGCCGGGCACCATAGTCGGCCAGCTCATGACCCTCACCGGCCCCGCGCTCTGGGCGCTGGTGCTCGTCAGCTTCCTGTTCTGCCTGTTCGCCGTGCTCTGCGCCCTGCGCCTTGAAAAGGACCGCCCGCGGCACGCGCCGCTTTCGATAAACAAGTAACAATAAAAGGAGATACACCCATGAAAAAGCTCATCGTTGCCCTGACCGCGCTTTTAAGCGCCCTCGCCGCCGTGCCCGCGCTCGCGGACGTGGCCGCCGACCCCGTGACCATAGTTAAGGAATCCATGGACGACTGGGGCATATGGCTCGCCGTCGGTCTGCTTGCCGTCGCCCTCGCGGCGCTGATCGTCATCATCATCAAGAGGAGGAAGAACAAATGAGCGTCATTCTGATAGTGCTGATCTCCGTGCTGGTCAAGACGCTGTTCTGGAGCTCCCGCGGCCTCAAGATCGCCAGGGAGAAGCTGATAGCGATCCTTGCGGCGGTCGCCGTCGCCTCGGCGGGCATCCTGCTGCTCTATTTCCTGCCGATGGAGAGCTCCTACATGATGTTCATAATCCCGGCAGTGGTCTTCATCGTCGCCTGCGTGCTCGAATACGTGATAATGGGCCTTGCCTTCGGCTTCCGTGAGTTCCCGTTCTTCTATTCGGTGCTCTCGAACCTGCTCGCGTCGCTGCTGCTCCTGCTCG
This sequence comes from Bacillota bacterium, assembly GCA_016282255.1. Classification (GTDB taxonomy): domain Bacteria; phylum Bacillota; class Clostridia; order Christensenellales; family CAG-138; genus PeH17. The sequence goes on from JAEEKE010000035.1 coordinate 13,901, forward strand.
TGTTCCTGCTCACCTGCGTCGTCGTCCTGTTATAACGGAGGGCCCCATGCTTAAAAAGCTTATTCTCATTCTGTCCCCGCTCCCGGTCGTTCTCGCGGCCCTGCCGGCTTTGGCGGACGTGGCGCTCGGCCCCCGCATCAGCTGCTCCGAGGCCGGCCCCGCGGTATTCATCGGCGTCGGCGTCTTCCTGATCGCGCTCGCGGCGCTGCTCTTCACGGTCCGCCGCGCGGCCAAACGCCGCTCGGAGGGCGGCCGCCGATGAAGCTCTTCCTTGCCTGCCTGCTGACGGTCGTTATCGAGACCGCTTTCTTTGCCGCGGTCGGATACCGGAAAAAGGGCGAGACAGCGGTCATAATCGCGGCGAATATAGTCACGAACCTGGCGCTGAACCTGCTCCTGCTCGCGATCCCCTATAATATGCTGACCGTCCTCGCGCTGGAGCTTCTCGTCCTCGCGGCGGAGTACGCCGCCTATGCGCTCGCGTTCGGGCGCTCGGGCAGGCTCTTCCTCTATACCATGCTCGCGAACCTTATCTCCTTTTTCCTCGGCGGGGCGATCCTCCGCCTGATCCCATAGCAGCTTTTTCCAAAACACCTGCATCGGCCCCCGGCTCAACCGCCGCCGCCCCTTGTTCGTTATATTATTGTAGGGGGGCGGGGTCCTCGGTTTCAGGCTGCCTGGATCGGGGGACTGATTTCGCGAAATACACAATATAATGTGTACCGGGCTGCCGCCTTCAACAATTTTGCAGCGGTCAATCAACAATTTTGCAAACAAAAACTCTTGCAGAATCCGCGAGTATGTGGTACAATAACATGGTGTAAAGAGTCGAACTGGGCACTTTTGCCTGTTATACACCGAATCAGCCGTGCTGCGCGCGGCGCGCAGTTTTGAAGAACCGACCGCATCCGCCCCGCGGCGGAGGCCGTCAGAGCCGGTCAGGAGCGCGTTTCAAGCCTTCGGCCGCTTCGCTCCGTAATCGAGAAACCATGGTCAAACAGGCGTCAGAGGACAAGGCCGCAAAGAAAAGGCGCGGCAAAAGAGCGTTCCTTTCCGATTTCCGGCTCAATGCGGTCGGCCAGTATTCCTACATGGGCAACGTCCACCGCTACGTGGGCGAGCGCCCGTATAACAGCGAGCGCATCCGCCTTATCGCGCTGACGGCGCTCATGATCGCCCCGGCGATCGCGCTCGGCTTCCTCAAGGCCCCGTCGCTGCTCGGCATCAACAATTTCTACGTCGTCCCGCTGCTCATCATCGAGCTGATCGCCGTGTTTGCGGCGGCGTTTGCGGCGATAAGGCTGATCGCCGGCGGCAGCGAGCTTCGCGAGTACGTGTTTGAAAAGACCGTCAAGCGCCTGCCGAACGTCGCGCCCATCGTCTTCTACGCGGCGCTCGCGTGCGTCGCGGCAAACATCGTCTACCTCTGCCTGAACGGCGTCGGCGAAAATCCCGCCGCTTCGTTCGCGGCCGTCGCGTTCCATCTCATCATCGCGGCCGCCGCCTTCCTGCTTCGGCGCACCGTCGAGGCGGAGAAGTGGGAATGCACCATAGGCGATGCGAACAAGCCCGATCCCTTTGCGGATCCCGACGAACCCGATCCCTATTCTCCTGCTGAGCCCGAACAGGGCGGGGCGGGGGAGGAGTGACCGGCCCGCCGCTTGTTAAGCGGCAACCATTTATCGTGAATCACGGATTTGCAAGGTCCGTTATTCTAAAACATCCCCATAGCTATAGGAGGAAACAAAATGAAGAAAGCAATGAGAATTCTTGCACTCGTTCTCGCGCTTGTTCTGGCTCTCGGCGTTGCGGCTTGCACCAAGCCCAACACTCCGGACAACACCCCGGCCCCCGAGACCGATAAGCCCGTGGACACCACTACCCCCCCCGAGACCGAGAAGCCCGAGAATCCCACTCCCGAGCCTCGCGTTCCCGATGACAAGACGCTTGTTGTTGGCTACAGCCCGTTCAGCAGCAAGTTCTCCCCCTTCTTCGCTCAGACCGCTTATGACCAGGACGCTCAGGGCATGACCCAGATCGGCCTCCTCACCAGCGATCGTACCGGTGCTATCATCACCAAGGGCATCGAGGGCGAGACCATCAACTTCAACGGCACCGACTACACCTACTACGGCCCCGCTGATCTGGTCATCACCGAGAATGCCGACGGCACCGTCTACTACGACTTCACCATGCGTGACGACATCGTATTCTCCGATGGCGAGCCTGTCACCATCGACGACGTCATCTTCAGCATGTACGTCCTCTGCGACCCCACCTACGACGGCTCCAGCACCCTCTTCGCTCAGCCCATCCTCGGCATGGAAGAGTATCGTGCAGGTATGAGCACCCTTATCGATTACCTCTGCCGTCTCGGTGAGGACACTGACGACTTCTCCGTCGTTTCCCAGGAGGAGCAGGCCGAGTTCTGGTCCAAGTTACATGCGGCTTCCCTCGCTCTTGCTGAGGAAATCGTTGGTTACTGTGTGTCCAACGGCTACAATGAGGAAGGCGATATTGTAGGCGCTGCTGCGAACTGGAACTTCAAGACTTCCGATTTCCCCTACCTTGAGGAGAACACCATGGAGGCCTTTGCAAGGGCTCTCGAAGAAGCTTACGGCTCTGACGTGGCCGGCATGATCAACACCGAGAACGCCGGTTCCACCGTTGAGGATCTCTTCCCCGATCTCGACCACTACACCCAGACCCCCGTCACCTTCGGCGAGACCGCTCCCAACATCACCGGTATCCAGAAGACCGGCGACTACAGCATGCGTGTTGTCCTCACCGAGGTCGACGCTACCGCTATCTATCAGCTCGGCGTCACCATCGCTCCCATGCACTACTATGGCGAGAAGGAAAAGTACGACTACGACAACAACAAGTTCGGTTTCGACAAGGGCGACCTCTCTCACGTTCGCTCCAAGACCACCCAGCCCATGGGCGCCGGTCCCTACAAGTTCATCAAGTTCGAGCAGGGCGTCATCAACTACGAGGCTAACGAGACCTACTTCCTCGGCTGCCCCTACACCAAGTACGTCAACTTCCTCGAGACCCTGAACGACGGCGATAAGCTCAACGGTATCGTGACCGGTACCTGCGATATCTCCGACCCGACCTTCTCCACCGATAACATCAAGCAGATCGAGGGTTACAACGGCGGCGAACTCACCGGCCCCGTCATCACCACCAACACCGTTGACAACCTCGGCTACGGCTACATCGGCATCAACGCCATCCGCGTCAGCGTCGCCGGCGATCCTTCTTCGGATGCTTCCAAGAACCTCCGCCGTGCCTTCGCGACCGTCTTCTCCGTATACCGTGACGTTGCTATCGACTCCTACTATGGCGATCGTGCATCCGTCATCAACTACCCCATCTCCAACACCAGCTGGGCCGCTCCTCGTCCCGCTGACGACGGTTATGAGATCGCGTTCTCCACTGACGTGAACGGCGACCCGATCTACACCTCCGGCATGGATGCCGAGGCGAAGTACGCTGCCGCTCTCGAGGCCGCTCTCGGCTTCTTCGAGGCTGCCGGCTACACCGTTGAGGATGGCAAGCTCACCGCTGCTCCTGAGGGCGCTTCCCTTGAGTACAAGTTCTGGATCCCCGCCGACGGTATCGGCGATCACCCGGCGTTCATGATCCTCAACGAGTCCCACAACGCTCTTGCGACCATCGGCATCGACCTGGTCATCAACGACCTCTCCAACAGCTCCGACCTCTGGGACAACCTCGACGCGACCCAGGTCGATATGTGGGCTGCTGCTTGGGGCGCCACCGTCGATCCCGACATGTACCAGATCTACTACTCCGACGCCGCTAACGGCCCTCTCGGCTCCACCCCCAAGAAGAACGCCAACGGCGGTCCCAAGCAGGGCGGTTCCAACTACATGTACTGCATCGCGGATGCCGACCTTGACCAGCTGATCCTTGCTGCCCGTCAGTCCACCGACCAGGGCTACCGCAAGCAGATGTACAAGGCCTGCCTCGATAAGGTCATCGATTGGGCTTGCGAGGTTCCCACCTATCAGCGCCAGAATGCTATTCTGTTCAGCACCGAGCGCGTCAATATGGACACTGTAACTCCCGACATCACCACCTTCTATGGCTGGATGGCCGAGCTGCAGAACCTCAGGATGAACTGATCCGACACAAACGGGCAGCCGCTTTAGAGCGGCCGCCCGTTTCCGCTATTAAAAACGATGCCCTGCGGCCCCCACCGGCCGCGGGGCGTTAAGGGCCGCTGTATATCGATCGGCAGCATCAAATGCTGTTCCTCGATATACGGTGGCAAACGCATTTAAAGCATTTATCACCGTTCAATTCGCTCCCGGGAGCCTTTCCCGGGCCGCTTATCTCAGGAAGGATACCGCTTGCCGCGGTTCCCGCCCGCAACCCCACTTTATAAAGATCGGAGGGTTTGCCTGTGCGCAAATACATAATCAAACGTCTGCTCCTCGCGGTGATCATCTTCTTCTTCGTAATGTTGATCATCTACACGGTGCTCCGCTGCCTGCCTTCCTCGTACGTAGAAACGATCGCGCGAGAGAAATCGATGCAGCCCGGCTCCAAGACCTACCAGGAATGGCTGGATCAGCTGAACGCCATATACGGTCTCGATAAGGGAATCATACCCGGCTATATAGGCTGGCTCGGTGACTTCTTTACCGGCAATTTCGGCGACAGCTGGAAGTACACCGTTCCCGTCATCCAGAAGTTCAACGAGGTCATCTGGCTCAGCTTCGAGCTCGGCGTCATCACCATGATCCTCGAGCTGCTGATAGCCATCCCCCTCGGTATCGTCGCCGCAACGAAACAGTACTCCAAAACGGACTACACGATATCGATCCTGGCATTGGCGTTCATATCATTGCCAACGTTCTTCTTCATAGCGCTTCTGAAATTGGTGTTCTGCATAAAGATACAGATCCCCGATCCCACAACGGGAAGTATGATGGGTCTGTTCCCGCTGACCGGCCTCTTCAGCAGGACCTACAATCAGATGACGCCCATCCAGCAGTTCTTTGACCGCGCGTGGCATCTCGTGCTGCCGATCGTTACCCTCGTTATCATCAGCATCGGCGGTCTGATGCGTTACACCCGTACCAACATGCTGGAGGTTCTGAATGCGGACTATATCCGTACCGCAAGAGCGAAGGGTCTGTCGGAAAAGAAGGTCATCTATCACCACGCCTTCCGCAACACCCTGATCCCCCTCGTCACGATCGTCGGCGGTTCGCTGCCGGGCCTTTTCTCCGGCGCTCTGTTCACCGAGACGATGTTCTCGCTCCCCGGTATCGGCTTCACTTCATACAATGCCATGATCTCGGGCGACATACCGTTCTCCATGTTCTATCTGGCATTCCTCGCGATCCTGACGCTGCTCGGCAACCTGATCGCGGATATCCTGTACGCCGTCGTTGACCCGCGCGTACGACTTGCTTAAGAAAGGGGGTCGACTGAATTGAGTAAAGAGATCGAAAACAATAAAAACTCCGTCAATGAAGCCGCTTCCGAAAACAAAGAGCAGCAGTACTCGCTGAACGACGACCGCCGCGTCAAGGTGCTTTCGCCCGGCGCGATGGTCCTCAAGCGCTTCTTCCGCAACCGCATCGCGGTCGTGGGTCTCATCATCCTCGCGTTCATGTTCGTGTTCTCGTTCATCGGCGGTATCATCACCCCGTACGACGAAAACGAGCAGTTCTACACCACCGAGTATCTCAACAAGCCCTATGCCGGCGCAGTCATGAACGAGGAGTTCCGCTATATGGCGGCTCCCGGGCAGGATTTCCGCGCAGACATTCAGGCCCAGCTCATCCGCGCCAACAACAAGGGGCAGACCGAGTTCACCTGGCTCGGCGTCACCTACGGCATCGTTGAGGAGGGCGAGGGCTTCTACCGCGTCACCAATCCGGACGGCAGTGACCTCGGTATCGCGTTCACCGATACCGTCAAGTCCAGCGTCGAAGGCCAGAAGCCGAGCTACGAGTTCACCCTCGAAGCGCTCCGTGCCTACGCAAACGGCGCCTCTTCCTTCACCGCTGAGGGCAAGACCTACACTCTCGATGAGGGCGGCGGCGTTCTCGAAGGCGATAAGGACGTCGCTTTCATCAGCCGCTACATCGTCAACCCCATCACGCCCGACGTCTTCCTCAGCCGTCAGTTCCAGGAGGCGCTGATAACTGAGCTCGAGGCCAACGGAGATAGCTTCAGCTTCACCGACGAGAGCGGCGAGACCCGCGAATACACGATCGAGTACCGCCCGGACGTCAAGCAGTGGCAGATCAAGCAGAAGGAGCCCACCCGCGTCTACGATAAATACGCATCCCCGAGCTGGGAGCATCCCCTCGGTACCGACCGTCACGGCATGGATATGCTCACCCGTCTTATGTACGGCGGCCGTATCTCCCTCGTCATCGGTATCATCGTTGAGTTCATCAGCACCTTCCTCGGTATGATCATGGGCGGTCTCGCCGGTTACTTCGGCAAGTGGGTCGACCAGCTGATCATGCGTATCGTCGATATCTTCTACTGCATCCCCTCAACGCCAATCCTGATCATCCTCGGTGCGGCGATGGACCATATGAACGTCGACCCGATGCTCCGCCTGCTCTACCTGATGCTCATCCTCGGCTTCCTCGGCTGGCCCGGCATGGCCCGCCTTATCCGCGGTCAGATCCTCTCCCTGCGTGAGCAGGAGTTCATGACCGCCACCGAGGCCGGCGGCATCAGCGTACCGCGCAGGATCTTCAAGCACCTGATCCCGAACGTCATCCCCCAGATCATCGTTTCGGTCACCATGGGTATGGGCGGCGTCATCATCACCGAGGCTTCGCTCTCGTTCCTCGGTCTCGGCGTCAAGTTCCCCTTCGCGAGCTGGGGCAACATCATCAACGACGTCAACAACACCTACGTTCTTCAGAACTACTGGTTCATCTGGATCCCGGCCGGCGTTCTGCTGCTGCTGACCGTTCTCGCCTTCAACCTCGTCGGCGACGGTCTCAGAGACGCGTTCGACCCGAAGATGAAGAGGTAAGGAGGGATAAGTCATGGCTAATTCTAAAAAGAACAGAGTGGGCTATCTCTCCGCTAAGGAGGCCCGCAGGATCTCTAAGGAGAACCGCAAGATCACGAACGCTTTCGAGAAGAAGCGCAAGCGCAAGAACGTTCCCGAGAGCGAGTACCTCACCACTATGCGCGATCCGAACAACTCCGTTGAGTTCGACGATCTGCACACCTACTTTTACACCGACGCCGGCACCGTAAAGGCGGTCGACGGCGTATCCTTCGACGTGCCGATCGGCAAGACCGTTGGCGTCGTCGGCGAGTCCGGCTGCGGCAAGTCCGTTACCAGCCTCTCGCTCATGCAGCTGCTCCAGCGCCCCCAGGGCCAGGTCGCTTCCGGTGAGATCCGTCTCAACCTCGGCGACAGGTGCATCGACGTCACCAAGGCGCCCAACGAGGTCATGCAGAAGATCCGCGGCAACGTGGTCTCCATGATCTTCCAGGAGCCCATGACCGCGCTCAACCCCGTCTTCCGCATCGGCGAGCAGATCGAAGAAGTCCTCGAGCTTCATAACGTCGACCATATGACCGAGAAGCAGATGAAGGACCGCACGATCGAGCTGCTCGAGATGGTCGGTATCGCCAACAGCGAGGGCGTCTACAAGATGTACCCCCACGAGCTCTCCGGCGGTATGCGCCAGCGCGTCGTCATCGCAATGGCGCTCGCCTGCAACCCGCGCGTCATCATCGCCGACGAGCCCACCACCGCGCTCGACGTTACGATCCAGGCCCAGATCCTCGACCTGCTCCGCAACCTGAAGGACAAGATCAATTCCTCGATCATGTTCATCACGCA
>JAEEKE010000036.1 GCA_016282255.1 Bacillota bacterium
ACAAGATCCACGCCCGCTCGATCGGACCGTACTCCCTCGTCACGCAGCAGCCCCTCGGCGGCAAAGCCCAGTTCGGCGGCCAGCGCTTCGGCGAGATGGAGGTCTGGGCGCTCGAGGCCTACGGCGCCGCGAACACCCTGCAGGAGATCCTGACCGTCAAGAGCGACGACGTCATCGGCCGCGTCAAGACCTATGAAGCGATCGTCAACGGCGAGGACGTGCCCGAGCCCGGCGTGCCGGAGAGCTTCAAGGTCCTCATCAAGGAGCTTCAGTCCCTCTGCCTCGATATCAAGGTCCTCAGCGAGAACCACGAGGAGATCACCATCGGCGAGCTCGTCGACAACGATGAGGATGAATCCTCCATCGACAGCTTCTACAACACCAACCTCGACACCAACGACACCAAGCGCAAGACGAGCGACAATGAGGAGTTCGAAGGCTTCGGCGACGATGAGTTCGAGGAGGACGAAAACGACGAGTTCGAAGGCTTCAGCTACGATGACGCCGACGAAGGGGACGACGAATAACAGCGAAGGGAGAAACGAATATGTTTGATCTTGCGAATTTCGATGCCATTCAGATAGGGCTCGCATCCCCCGAAAAGATCCGTGAATGGTCCCACGGCGAAGTCAAGAAGCCCGAGACCATCAATTACAGGACCCTCAAGCCCGAGCGCGACGGCCTCTTCTGCGAGCGCATTTTCGGACCCACCAAGGACTGGGAATGCCACTGCGGCCGCTATAAGCGCATCAAGTACAAGGGCGTTATCTGCGAAAAGTGCGGCGTTGAGGTCACCAGGGCCAAGGTGCGCCGCGAGCGCATGGGCCACATCGAGCTGGCCGCTCCCGTATCCCATATCTGGCACTTCAAGGGCATTCCCTGCCGCATGAAGATGCTGCTCGATATGAACCCCAGGAACCTTGAAAGGGTGCTCTACTTCGCCGCCTACGTCGTCACCGATCCCGGCGACACCCCGCTCGAGTACAAGTCCCTGCTGACCGACGCCGAGTACCAGGCTGCGAAGAAGCAGTACGGTGCGAAGAGCTTCAAGGCCGGCATGGGCGCCGAGGCCATCAAGGAGCTGCTGATGCAGCTCGACCTCGAGAAGACCTCCAAGGAGCTGCGTGAGATCATCGACAACTCCACCGGCCAGACCCGCGCCAACGCGATCAAGCGCCTTGAGGTCATCGACAGCTTCATCAAGAGCGGCAACAAGCCCGAATGGATCATCCTGGACGTGCTCCCGGTCATCCCGCCGGAGATCCGCCCCATGGTCCAGCTCGACGGCGGCCGTTTCGCCACCAGCGACCTCAACGACCTCTACCGCAGGGTCATCAACCGCAACAACCGTCTGCGCCGCCTGCTGGAGCTCCACGCTCCGGACATCATCGTGCGCAACGAGAAGCGCATGCTTCAGGAAGCGGTCGACGCCCTGATCGATAACGGCAGGCGCGGCAGGGCCGTCACCGGCCCTGGCAACCGCCAGCTCAAATCCCTTTCGGATATGCTCCGCGGCAAGCAGGGACGCTTCCGTCAGAACCTGCTCGGCAAGCGCGTCGACTATTCCGGCCGTTCCGTTATCGTCGTCGGTCCCGAGCTCAAGATGTATCAGTGCGGTCTCCCCAAGGAGATGGCGCTCGAGCTGTTCAAGCCCTTCGTGATGAAGAAGCTCTCCGAGCAGGGTCTTGCGCAGAACATCAAGGCCGCCAAGCGCATGGTCGAGCGCGTCAGGCCCGAGGTGTGGGACGTCCTCGAGGACGTCATCAAGGATCACCCGGTCCTGCTCAACCGCGCGCCCACGCTGCACCGCCTCGGCATCCAGGCCTTCGAGCCCGTCCTCGTTGAGGGCAGGGCGATCAAGCTCCATCCGCTCGTCTGCACCGCGTACAATGCGGACTTCGACGGCGACCAGATGGCGGTCCACGTGCCCCTCTCCGTCGAGGCGCAGGCCGAGGCCCGCTTCCTGATGCTCGCGGCGAACAACATCCTCAAGCCCCAGAACGGCAAGCCGATCATCAACCCCTCGCAGGACATGGTCATGGGCTGTTACTACCTCACCATGAGGAGCGACGAGCTCTATGAGAAGGAGATCCGCATGACCCTGCGCAATATCGTCAAGGACGCGGACTTCATCAACGACAACGTGACCGACGATATCATCCACCGCATCTACGCCCTCAGGGACGCCGACGCGATGGAGACGCTGATCGGGGCCTCCAAGGCCGCGAATCCCGAGCTCGATGAGGAAGCCCTGCGCGATTATCTCAACGATTCCCGCCTGGTCCGCATTTTCAACGGCGAGGGCAAGGCCTTCGCGAGCGAGGATGAGGCGCTGATGGCGTATCAGACCGGCAAGCTCTCGCTCCACGCCAAGGCAAAGATCCGCGTCGAGCGCGAGTTCGAGGGCGAGAAGCACCGCCGCATCATCGAGAACTCGATCGGCCGCATCATCTTCAACAACGGCATCCCGCAGGACCTCGGCTACGTCAAGCGCAGCACGCTGGACGATATGTTCCGCCTTGAGGTCGACAAGCTGGCCGTCAAGAAGGATCTGACCGACATCATCGACCGCTGCTACCGCAAGCACGGCCCCACGATCACCAGCGAGGTGGCCGACAGCATCAAGGCGATGGGCTACAAGTATTCCACCATCGGCGGCGTCACGGTCGGCTTCCAGGATATCACGATCCCCGAGGAGAAGTACGAGCTGCTCGCTCAGGCCGACGAGGAATCCCTCAAGATCGACAGCATGCACCGCATGGGTCTTCTCTCCAAGGAGGGCCGCCGCAAGAGCGTCATCGACGTCTGGAAGGGCACGGTCGAAAAGGTCACCGATTCCCTTATGGCGCATCTGTCGCAGATCAACCCGGTCTCCATGATGCTCAACTCCGGCGCCCGCGGTTCCAAGGCGCAGATCTCCCAGCTCGCCGGCATGCGCGGCCTTATGGCCGACCCGCGAGGCCAGACCATCGAGGTCCCGATCCGTTCGAACTTCCGCGAAGGCCTCTCGGTACTGGAGTTCTTTATCAGCTCCCACGGCGCGCGCAAGGGTCTTGCCGACACCGCGCTCCGTACGGCCGACTCCGGCTACCTCACCAGGCGTCTTGTCGACGTCTCCCATAACGTCATCGTCCGCGAGGACGACTGCTTCGCCGAGCGCGGCATGGCGATCGACGGCATGCTGATCAAGGCGATCGGCGCCGACGACAAGCCCATCGATCCCGAGGATGAGCGCATCCTCAATAAGGTCTCGGCAGAGAACGTCGCCGACCCGAGGACGGGCGAGGTCATCGTCTCCAAGAACGAGGTCATCACCCCCGAGATCCGCGAAAAGCTCGTGGACGCGGGCGTCAAGGGCGTTCGCTACAAGGAGGAGAAGCCCCTCGTGCCGCTCGGAGACCGCATCCTCGGCCGCTTCACCGCGGAGGACGTTTATGATCCCGAGACGGGCGAGCTGATCATCGCACGCAATAAGATGATCGACTACGACGCGCGCGACCGCATCATCGAGGCGGGCATCGACGGCGTCCGCTGCAGGACCGTCTTCACCTGCCAGAGCGAGAACGGCGTCTGCGCCAAGTGCTACGGCATGAACTGCGCCACCGGCCAGGAGGTCACCATCGGCGAGGCCGTCGGCATCATCGCCGCACAGGCCATCGGCGAGCCCGGCACCCAGCTGACCATGCGTACGTTCCATACCGGCGGCGTTGCGACCGCGGAGGACATCACCCAGGGTCTTCCCCGCGTAGAGGAGATCTTCGAGGCGCGCAAGCCCAAGGGCCTTGCGGTCCTGACCGCCATCGGCGGCACCGTCCGCATCGTAAGCGACGCGAAGAAGACCGAGGTCATCGTCACCGGCGAGGACGGCGAGGTCGAGAACTACACGATCCCGTTCGGCGCCACCCTCAAGGTCAAGGAGGGCTCCCGCGTGGAGCAGGGCGACGCGCTGACCGCCGGCTCCCTCAACCCGCACGAGATACTGGATATCACGGGCATCAAGGGCGTTCAGGCCTATATGCTAAAGGAGGTCCAGGCCGTCTACCGCAACCAGGGCGTTGAGATCTCCGATAAGCATATCGAGGTCATCATCCGCCAGATGCTCCGCAAGGTGCGCGTGCTGCAGTCCGGCGATACCGACATGCTCCCCGGCGAGCTCGTGGATATCTTCCGCTTCAAGAAGGCCAACGAGAGCACCGTTTCGAGCGGCGGCGAGCCCGCAGTCGCAAAGCCCACGCTGCTGGGCATCACCAAGGCCTCCCTCGCGACCGATTCGTTCCTGTCCGCCGCCTCCTTCCAGGAGACCACCCGCGTGCTCACCGAAGCCGCCATCAAGGGCAAGATCGATCCGCTCGTGGGCCTCAAGGAAAACGTCATCATCGGCAAGCTCATTCCCGCAGGCATCGGCATGAAGCGCTACCGCAACGTGGAAGTCGAGGTCAAGAAGCAGGAGGAAGAGGACGTCGAAGCCTGACAAACCGAATAATCGATAAAGGACCGTTTTCGCGGTCCTTTTCAATTTGACCTTGCCGCGGGAGCCGTTTCAATGTAAAATATAAACGTGCTAATCTGCACTATACCACGAAACGGAAGGTTTTTTGCATGGAATACGACAGTACAGTGCCCGAAACACCCGTTCCCGAGGAGGAACAGCTGCCCGAGAACCCCAACTGCATGCTCTCCGGCTCGCCCTACTGTGCGCTGCTGCATGAGCGGAACTGCTCCCGCTGCTACGTGATGAAGCTCGATATCGAGCAGCAGCAGGAGGCCGCGGAGGACATCTTCTATATCGCCGACGCGCTCGGCGACGACGGCGTGGAGCCTATCATGAAGGCGACGGACTGCGCGCTCTGCATCCGGGAGCACGGTTCCGACGGCGAGGAGGTCGGCGAGGCGGACGGCTGGGCCGTCATCGACATAGCGCACGAGCACCCGACCGCGAAGGAGAAGACCGGCGGCAAATACGACCGCTCCACCTCGATGGCGATCCCCGTGCAGCTGCCCGTATGCAATGAATGCAGGCGCAGCGTGGAGCTGCTCAACTACCTGCCCCTCGGCCTCGGCGTCCTGATCGCACTCGCCGGCCTGGTCCTGACCTGGATCGAACCCATCCGCGCGCCGCTCGCAAGGGCGGGCAAGGCGCTGCCCTTCCTCGTGTTCCTTATCTTCGTGTTCCTCGGCATCATCGTCGAGAGCGTCGTCAAGCGCGCGCTGCATATCCGCATCGAGCGCACGATGAACACCCGCGCAAAGCGCATACCGGCGCTCGCGGACTTGCTCAAACGCGGCTGGTTCGTGATCGGCGCGGAGGACGGCATGCTGCCCTTCACCTTCATCCGCGAACGCCTGCCCTACGGCATACTGACCGGCGACGACCAGAAGGCCAAGCTCAACAGCGTCCGCGCGCTCGGCGTGGAAGGCGCGCTCGTGCTCAAGCAGCGCTGGCTCGAAAAACAGAAGCAGAACGGGAAAGAGAATCAATAACGGAATAAGCGACCGAACGAAGGGATCCCGAGGGGGTCCCTTTTTGATTACCGGGCGGAGAAAACGGCGGCGATGCCGCGCCGCATGGCTTCCCCCCCGGGGGGAAGCTGTCACCAAGGAGCGCGGAGCGACGCGGTGACTGATGAGGGGTTAAGCGGCGGGATGTTCCTGCTTTGCTTTTATCGATACTTCTCCACCTCATCCGTCAGCCGGGGCCGACTCCCGGCTGCCACCTTCCCCTCGAAGGGGAAGGCATGCGCTGCGCGGGCCTCCGCAAACAAAATATTTTTCGCAAAAAGTGCAAATATACTTGACTTTAAGGCTTTTTGATGATAAAATTTAGCGGTATGCCGATAAAATGACATACTGCGCGTTTTTGTATGGAAAATACTCCTTCAAGGGGTTGCAAGGGGTTTTCTTGATATAAAAAACACTATCTTTAATTAAGGAGAAACTTTTCATGCCAACCATCAATCAGCTGGTCAGAAAGAGCAGGGAAAAGGTCGAGTATAAATCCAATTCCCCTATTCTGAAGCAGTGTCCTCAGCGCCGCGGCGTCTGCACGGCAGTCCGCACGCTGACTCCCAAAAAGCCGAATTCCGCGCTTCGTAAGATCGCCCGTATCCGTCTGACCGACGGTCTCGAGGGTACCGCTTACATCCCCGGCATCGGCCACAATCTGCAGGAGCACTCCGTCGTCCTCATCAGGGGCGGCAGGGTCAAGGATCTTCCCGGTGTACGTTACCACATCATCCGCGGTGCTCTCGATACCGCGGGCGTTGCAAAGCGTATGCAGGCTCGCAGCCGTTACGGCGCGAAGCGTCCCAAGAAGTAAGGAGGTAACCTATGCCCAGGAGAGGTAATGTCCCCAAGAGGGAAGTGCTTGACGATCCTATCTACGGCGGCAAGCTCGTAACCAAGCTCATCAACCAGGTAATGCTCGACGGTAAGCGCGGCACCGCGCAGAAGGCGTGCTACGGCGCGTTCGACATCATCCGTCAGAAGACCGGCCGTGAACCTCTGGAGGTTTTCGAAGAGGCCATGAACAACGTCATGCCCGTCCTCGAGGTCAAGGCCCGCCGCGTCGGTGGTTCCACCTATCAGGTGCCCATCGAGATCCGTGCAGATCGCCGTCAGACGCTCGGCCTCCGCTGGCTCGTTATGTACTCCCGCAACAGGGGTGAACGCACCATGCAGGAAAGGCTCGCAGCCGAGATCATGGACGCCAGCAATCAGCAGGGCTCTGCCTTCAAGAAGAAGGAAGACGTCCACAAGATGGCTGAGGCCAACAAGGCGTTTGCACACTTCAGGTTCTGATCAAGACCGACCGCGTTTTGATCGAAGCGGCGGACGGAGCGCTTTTCCGGAAGCCGCGTAAGAAAAAAGTTTCGGCGGAAAGGAGGAAAGGTCATGCCAAGGCAAACATCGCTTGAGAAGACCCGCAATATCGGCATCATGGCCCATATCGACGCGGGCAAGACCACCACGACCGAGCGCATCCTGTACTACACGGGCAGGATCCACCGCATCGGCGAGGTGCACGAAGGCGCCGCCACCATGGACTACATGGAGCAGGAGCGCGAGCGCGGCATCACCATAACCTCCGCCGCTACCACCGCCTATTGGCGCGAGCACCGCATAAACATCATCGACACCCCGGGCCACGTGGATTTCACCGTTGAGGTGGAGCGTTCCCTCCGTGTGCTCGACGGCGCGGTGGCAGTGTTCTGCGCGAAAGGCGGCGTGGAATCACAGAGCGAGACCGTCTGGCACCAGGCGGAGAAGTATCACGTACCGAGGATCGCCTACGTCAACAAGATGGACATCGTCGGCGCAGACTTCTTCAACGTCATGAACATGATGGTGGAGCGCCTCGGCGCGAACCCCATCGCCATCCAGCTGCCGATCGGCTCCGAGGCGGACTTCCGCGGCATCGTGGATCTCGTTTCGATGAGGAGCGAGGTCTACTACGACGAGGAGGGTTCCAAGGTTTCAATAGAGCCCATCCCCGCCGATATGCTCGAGGACGCCGAGGAGTACCGGAACCGCCTCATCGAGGCCGTTTCCGACGAGAGCGACGAGCTGATGGAGCTGTATCTTTCGGGCGAGGAGATCCCCGAGGAGCTGCTCAAAAAGTGCATCCGCTCTGCGACCGTAAACAATCGTGCCGTTCCCGTTTGCTGCGGCTCGTCCTATCGCAACAAGGGCGTTCAGCCCCTGCTCGACGCGATCGTCGATTATCTGCCCTGCCCGCTCGACCTGCCTCCCGTGGAGGCCCCGAGCCGCGACGGCAAGAAGATGATCGAGGTCACGGCGGACGATTCCGCTCCCTTCGCGGCCCTCGTATTCAAGATCGTGACCGACCAGTTCGTCGGCAAGCTGGCCTTCTGCCGCGTCTATTCCGGCACCATCAAGGTCGGCTCGGTCGTCTACAACTGCTCGAAGGGCAAGCGCGAGCGTGTTACAAAGCTGCTGCTCATGCATGCGAACAGCCGCACCGAGGTCGACGAGGTCTACGCCGGCGATATCGCCGCTTTCGTGGGCCTGCGCGAGGCCGTGACGGGCGATACGCTGTGCAGCGAGGGCAGGCAGCTGCTGATGGAGCCCATGGAGTTCCCGGATCCCGTCATCCGCATCGCGATCGAATCGAAGACGAAGGCGGGGCAGGAGAAGCTGGCGCAGTCGCTTGCCAAGCTCTCCGAAGAGGATCCGACCTTCCGCACCTATGCGGACGCGGAAACGGGGCAGACCATCATCGCCGGAATGGGCGAGCTGCATCTGGACATCATCGTCGACAGGCTGATCCGTGAGTTCAAGGTGGAATGCCGCGTGGGCAAGCCCCAGGTGGCCTACCGCGAATCCATCACGAAGCAGGTGCGCACGGTGGGCGTCTACGAGCGCCAGAATGCGGCCGGCAAAGCCATCTTCGGCCACTGCGCCGTGGAGTTCGCACCGGGCGAGCCCGGCAGCGGCTTCACGTTCGAGAACCGGATGGCGCCCGATGCGCTCCCCCAGAGCTTCGTCACCGCGATCGAGCAGGGCATCAGGGAGGCTTCGGCAAGCGGAGCCCTCGGAGGCTACGAGCTGGTGGATTTCTCCGCCGCTCTGGTCGACGCCCTCGTTCGCGAGCAGGAATCCGACGAACTCGCCTACCGCATAGCCGGCAGCCTCGCCATGCGCGACGCCTGCGAGAAGGGCGGCAGCGTGCTGCTCGAGCCCTTCATGCGGTGCGAGATCGTGGTCCCCGACGAATACCTCGGCGACATCATGGGCAACGTGCAGTCCCGGCGCGGGCAGATAACCAGCGTCGATCTG
>JAEEKE010000005.1 GCA_016282255.1 Bacillota bacterium
GAAACGGGGCTCGAACCCGCCACCTCCGCCTTGGCAAGGCGGCGCTCTACCAAATGAGCTATTCCCGCGGGTGGTGCCTCAGAGTGGAGTCGAACCACCGACACAGGGATTTTCAGTCCCTTGCTCTACCAACTGAGCTACCGAGGCAAAATGGCGATCCGAAGGGGGCTCGAACCCCTGACCTCCAGCGTGACAGGCTGGCATTCTAACCAACTGAACTACCGGACCACGAATGGTGGGAACAACAGGGCTCGAACCTGTGACCCCTTGCTTGTAAGGCAAGTGCTCTCCCAGCTGAGCTATGCTCCCGAGCGCCGTATAAAAAGCTTCCTTTTCAAACGGCTTTGCTATTATAACGCGGCCGCCGCGGATTGTCAAGCACTTTTTTTGTGTGACCGGATATATTCGGAGGCGGGGGAGAAGTCAGCTCGAATTCTGCCGCGCTGTATTAAGTTATGCAGGCAGTTTTCTTTGTATCAAATAACTGTGGAAATTTGTCTCCGGATGATGTATAATGGTAGAGTAAATGGGATAGGTGTCTCATTATAGCGATACATATGGAAAACAGACGAAATCAAACGAACAATAAAAACTCAAGATCTGCGCATTCGACTTTGAGCGCGCTGCGCTTTCCTGCGCTGTTGCTTGCAGCGCTTACAGCGCTGGTGCTCGTCCTCTCATCGGGCGTACTCAAGCGCAGCGTGGACGACGGCAGCATCATCGATATAGCTTCGAACACGCCCGCTCCGGTCACCTTCCGTCCGGACGGTTCGGACGATCCCGAATCGCCGACCGAGGTCCCGTCCATCGAACCCGGCGCAGTGTTCCGCCTCGGCGATTCCGACGAGTTGATCGCAGGCATTCAGTCAAGGCTCATGACCCTCGGCTATATGGAATCCGATATGCCGAGCGAATACTTCGGCGCGCCGCTTGAAGCCGCGGTCCGCCTGTTCCAGCGAGCGAACCACATGACCCAGACCGGCGAAGTGGACGCGCTGCTCATCTCCCTGCTCTATTCCGAATCCCCCGCGCAGTACGTCATCGAATACGGCAACATCGGCAACGACGTACGCATGGTGCAGGAGCGCCTCAATCAGCTTGGCTATTACTACGATAAGCAGAACGGCTACTACGGCACCGCCACGCTCGACGCCGTTGAGAACTTCCAGTTTATGAACGGCCTTGAGATGACGGGCAGGACCGACCCCGAGACCTTCGGCATAATGTTCTCCTACGATGCGCTCAGCCTTATAGAGCCCACGCCGGAGCCCATCGAGACCGAGGAGCCGACCGAGTTCCCGACCGAGCCTGTTACCGAGCTGCCGACGAACACGCCCGATTCCCGCCCGACTCCTACACCCACTCCGACACCGCGACCCACTCCGACGCCGACCCCGAGGCCCACGCCGACACCGACTCCGACGCCGCGCCCGACTCCGACCCCGACGCAGGCGCCGAACACGACGCCGACTCCGCGGCCCACGCCGACGCCCACCCCGAGGCCCACGCCCACTCCGACTCCGACGCCGACGCCTACTCCCACGCCGACCCCGACGCCCACTCCGACTCCGACGCCGACGCCGTCGCCCACGCCTTACGAGCGCCCGACCGCGACGCCGACTCCGGTCCCGACGCCGACACCGACGCCGTCGCCAACGCCTACCTCAAGCCCGAATCAGGGGGTAGAGGCGTTCATCGCGGCGCTGCGCGCACAGCTCGGCAAGCCTTACGTCTACGGTAATTCCGGCCCGAACTCGTTCGACTGCTCCGGCCTCGTTTACTATTGCCTCAGGCAGGTGGGCGTGAATATCGGCAGGCTCAGCGCAGCCGGCTATTCGCAGTATGACGCCTGGCAGTACGTGGGCAGCATGGGCAGCCTGCAGCGCGGCGACCTGATGTTCTTCTATAACGACGCCCACAGCGCGATAACCCACGTGGCGGTCTACCTCGGAAACAACCAGCTTATCCACGCGAGCTCCTCGGCGGGTCAGGTTGTTATCTCCAACTACAACAACTGGTACACCAGCCACTTCGCGTGGGGCAGAAGGGTATTCTGAACCGCTGATCCAACATAGAGTATTCTTTAGGAGGAGCCTATGAAGCAGCCGAAGGATCCGATAGGGAATAAGAGCATGGCGGCAACGGTGCTCGCCCTCGTACAGCCCTGCCTTATCGTGCTCGCAGTCGTGGGCTGGGCGGGGCTGAAGATCGGCATGACGGTACGAAACGCGCGCCTGCAGGCCCAGGGGATCCGGATACCGTTTGAAGAAGGCGGCCCCGAGCTGATGCTTATGCTGATCCTGTTCTACATACTTGCGATCGGCGTGTTTACGGCCACAGCTTCTTTGATAGTTCGCTCCAAAACACGGGGATGCACAAAGAAATGGGTCCTTACACTCGACGTATGTGAGATCATACTCGGGGCATACCCGCTCTTCGATCTGATCAGGAGTTACGTTCTTCGCGCTTAAACACCGATACATTCAACGCTGATACCGGCACGGGCCGAAAGATATTCAAAAACCAAACCGGAGGCTATCATGAACAAAGACTACACCGACCAGGAACTCAAGGAAAACCAGCTATTCCTCACACAGCTTGCAAAGTCCTTCCCGACCGTCGAGTACGCGATGACTGAGATCGTCAACCTCAGCTCGATCCTCGCGCTGCCGAAGCCGACGGAGCATTTCATGAGCGACCTTCACGGCCAGGGCGACGCTTTCGAGCACATCCTCAACAACGCCTCCGGCGTCATCAGGAACGAGATCGAGCGTCTGCTTTCAAACACCCTGACCTATGAGGAGCGCGAAGCCCTCGCGACGGTCGTCTATTACCCCAAGCAGAAGATAGCACTGGAGCTTGAGAAGACCGACGATAAGGACGCATGGTATAAGAAGACGCTGACCAATCTTATCTATCTCGGCCGTAAGGTCAGCAGCAAATACACCCGCTCCAGGGTGCGCAAGGCGCTCGACCCGCGCTTTGCCTACATCATCGACGAATTGCTGACCGCCAGGGTCAATTTCCACGACCTTGACGCCTACTACGACGAGATCTTCGATTCGATCATCCGCTACGGCTATGCCGACCGCGTCATCGTCGCCCTGACCGACGCCATTAAGAAGCTCGCGGTCGACAAGCTACATATCGTCGGCGATATCTACGACCGCGGTCCCGAGCCCTACCGCATCCTCGAGCTGCTGCTCCAGCATCCCTCCATCGATATCCAGTGGGGCAACCACGATATCCTCTGGATGGGCGCGGCGCTGGGCGAAAGGACCTGCATCGCGGGCGTGCTGACCAACAGCTTCCGCCACGGCAACCTCGATCTTATTGAAAACGTCTACGGCATCAACCTGCGCCACCTGCTGATGTTCGCGCAGGAGACCTATAAGACCGCCGTCGTCTTCCGTCCGAGGAAGACCTCCGAGGAGGCCTACTACACCAACCCCGAGATCAGCATAAGGGCAAAGCTGCATAAGGCGATCTTCGTTATCATGCACAAGCTCGAGGGCCAGCTCATCAAGCAGAACCCGAATTACAGGCTCGATCACAGGCTCTTCCTCGACACGCTCGACCGCGTCAATTCCACCATCACGATCGGCGACATCACCTATCCCATCAAGGATGCCGATTTCCCGACGATCGATCCCGAGGATCCCTACAGGCTGACCGAGGAGGAGGAGATCATAATCAACGAGCTCCGTGAATCCTTCCTCAAGAGCCCGAACCTCCAGCGCCATATCAAGCTTTTCATCGACAAGGGATCGCTCTATAAGATCGAGAACAACAACCTGCTCTACCATGCGCTCGTTCCGCTCAACGAGGACGGCAGCTTCAAGGCGGTCGACTTCGGCGACGGCGTGCTCCGAAGCGGCAAGGCGATGTTCGATTATATCGACGCCGAGGTGCGCCGCCTCTACTTCGCCGATCCCGCGGAGCGCAAGGCCAACGAGCTCGACATCATGTGGTACCTCTGGTGCGGTCCCGATTCGCCGCTCTTCGGCAAGGACAAGATGACCACCTTCGAGCGCGTCGAGATCGACGACAGCAAGTCCCACAAGGAGCGCCGCAACGCCTACTATAAGTATCAGGATACCAAGGAGATGGCCGAGCGCATCATGAACGAGTTCGGAATCACCGATACCGACCGCTCCGTCATCGTCAACGGCCATATCCCCGTTGAGAAGATCAACGGAGAGAACCCGATCAAGGCCGAGGGCAAGCTGATCGTCATCGACGGCGGCTTCTCCAAGTATTATCAGAAGACCACCGGCATAGCGGGCTACACCCTCGTCTACGACTCCCGCGGCCTCTACATCGTCGCCCACGAGCCCTTCATCAGCTTCGATAAGGCGATAAAGGAGAATATGGACATCCATTCCACCATCGAGGTCGAGAACATCCTCGCCACCAAGGGCCAGATGAAGGTCGCCGATATCGACAAGGGCAAGGAGCTCAAGACCGAGATCGAGCAGCTCGAGATGCTCGTAGCGGCGTTCGAGCGCGGCTTCGTCAAGGAGAATCACCGTTACC
This sequence comes from Bacillota bacterium, assembly GCA_016282255.1. Classification (GTDB taxonomy): domain Bacteria; phylum Bacillota; class Clostridia; order Christensenellales; family CAG-138; genus PeH17. The sequence goes on from JAEEKE010000005.1 coordinate 4,537, forward strand.
GCATGGTAAAGGTGCCGATCAACTGAAAACAAGCATAAGCATAACGAGCCGGGGCGGCGGGGAAGACCTGCCGTCCCGATGTTATATATCAAAAACCCGAAAAAAGTGCTTGACAAGCCTCCGCTCAATGTGTATAATAGCGCTTGTCTTAGGACGGGAACAGGATGCTCGGTTCGTCTAGTGGCCTAGGACACCGCCCTCTCACGGCGGTAACAGGGGTTCGACTCCCCTACCGGGTACCAGAAAAAAGCACTTGCTTTCGCAAGTGCTTTTTTCAATGATGTTTGCCCTTGCGGGCAAATGATGCTGTCTTCGACAATGATGCCGCTTCGCTGATGATGTGTGCTGCGGCACATGAAGCAAATATCGCATCATTGCGAGCAACGCGAGCAGCATCATTTCGAAGCGAAGCGGAGATACATCATTCCGGCCAAAGCCGCAGCATCATTGAAACCAACTTGCCGTTCGGCAAAGGCAGTACAACCGTTTTCCTATGCGTTCGTTGCTTTGCAGTCACCCAAGGAAGCTCTTTTTTCTTTCAAGAACTCTGTCACAGATCATTGACAACCCAACAAGAGTTTTTCCTCCGCTCCCGATTTTTCTGTTGCAATCTCCTCTCGGAAATGGTATAATACCAAACAGCAAGAAACCCGCAGATCCGTCACTTCCAATAATTCTGCTCATTCGCATCATTGACCAAGAACCCAACCTAATACCTCCGAACCCTTTTAAGTGCGCCATCTGCACTGATTTTACATTTTTTCAGGTAAACAGGAAAACTGCGCTTTCAGTATTATTTGTTATAAGCAGCGTTTCCCCGCAGCCATCATATCAAAGGGGGTGAAAAGCCGAATGAATGAAAAACACGAAGAAAAGAACAAACAAACCGACGAAAAGCAGGAAAAGATGAACGCGCTTGCAGGCGAAGTTCTAAAGCTTGCCCGCAACACGCTGCTCGTGAACCTGCGCTTCATGGACCATGCGCTCAGTCGGCTTTACGTCATGCCGCATAAGGACGCGAGATATCTTGAGACCGAAGGCCGCGTGCTGGTCTATGAGGCGAGGAAGGTGCTCGAGACCTATAAGCTCGAGAGCGGAGCGACGGTGAGGGATTATCTTCACGTCATCCTTCACTGCGTTTACAGGCACATGTTCGTAAACCCGCTCATCGACCGCAGGCTTTGGGACCTTGCATGCGATATCGCCGTCGAGTACTGCATCAACGACATCGCGCTCAGGGCCACCTCGCTCGGCCGCGCCGAAAGACAGAAGGAGAAGCTCTTGGAGCTTTCAAACAAGGCTAAGCTCCTGACCGCCGAAAAGCTCTACGCCTATTTCCGCACCGAGCGTCCGGATGAAAAGGAGCTCGCGGAGCTTGAAGCGCTCTTTAAGGCCGACAGCCACAGGCTCTGGTACCTGACCGAAGAAGAGAAGACGGCGATGGGCTTCGTTCCGAAACCGAAAAACGGCGGAGACGGCGATGGGGGAGAGACCTGGGAGGAGCTCTTCGGGCTTTCACGCGAGGAGGCCGAGGCGCTTTGGAAGAGCGTCTCCGAGCACGTCGAGATGGATATGGAGCTGTTCTGCAAGTTCCGCGGCGACGGCGCGGGCGGCATGATCCAGAACCTGAAGGAGGTCAACCGCGAGCGCTACGATTACACTTCGTTTTTAAAGAAGTTTGCGGTTCCCGGCGAGGCGCTGAAGATCAACGACGAGGAGTTCGACTACATTTATTATACCTACGGTTTGGAGCTCTATGAGAAGGTCCCGCTCGTGGAACCCCTCGAATATAAGGACGTCAAGAAGATCCGTGAATTCGTGATCGCGATCGATACCTCGGGTTCCACCTCCGGCGAGCTCGTGCAGCGGTTCGTTCAGAAGACCTACAACATCCTGATGAGTACCGAAAGCTTCTTTTCCAAGGTGAATATCCACATCATCCAGTGCGATGCGGACATTCAGGAGGACAGGCGGATCACTTCAGCGCAGGATTTCGAGCAATACCTCAAGACCATGAAGCTGCGCGGGCACGGGGGCACGGATTTCCGCCCGGTATTCGGATACGTCGACCGGCTGATAAAGAGCGGCGAATTCACGAACCTAAAGGGCCTTATCTATTTCACCGACGGTTTGGGCATATTCCCGTCGAAGAAGCCGGACTATTCAACGGCGTTCGTTTTCGTCGACGACAAGTATAACAACTATAATGTACCGTCGTGGGCGATCAAGCTTATTCTGCAAAAGGAAGATATCTAAAGGAGGAACCGCATATGAACATAAAGAAAGCGAAGCAGCAGATAAAGTCTGCGATGATGGCTTATTTTACCAAGGATGAGTTCGGCAATTACCGCATCCCCATCGAGAAACAGCGTCCGATCTTCCTTATCGGCCCTCCGGGCGTGGGCAAGACCGCGATCATGGAGCAGATCGCGCAGGAGTTGGACGTCGGCCTCGTGGCGTATTCGATGACGCACCATACCCGCCAGAGCGCGCTCGGACTGCCGTTCATCTCCAAAAAGCTCTATGGCGGAAAGGAATACAGCGTGTCGGAATACACGATGAGCGAGATCATCGCGTCGGTCTACGATATCATCGAGGAGACCGGCAAGCAGGAGGGCATCCTCTTCCTCGACGAGATCAACTGCGTCTCCGAAACGCTCGCGCCGTCCATGCTCCAGTTCCTCCAGTACAAGATCTTCGGCCGCCACCGCGTGCCCGACGGCTGGATCGTCGTCACGGCGGGAAACCCGCCCGAGTACAACAACTCGGTCCGCGAATTCGATATCGTGACCTGGGACCGCCTCAAGCGCATCGACGTCGAACCGGATTACAACGTCTGGAAGGAGTACGCCTATGAGAAGGGCGTCCATCCCGCGGTCATGACCTATCTCGAGGTCCGTAAGCACAACTTTTATAAGATCGAGAGCACGGTCGACGGTAAGTCCTTCGTGACCGCGCGCGGCTGGTCGGATCTTTCGGACATGATCCGCCTGTATGAGGCGGGCGGCGAGAGGATCGACAGGGACCTCGTCGGCCAATACCTGCAGGACAAGGAGATCGCGGGCGATTTCGCAACCTATTACGATCTCTTCAATAAGTACCGCAGTGATTATCAGGTCGACCGCATCCTCGCCGGAAACGCATCGGCCGAGATCAAGAAGCGCGCCAAGGCCGCGAAGTTCGACGAGCGGCTTTCGCTCCTCGGGCTGCTCATCGACGGTATCGGCGAGCATCTAAAGCAGGTCTGCTGCGAGGAGGACGCCGACGCCGAACTCCTTGCGTCCCTGCGCAGCGTCCGGGGCGAGCTCGCCAAGCCCAAGGCCGACGCCGCGGAGGCGCTCAAGAAGCAGATCGAACAGAAGCGAGATGCGCTCGAAAAGGGCCTCAAGGCGCAGTCGCTGTCCTCCGACAGGCAGTATGCGCTCCGCCGCGCCGAAAGGATGCTCGAAGAGGAACGGCAAAAGCTGCTCAAGGTTCAGCCGTCCTCGGGCGTTGAGGCGTTTAAGCTGCTCAAGGCCGATTTCGACGAGAGAAAGAAGCAGCTCGTAAGCGACGCCGACGCCGCCGGAGCAAAGCTCAAAAACCTTTTCGGGTTTGCAGAGGAAGTCTTCCGCGAGGGGCAGGAGATACTGATCCTCGTGACGGAGCTCACGATCAATCAGTACAGCGCGCGCTTTATCTCGCGCTACGGCTGCGATAAGTATTTCGATCACAACAAGGAGCTGCTCTTCCGCGAACGGCAGAGGGAGCTCATCAACGAGATCGAAGAGCTCGAGCTCTAAATATAAATCAAAGGAACGGGCGGGATAAAGTGTCGCGCCCGTTCTTGATTCGCGGCTCCCGTTGTGCTACAATACCGCTGATGAAAAAAGCAGGGAGGTCACCATGCCGTTTTTGATCGCAGCGATCGTTCTGATCGCAGTTTTCGCAGCGTTCCTCTGGTGCATCAAGCCCAACCTCGGGCGGCGGAGCAGCATGCGCCCGTTTGAAGAATGCTATATAGCCCACAGGGGCCTGCACGACAACGCGACCGACGCCCCGGAGAACTCGCTTCCGGCGTTCAAAAAGGCCGTTGAGAACGGCTACGGGATCGAGCTCGACGTGCAGCTCTCGAGCGACGGCAAACTCGTGGTCTTTCACGACGCCGATCTAAAGCGCATCTGCGGCGTCGACAAGGCGCTGGTCGACTGCAGCTTCGAGGAGCTTTCAAGCTATCCCCTCGCGGATTCTGACGAGCGCATACCGCTGTTCGAGGATGTGCTCAAGGTCGTTGACGGCAGGGTGCCGCTCGTGGTCGAGATAAAAAAGGAGGGCGACTGCATCGCCACCACCCGCGCCGCGGCGGAGCTGCTCGATTCATACAACGGCGTTTACTGCGTCGAATCCTTCCATGCCGGCGCCATGCGCTGGTTCAGGCGCAACCGGCCGGACGTCATCCGCGGCCAGCTCTCCATGGATTATTTTGCATGGAAGGTAAAGCAGCCGTGGATCGTTAAGCTCGTGCTCTCGGACCTGATGCTCGATTTCGTATCAAGGCCCGATTTCATCGCCTACGATCACCGGCAGGCTTACCGGTTCTCATACAGGCTCCTTCGCAGGCTGTTCCCCGCGGAAAACGTTGCCTGGACCGTGCAGAGCGAGGAGGAGCTTGAAAAGGCGGAGAAGATCTTCGACTGCATCATCTTCGACAGCTTTATACCCAAGGCCGACCGCCCTAAAGGCGTCGTGCGCCGATGAAATGGGGAAGCGGGGGAGAGCCGACCCGAAAACATTTCACATATTATAAAAACGACAGGACCGCCGCAGCGAAAAAGCGGCGGTTTTTGCTTTAATAAGTGCCCTTTTTCAAAAGGATTATAATATAAACAGGCGCAGATAACCAAACCGTGATATATTTTCTCGATCAAGATATTGACATTTTATACAATCCATGCTACAATATACAAGCATCAAGACTTGACCGGAGCCGATATACAGGCTGAAAAGCCCGGATCGGACGGTCAAATCAATATTTTTATGGAGGCATAAGAATGAAGATCCGCAAACTCCTCGCAGCAATGCTCGTGCTGATCATGGTTCTTGCCGCTGTCCCCGCGCTCTCTCTTGCAGAGGGCGTTTCTGCGATAGCGACCGAAGCCAGACAGATGAACAAGCTCGAAAAGACCTGGGCTGTTATCGATGCAGCCGAAGCCGCAGCTATCGGCAGCGGCATGAGCAAGGTCGACGTCATCAAGGCTGTTTATCACACAGCGCTGAACTATGCAGACGTTGATTCCGACAGCTTCTCCGACTTCAATAAGGACGGCTTCTTCTTTACAGTGGACGGCATGTACTGCTCCTATAACTACCGCCTGCGCAACGAGCTGACCGCCGACCCGAACTACGTCGAGACTGTCACCTATATCCCCGGCAACGCCGAAAACAGGGTCGGTTCCTTCCAGAGCCGTTCCACCTGCGGCAGTGCGGGCTCCGCAAACGTCCTGCTCGTTGGCCCCTATTACGGCTCCGACTCGAGCTTCACCGATCAGTATAAGAACGAGGCGCAGTCCATTGCGAACGCGACCGGCGGCAGCTACACGCTTCTTCAGAAGACGAACGCGACCGGTCCCGCTATCGCGTCGGCATATCCCGGCAAGGGCGTTATTATTTACGACTCCCACGGCACACAGAGCGGTACTTCTTCCTATCTCTGCCTGACCACCAACAGCGGTATCACAACCACCGACTATAATAACGGCTGGGCGGTAAGCTCCGGCAGCGCCGCATTCATCGACGGCCGCTATATCCAGAACCACATCTCCGGCAGCCTCTCCAATCCCTTCGTCTGGATGGCTATCTGCGAAGGCATGAAGAAAGCCGGTAAGGGCACCACCGGCACCGCGCTCCTCGCGGCGGGCTGCGGCGGCGTCTACGGCTATTCCCAGAGCGTTTCCTTCGCCGGCGACTATAAATACGAGACCGTCTTCTGGAACAACATGAAGAACGGCAAGACCGTTAAGGAAGCCATCACCGCGATGAAGAACCAGTACGGCGTACCGGATCCCGTCTCCGGCGGCGATGCGTACCCGATCGTCATGAGCGCGCTCGACGCGTTCCCGTCCAACCCCGACTCCAACCAGACCGTTAACTGCGACTGGACGCTCTTCGGCGGCAGCTCGACTCCCGACCCGATCTCCAGCGTCACCGTTGCCAACGTCAGCGTCTACGTCGGCGGCACCAAGAACGTGACCGTCACCGTCAGCCCCTCCACCGCTGATTACACCATCACTTCCTACGCAAGCTCCAATACTTCCGTAGCCACCGTTTCCAGCTCCGGCGTCGTCACCGGCGTCAAGGCGGGCACCGCCACCCTTACCGTCAAGGTCAAGGATAACAGCACCAACACCACCTACACCAAGACCGCGACCATCACCGTCAGCAACTTCGAGGGCTACGTTAAGGTCGATACCGTCACCGTGGGTGAGAAATACATCATCATCGAGTCCGGCTCCATCTCCGGCACCACCGGCTATGCCGTCGGCAACACCGTCGTCGCCAACAACCACTATCTCAACGGCGTAGCCGTTACGGTCAACAGCGACAACACCCTGACCATCCCCTCCTCCGTGAACGCCAACGCGATCACCTGGGTCGCGGGCGGCAGCGCAAGCGCGGGCTACACCTGGAAGAACGTCGCCAACAACAAGTACATGGGCCTCGATTCCTCCGAGTATCTGTATCCCTCCGATACCGCCGTCAAGTGGCTGTACGACTCCAATAAGTATTTCAACAACCAGGTAGACAGCGAAGGCTACTACTACCTCTCCTGCGACGAGAGCAACTCCAACCGCTACACCACCAGCAAGAACGGCACCGCGGTCTACATCTACAAGTACACCGGATCCACCACTCCCGATCCCACCGCCGCACCGACCGCCGCACCCACCGCGACTCCGGCGCCGACCGCCGTCCCGACCGCCGTCCCGACCGCCGTCCCGACCGCTGTTCCCACCGCTGTTCCCACCGCCGTCCCGACCTCCGATCCCAGCGGCACCTACTACGTCCCGACCACCACGATCGAGACCGGCGCCGAGTACCTGATCGGTTATAAGAACGGCAACGACGTCTACCTGCTGATGAACTACAACCCGAACACCAGCAACCACTACTACTACAACAGCAGCAGCAACTACTACGGCTACGGCGTCAAGGCCGTCATGAGCGGCAATAACGTCGTCGGCGTCGACACCTCCACCTACAGCGGCGCGACCCTCGACTACGTCGGCTGGAAGTTCGTTGCCAACGGCAGCTACTACAAGATCCAGAGCGCGTATAACTCCAGCTATTATCTCCGCGTCTACTCCAGCACCAGCTATGCCGACTGCTATCCCGCAAACGGCACCAGCTACGCCACCAACTGGAAGTATGCGAGCAACAAGCTGAGCTACTACGTATCCTCCAGCGTCACCAAGTACATGACCTTCGTTTCCGGCGGTTACTTCGGAGCCAACACCAGCGGCGGCAGCAGCATCGTCCTCTACAAGAAGGTTGCCGGCACCGTTACCCCCACTCCCGAACCCACCGTTGCGCCGACCGCGGAGCCCACTCCCGAGCCCACCGGCGCACCGAGCGGCACCTACTACGTGCCCGCCACCTCGATCCAGACCGGCGTTGAGTACCTGATCGGCTACACCGACGGCACCAACACCTACCTGTTGATGAACTACAACCCCGACCAGAGCAACCACTACTATCTCAACAGCAGCAGCAACTACTACGGCTACGCGGTACGCGCCGTCATGAACGGCAGCAACGTCGTCGGTGTTGACAACACCACCTTCTCCACCGCGACGCTCAGCAACGTAGAGTGGAAGTTCGTTGCAAACGGCAGCTACTATAAGATCCAGAGTGCGTATAACTCCAGCTACTATCTCCGCGTCTACAAGAGCTCCAGCTATGCCGACTGCTATCCGGCTTCCGGCACCAGCTATGCGACCAACTGGAAGTATGCGAACAACAAGCTGAGCTACTACGTATCCTCGAGCCTGACCAAGTATGCTACCTTCGTAAGCGGCGCGGCCGACGACTACGGCTTCTTCGGCGCGACCACCAGCGGCTCCAACATCGTCCTCTTCAAGAAGGTCACCGCCTCCACTAACGTCGTTGAACCGCCCGTGATCGAGAATCCCGTCGCTATCCTTCCCCCGGATAACGAGTGGTGATCCGCTTCCGAGGCTTTAGCTGAACCAACCAGGCACCCCGGGCCCGTCCCGGGGTGCTTTTGGCATATTCGCACTGTTCATTTCAAGGTTTTTGTGGTATAATCATCGGGCACGGATCCGTGTGAAATAACGAAACGGAAAGAAAAATGAAAAGCAGAGATCACAGAATAAACACAAATGCGTTCGTGCGCATCATTTGCCTTGCGCTTGCGGTGCTTCTGACAGCTTCGATCTTCGCAGCCTGCAAGCATAAGGAAGAGGAACAGCCGAAGGAATACGACCCCGACTACGTCGTCGCAAGCATCGGTAATCAGCAGATCACATACGCGCTGTATAAGGCGGCGTTCATATCATATGCCGAGTATTTCAGGCAGATGGGCTTCGACCCGCTTGCCGAGAGCGAGATAGAGAGCTTCCGAAATCTTGTTGTGGACGCCCTCGTCAACGACATGCTGACGCTGCATCACGCCGAAGAGGAGGGCTTCACGCTCTCCGACGCCGTCAGGGAGGATACCCTCAAGCAGGCGGAGGAGGAGCTCGCTTCGATCAGGGCCGATTACACAGCGCTTGCGGAGGAGGCTGTCGCGCAGGATCCCTCGCTCGATTTCGATACCGAGTTTGCAACGCTCGTCGCCGATATGTCCGAGTATTATACGGGCAAGAGGATGACCTTTGATGAGTATTCCGAGGAATACACCAAGGAGACTATGAATTCGGCCATCGTGGTGGAGTATAAGGACTTCGTCTGCTCACAGTTCAACGTGACCGAAGCCGATATAAGCAGCTGGCATTCAGCACAGGTCGAATCCGACGAGGAGCTCTATACCGAGCATCCCGAACAGTATAAGAAGGATCAGGAGAATTTCGAGCTGAACGGCGAAAGCAATCTCGAAGCCTATCCGGCCGCATGGGTACCGGAGGGGTATTCACGCATCCGCTGTATCTCCGTGCGTCCGAGCGGCGAGATCAGCGACGAGTATAAGGAAAAGCTGACCCGCCTTTCCGCAGTCGGAGAGGAGTGCGCAGCGCTTTTGTTCACCGACGCGCTCAACGGCAATGACGCCAACCGCGAGCGCATCGACGAACTGCTGAGCGAATACCGCAATCTTGAAGCTGAGACCCAGGCGATGTTCGACGAGTATGCCCGCGAAGCGCGCGAGAAGATCGACGCCGCCTATCGTGAACTCGAGGACGGTGCGGATTTCGGTGAAGTGATCCTAAGATACAGCGAGGATGCCGACGTGACTGGCGGCGAGAACGGCGAGCCCTGCCAAAGCTTCGTCGAGCGCGGAAAGCTGATCTCCCTGACCCATACCTCAAGCACCGACTGGAGCCAGACCGTCAAGGACATCTATTCCATGACCGAAAAAGGCTGCTATTCCTCCGTTTTCAGCGATGAGGACGGCACGCTGCGAATAATCTATCACGGCGAGGATGAGCCGAGCGGCGCGGTACCGCTCGATCAAATC
>JAEEKE010000037.1 GCA_016282255.1 Bacillota bacterium
CAGACCATCGACGACGTGCAGTTCCTCATCCCGATCGGCGGCGAGGCGTTCAGCGGCATAGTCCGCAGCAACGAGACCGCGGCGTTCATTGTGGACGCGCTCGGCGAGGACGTTACCGAGGAGGAGATCGTCGAAAAGCTGCTCCGTGAGTACGAGGGCGACCGCGGCGAGATCGCCGAGGACGTGCACGCTATATTAGAGAAGCTGCGCTCGATCAACGCGCTTGACGAATGAGCGCCGGGGCTTCGAGCTTTGAAGAGGTGCTCGAAAAGGACGGGCGGCTCGTTTATACGACGCGCGGCTTTTCCATGCGCCCGATGCTCCGCCAGAACCGGGATATCGTCGTGATAGAGCCTGCGAAGGAAAGGCTGAAAAAATACGACGTCGCCCTCTACCGCCGGAACGGCAAATACGTGCTGCACCGGATAATAAAGGTCAATGAAAGCGACTACACTGCCCGGGGCGACAACAACTGCTTCAAGGAATGCGGCATTCGCGACGCGGACGTCCTCGGCGTGCTGACGGAGTTCGTGCGCGATGGGAAGAAGCACTCGGTCTCCGAGCCCGGCTACCGCCTCTACGCCCGCCTGAGGAACGCGAGCTACCCATTGCGCTGGCTCCGCTTCCATACGAAAAAGCTTATAAAACGCGTGCTCGCCCGGTTCGGCATCCGGGTGGGGCACGGCCAAGACGCCAAATGAACAAGCCCTTAAAGTGGCTCCTCAAGGTGCCCGGCAACAAAAAATGGTACGTGCTTGTCCTGACGCTCCTGCACACGCTGAGCAGCGTCATGGGCGTCTATTACGCGCTCTTTTTCCGCGACATCGTCGACAGCGCGACCGCACGGAACAGCGCGGGCTTTAAGAGCGCCATCATGCATATCGCGCTGCTGTTCATCATACAGCTCGGCATCGGCGCGCTGAGCCGGTGGCTCAACATGCTCGCGAGGAGCGATCTTGAAAACTGCTTTAAGCAGCGGCTGACCCGCTGCATACTCCAGAAGGACTACGCCTCGGTCGCCGCCGTCCACACCGGCGAATGGATGAACCGCCTGACGAACGACACCGTGGTGGTATCCCGGGCGTACGCCGAGCTCCTGCCCGGCTTTATCGGCACGCTGGTGCGCCTGCTCGCCGCGCTCGTGATGATAATAAAGCTCGATTCCTGGTTCGCCTACATCCTCGTGCCGGGCGGGATCATCCTTGTTGTCATCACCTACGCCTTCCGCGGCAGGCTCAAGAAGCTTCATAAGAACATTCAGGAAAAGGACGGCCGCCTGCGCGTCTTCCTGCAGGAGCGCATAGGCAGCCTGATGATGATAAAATCCTTCTCCGCCGAGGAGAGCACCGAAGCCCTCGCCGCGGAGCATATGAACGAGCATAAGAAGGCCCGCATGAAGCGCAACCGGCTCTCGAACCTTTCGAGCGTCGGCATGGGGCTCGCGATGCACGGCATGTATATAATCGGCGTCATCTACTGCGCCTACGGCATAATGAAGGGCCGCGTCAGCTACGGCACGCTGACCGCCGTCATGCACCTCATCAGCCAGGTGCAGTCGCCTTTTGCGAATATCTCCGGCTACGTGCCCCGCTGGTACGCCATGATCGCCAGTGCCGAAAGGCTTATGGAGGCCGAGAGCTTCCCCGACGACGTGAAAGGCGAAAAGCTCTCCGCCGAGACCGTCAATGCCTTTTATAAAAACGAGCTCGCGGCCTTCGGGCTGGACGGGGTGCGCTTTACCTACCTGCCCACCTCCGAGCTCGGCGGCGTGACCGTGATAGAGGGCGGCGCCCCCGAAGCCGGCAAGGCGAATATGCCGATCGTGCTCGACGGCATGGATATCCGCATCGAAAAGGGCGAATACGTGGCCTTCACCGGCCACAGCGGCTGCGGCAAATCGACGGCGCTCAAGCTTTTGATGTGCATGTACGCGCCCGACAGCGGCCGGCGCTTCATCCTGGACCGTTCGGGCGGCATGCACGAGCTCAGCCCCGAATGGCGGCGCTTGTTCGCCTACGTGCCCCAGGGCAATATGCTGATGAGCGGCACGATCCGCGAGATCGTCTCCTTCGCGCAGCCCGCCTCCGCCGAAAACGACGAAAAGCTGATGCGCGCGCTTGATATCGCCTGCGCGGACGACTTCCTGCCCGAGCTTGAGAACGGCGTGGATACGCTGCTCGGCGAACGCGGCACCGGCCTTTCCGAAGGGCAGATGCAGCGCATTGCGATCGCGAGGGCGATCTTCTCCGAGGATCCTGTGCTGCTGCTCGACGAGGCCACGAGCGCACTCGACGAGGCGACCGAAAAGCGCCTTTTGACCAACCTGCGCGCGCTGACCGACCGCACGGTCATCATCGTCACCCACCGCCCCGCCGCGCTCTCCATCTGCGACCGCGTGCTCCGCTTCACCGAGGACGGCATAGCGGAAGCCGAAAAAACGGTCTGACGGCCCGCATGGGATGGGCATAGAACTCCGGAACGATACGTCCGGAGTTTTTTCATCTTGAAAACGGCTTCGGCGCTTCGGTCTCCATCGCGCCCAGGGCGTTCCTCTGCGCGAAGACGCGGCCGGAGAGGAGGCTGCGTTTACCGTATTTTTCGCGCACGGCGTCCACGGCGCGCTCGGCGGTCAGGCGTTTCTCCCGGCCCTCCTCGTCGTCGAAAAAAGAGAGCTGGATCGGCGTATCGTCCGAAACGAGCGCCGTCACGCGCACGGCGAGGCTCCTCAGCGGCCGCTGCCACGACCAGTTGGCGCGCAGCAGCTTCCACGCGGCGTCGCGGATCTCGAGGGCGATGTTCGTGGGCCTTATAAGCTTCGTCTGCCGCTCGAACGAGAGCAGGGCCGTGTCCCTCAGCCCCAGCACGACCACCCGACCCATCAGCCCGCTCGCCCGCAGCCTCGAGCCGACCGATTCCGAAAGCGCCGTGATCAGCGCCAGCGCCTCCCGCTCGTCATGCAGATCGGAGGGCGGCGTAAAGCCGTTGCCGATGCTCTTGACCGCCGCTTCGCTGCCCATCGGCACCACGGGCGAGCGGTCCAGCCCGTTGGCGCAGAAGCGAAGGTCGCTCCCCCATTTCCCCAGCCACGAGCGCACAAGGTCCTCGCGGACGTTGGCGAGATCGCCGATGGTGCGCACGCCGCGCAGATTGAGCTTCTGCTGCGTCTTCGGGCCCACGAATAGCAGGTCCTCCACCGGCAGGCCCCATATCTTGCCCCGGAAATTGCCGGGCGTTATGACCGTGGTCGCGTCCGGCTTCTTCATATCCGAGCCGAGCTTGGCAAAGGTCTTATTGAAGCTGACGCCGACCGACGCGGTCAGGCCGAGCTCTCCGCGGTATTTTGCGCGGATCTCGTCCGCGATCTCCTCCGCCGCCCCCGCCGTGGGCGCATAGGGGCTGATATCGAGCCAGGCCTCGTCCATGCCGAAGGGCTCCACCCTGTCGCTGTAGGTCAAAAGCAGCTTGCGGCTCTCGGCCGTCACGCGCTCGTATTTCTCGAAATGGCAGGGTATCAGCACCAGCTCGGGGCATTTGCGCTTCGCCTGCCAGATCGCCTCCGCGGTCTTGACGCCGTAGGCCTTGGCCCTGTAGTTCTTGGCGAGGATGATGCCGTGGCGCGCCTCGGCGTCGCCGCAGACCGCGACGGGGAGCGCCGCCAGGCTCGGGTCGTCCCTGACCTCGACGCTCGCGTAGAAATTATTGATGTCCACGTGCAGGATGCTCCGCCCCATCCTCTCCTCCCCGGCGCTCTCCATGCGGTCCTCCTTCGCTTCATTCAATCTCTTATCATGAGATTAAATGCAGTATAGCACGCTTTTTTGGAGATGTAAACGGATTTTTTCTCTATTTTGGAGATTTTTTGCCAAAAAGGGCTTGCAATTCTCCCGTCGGTACGTTATAATGTACACATAAAGAAAATCTGGCAGAGGACCCATCGGAGGTGCGGCATGATCCGTGATATCAGCAAGAAGCCCGCGCGCGCGGGCAAGAAGAACGAAAAGGACCTTGAGGAGATGAGCTTCGGCGAGAAGCTGGCGTTCCTGAGGGCCTCAAGGGGGCTCAACCAGCAGCAGGTGGCCGACGAGGTCAGCCGCGAGCTGACGCTGCTGCTCGGCCGCGAGCCGATCACCAACCGCGCCGTCAGCAAATGGGAGCGTGGCGACAGCCTGCCCGACGCGCAGCAGTTCATCTGCCTGCTGCGGCTCTACGGCGTTAAGGACGTGCAGTTCGTTTTCCGCGGCACCCCCGCCTCGGGCGACCCGTTCGCCGGGCTCAACAAGCTGGGCCGCGAACGCGCGAACGAATATGTGGGCATGCTGTCCCAAAGCCCGCATTTCTCGCTTGCCGGCGAAAAGCCCCGCCGCATAAGGCAGATACCGCTCTACGATCTGCCCGCCTCGGCCGGCACCGGCGTGTTCCTCGACGGCGATTCCTACACGATGATCGACGCGGGCGACGGCGTGCCCGAGAGCGCCAATTTCGCGGTGCGCGTCAGCGGCGATTCGATGACCCCGCTGTTTGAAAACGGGCAGGTGGTGTTCGTGCGCCAGCAGCAGGAGCTCCGCAGCGGCGAGATCGGCATCTTCGTGCTCGGCGGCGAGGCCTATTTAAAGAAGTTCGACCTGGAGGACGGCGTGCGCCTCGTCTCCCTCAACCCCAAGTATCCCCCCATCAGGATAGGCGAAGCGAGCGACCTGCGCGTGGTCGGAAAAGTGGTCGGATAATCAGCTTTTTCAAGGATAGAAGATAAACGAAACGGACCGGGGCCCGGTATGGGATCCGATCCGTTTTTTGTTGGGGTTGCGGGGCAGCGGAACGGCCGCATGGCTTCCCCCCGGGGGGAAGCTGTCATCGAAGATGACTGATGAGGGGTCATAAGCGGCGGAACGGTTGTGCTTGGTTTTTACAGTTGCTTTTCCACCTCATCCGTCACCGCGTCGCTCTGCGCTCCTTGGTGACACCTTCCCCTCATAGGGGAAGGCATGCTGCGCGGCTCCGTCAGCCTTCCTTATCCGGCAGGGGGGAGCCGCACTTGGGGCAGAACCTGCCGCGCTCCGGGCCGATCTTATACCCGCACTCCGGGCAGTATACGGCGCCCTCGGGCTTCGGTCCGTCGGTTTTCGGGGGTTCGGGCTGCGCGATCCACGGCTTGCCGAACAACGGCATATCGGCGGCGGGGCGGTCGGGCATCATGGTGCTGACGACCGGGCGCCCGGCCTCCTCCGGGATAGAGATCTTGTCGAGCATCTCCTTCCGCGCGAAGATCGAGAGCGGCGAGGAGGCGTCGCAGATCAGCATACGGGTGGTCAGCATATTGCCGCGGACCTCGATCTGGGTATACGAGCCGAAATCGGTGTCGATCAGGTTCGCGGGCACGATGTATGCGCGGTGCTGACTGTAGGAATAGCTTATGACATGGATCTTCACGCCGTCCACGCCGAGCATCGTGAGCCGGTCGCCGTCGATGGTAAGGCGGTTCCGGTGCTGACCTCTGCTGTTCCATTCGACCCACTCGCCCTGCAGGCCGGGCAGGAACTCGTCGTCGCGGATGATGATATGCGCGAACGGGTCGTGGTCGACCTTTTTGAGGGTGTAGAGCGTTTCGCCCATGATCGTGTAGTAATAAAGGAACTTCAGCTCCCCGCCCTCCCAGGCGAGCTCGCGGATCATCGTGAACGGTTCGCCGTATGCATCGCGCGAAAGGACGGTATCCTCGGGCGTGATCACGGTGCGCGCGCCGCTCTCGAGCAGGTCGGCGTCGTAGGAGATGCGCGTTTCGAGCGCCACGGCGCGCCGATAGTTGCGCACGGTCATCCTGTCATCGCGGATCTCGATATAGTAATGATACCCTTCCTCCCAGAATCCGTTGAGTTTATCGGAATACTTCATAGCTGCCTCGCTTTCGGATAATGATTATAAGCGAAGACCGTTCCTTGCGGAAACGGTCTTCACAAAGCGTATCGATCTTACTTGTTCTTGATGGCCGCCTGCGCCGCCGCGAGCCTTGCGATCGGCACGCGGAACGGGCTGCAGGAAACGTAGTTGAGGCCGATCCTGTGGCAGAAATCGATGCTGGACGGGTCGCCGCCGTGCTCGCCGCAGATGCCCAGCTTGATGTTCGGGCGGGTCTGCTTGCCCAGCTCGACCGCGATCTTCATCAGCTTGCCGACGCCGACCTGGTCGACGCGGGCGAAGGGATCGCTCTCGAAGATCTTCTTCTCGTAGTAGTCCTTGAGGAACTTGCCGGCGTCGTCGCGGCTGAAGCCGAAGGTCATCTGGGTCAGGTCGTTGGTGCCGAAGCTGAAGAACTCGGC
>JAEEKE010000038.1 GCA_016282255.1 Bacillota bacterium
GACGGGCACGCCGCTGCCAGTGACCGAGCCGCCCGGCACGCCGACGCCGCCTCCCGTCACGCCCACGCCTCCGCCGGAGACGCCCACGCCGCCGCCTCCGATCGAGCCGACCGATCTGCCCGATCCGCCCGGCACGGATGTTCCCCCGCAGCCCACGGCGGAACCCTTCTTGCCCACGGATCCGCCCGTGGAGCCCACGGAGGAACCCACGGAACCCATCGTGGAGCCCACTTTGGAGCCGTCGATCGAGCCCACCACGCCGTCGCCGTACCACCCGGGCGATATCATCACCTTCGGCCGCTATGAGCAGGATAACTCCTTATCGAACGGCGCGGAGGATATCGAATGGATAGTGCTCTCCGTGACCGACGGCCGGATGCTCGTGATCAGCCGGTACGCGCTCGACGCGGCGCCGTATAACGATACCGATGAGGATACGACCTGGAGCCTCTCGACCATCAGGAACGGCTTCCTCAGAGACTTTTATAACGAAGCGTTCACCGCCGAGGAGCGCGGAAGGATCATTCTGCACTATGTCCAGACCCCCGCTAACCCCGTCTACGGCACGCCGGGCGGGAACAGCGTCTTCGACAAGGTCTTCCTGCTGAGCATAGACGAGGCCTCCTCGCTGATGAGCACGAGGTACTGCGAGGCGACCGCCTACGCGCGCGCAAGGGGCGTCAACACCTATGGCAACCGCTGCAACTGGTGGCTGCGCTCGCCGGGAGGCGTCGCCTCGACCGCGGCCTTCGTGGACCATCGGGGCAGGATCGACAACGAGGGCGCCGCCGTCATGACCGGGTACTTCGGCGTGCGTCCGGCGATGTGGATAGGGATCCCCTGAGCCAAAAACAAAAAAAGGCGGGTGCATCCCGCCTTATAAAGCCTGTTTCACCGGAACGATCCGCGGTCGGATCGTTCCGTTTTCTATCTCGAGAAGCGCATAGGACCGGCTGCTGCCGCCCCTCGGCTGCGAGATGCTGCCGGGGTTGAGCACGAGGATGCCGTCCTTCATAGCGCATTCGGGCATATGCGTGTGCCCGTAGAGCAGGGCGTCCGCCCCGAGCTTGAGCGCGCGCTGCCGGGCCTCATAGGTAGTGCCTGGCATGACGCCGTGCCACAGGCCGTGCACGAGCAGCAGCTTTGCGCCGCCGAGCTCGATCAACAGCTCCCGCTTGTATTTTTCCCGCAGCCGCAGCGAAAAATCGCAGTTGCCCAGCACCGCGTAGAACGGTATGGAGTAGTGCTCCGCGGCCGCCTCGAGCCCGTCGATGCCGTCGCCGAGGTGGATCAGCGCGTCCGGCAGCTCGCCCCTCGACGCCATGCCGTACACGACCGACGCCATGGCGGCGGGGTTGCCGTGCGAATCCGAAAAAACGGCGACTCTCATTCCTTTGCTCCCTCCTCATCTGCGTCCAGCGCCGCGAGCAGCAGCATCAGCGCGTTATGGCGGTGGCTGACCGTGTTCTTGACCTCCGCGTCGAGCTCGGCAAAGCTCCGGTCGAAGGGCGGATAATAGAAGAGGCAGTCGTAGCCGAAGCCGTTCTGCCCGCGCTCCTCGAAGAGGATGCGGCCGTCGGCCCTGCCGTACGCCTCGGCGACGGAGCGGCCGTTCACCGCCAGCACCATGCAGCAGGCAAAATGCGCCGTGCGCTCCTTATCGGGCACGTCCTTCAATACCTCGAGCAGCTTCCTGCGGTTCGCGGGGTCATCGTGCCCCTCGCCGCCAGCGAAGCGCGCCGAATACACGCCGGGCGCGCCGCCGAGCGCATCCACGCAGAGGCCGGAATCGTCGGCAAGCACCGCGTCGCCGGGCAGCAGGAGCGAGGCCTCGTAGGCCTTCTTGCGGGCGTTGCCCATGAAGCTGTCGGCGTCCTCGACGGTGTCGAGCTCGAGCCCCGCCTCGCGCATGGACAGCACCTCGTCGAAGCGGTGGCCGAGGATCTCGCGGATCTCGCGAAGCTTGTTCTTATTGTTCGATGCAATTATGAGCCGCATTTTTATCTCCTGTGATTTATTTATCGGGTCCGGGCAGCAAGCCGCTCGCCGCGGCCTCGAGATACCCGTCCAGACCGTCGCGCGTGGAGACGGTCAGTTCCTTTATTTCAAGCAGATCCATCGCCGCGGCGAGGATGGCCGCGCCGTAGAGGATCACGTCGTGCCGGTTCTTGAGCAGGGGCACGCCGCGCCGCGCTTCGCCGAGCGTCAAGAGCAGGCCTATCAGCTCCTCAAGCTTTGCGCGCGTCAGCGTTTTGCCGTGGACGATGCGCTTATCGTACGCGGTCAGGTCCAGGGCGAGGGCGCCCAGGGTGGTTATCGTGCCGCCCACGCCGACGCAGCGCTCAAAGCAGGCCTTATCGGGCAGTATGCCGAGGGTCAGCGCGCGCACGCGGCGCCGTATCGCCTCGCGCTGGGCGGGGAAGCCGTCGTCGCAATCCGAAGCCCCGGTCTTAAAAAGGGCGATGTCGCGCCCGCGGACGCAGCCTATCGGGAAGCTCCGGCGGTAATTCCCGGTCACGAGCTGCATCGAGGCGCCGCCGATATCAACGAGCCCGCCCCCGGGGAGCGCCGCCGCCCGGAAGGCGTATTCGGCCTCGCGCTCGCCGGAAAGCACGTCGGGCATCACGCCCGAGGCGGCATAAACGCGATTCAGGAACTCCGCCCTGTTCGAGCAGTCGCGCACGGCGCTCGTCGCGTAGGCGAGGGGGGTAAAGCCCCCTTCACGCGCCCTTTCGGCCATCGCCGCGATGACCGAGACGGTCTCCTTCATGCGCGCTTCGTCCAGCCTGCCGGTCGCGGCAAGGCCGGAGCCCAGGCGCGTGGTCACGCCGGTCTTTGCGTCGCTCGACTGATCCTGATAGCGGATGGAGTTCGAGCCGATATCGATGACGGCATAGCGCTTTTCTTCCATGCTGCATTCTCCTCTTTTGGAGTGAACGGGCCCAAAGGGCAATGAATAACGCCCGGTGCGATGCGGAAGGGAGGGAACCGAAGGAGCCGGGCGTTTAAAGCGATCGGGACGATCAGGGGAGGTGCGACCGCCCCGCGGATATGGCGGGATCAACCCTCGGGCGAGGGAGAGGTCTCGGGCAGCTCGCTCTCGGGAGCCTCGGTCGCAAAGGGATCGGCCGTGGGCGCGATCGTCGGCAGCGGCGTTTCGTTCGGCCTGGGGCCGGGGGTCGGCACCTCGGCGAAGGGATCGTCAAGGTCTATGCGGATATCCCCGGGGAACATATAGCCCTGGGTCTCGCGCAGATAGCGGATGAGATAGTCGCGGTTGCCGATCAGCGCCGAAAGCTCCTGCAGCGTCTCCTGCTGCAGCAGGGTGTTGTGAAGCTCCTGCTCCTTGGCCTTGCGCTCGGCCTCGAGACGGCGGAGCTCCGCGCTCTGCGTCGGCATAACGACGGCGAACAGGATGACGATGACGAGCAGCGCCGCGGCGATGAGCGCTATCATGACGGGCTGCTTTATGCGGCGTTTGGCCTTGGGCTGCTCAGCGGGCCGCTCTTCACGTTCCATGGCGTTTCTCCTTTCATCCGATCCTATTCCAGCCTCTATTATGCCCCAAAGCGAAACAGAATGCAATAGGTTTTTGAAAAACATTTTTACGTGTTGACAAAACCAAAATAACGCAATATAATAAAACTTAGTTTTGGAAAAGAATACGGCTGTGAACGGGACGGGGCGCCCCTTCGCGCTTTCAGAGAGCCGCCGGGCGGTGCAAGGCGGTAAGCGGCGACGGGAATGCTATCACCCGGGAGCTCCGCAGGCGAAGTCCTTTTTATGGATGCGTAGCCCGCGGCGGAAGCCTCCGTTACGGGCATTTGGAGTGCGCGGGGAGAATAAGCAAAGCTTTTTCCCGCGAATTCGGGTGGTACCGCGGCCTTAGCCGTCCCGACAGGGGGCGGTTTTTTGTTTTTCAAAACGATCACAGTGCAAGCGCCGATGCTACCGTTATGCGAGCTGAGCGATGCCGCCCATTAAGCCGCAAGCAGCTAAATGAGCCAGCGCGCGGCGCCGCGACAGGCGCCGAACCGCGATCAAGCAAAAAACTCGGAGAACCGTACGCGCCGAAGGCGCTGCACTCCCTTCGCTTTCCGACAATAAGCTCAGCGAACAGTAAAGCGGCAATAAGGAGCCTGAGATCAGGCAGAGCCGGATAAAACAGGAAAAACATCTTTTCGGAGGTCAATATAAATGTACAAAAAGGTTTCAACTTCTCTCGATTTCGTTCCGAGGGAGAAAGAGGTCCTCGAGTTCTGGAAGAAGAACGGGATCTTCGAGAAATCCGTGGAGCTTGCCGAGGGCAAGCCCGCCTACACCTTCTACGACGGCCCGCCGACCGCGAACGGCCGCCCGCACATCGGTCACGTCCTGACCCGCTCGATGAAGGACATCATCCCGCGCTACCGCACCATGAAGGGCTATGACGTCCTCCGCAAGGCGGGCTGGGATACCCACGGCCTGCCGGTCGAGCTCGAGGTCGAAAAGAGCCTGGGCCTGGACGGCAAGGAGCAGATCGAGGAATACGGCGTGCTGCCGTTCATCGAAAAATGCAAGGAATCCGTCTGGAAATACAAGGGCGAATGGGAGACCATGAGCGACGCCGTCGGCTACTGGGCCGATATGGAGAACCCCTACGTCACCTATGACGACAACTATATCGAGAGCGTCTGGTGGGCGCTCAAGACCATCGACGAGAAGGGCCTGCTCTATAAGGGCCACAAGATCGTGCCCTACTGCCCGCGCTGCGGCACCGCGCTCTCGAGCCACGAGGTCGCGCAGGGCTATAAGGCCGTCAAGGAGGTCTCGATCTTCGTGACCTTCCCCGTGATCCCGGATGAAGACCATCCCGCCTTCGACGGCAGCGAGGAGCTGATCGCCTGGACGACGACGCCCTGGACCCTTCCCTCGAACGTCGCGCTCTGCGTCAACGCCGATGAGGAATACGTCATCGTCCTCAAGGACGGCCGCAAGTTCGTGCTGGCCGCCGCGCTGGTCGAAAGCACCCTCGGCGAGGGCTGCGAGGAGCTCGCCCGCATGATGGGCTCCGAGCTCGTGGGCCTTCGCTACAAGCCCCTCTTCGATTTCCCCGTCAACCACAGGGGCAAGCAGGGCTGGCGCATCGTTTCGGACGGCTACGTTACCCTGACCGACGGCTCCGGCATCGTCCATGAAGCGCCCGCATTCGGCGAGGACGACGCAAGGGTCGGCCGCGAATGGGATCTGCCCTTCGTGCAGCTCGTCGACGCGCGCGGCAGGCTGACCGGCGGCACCCCCTGGGACGGCGTCTTCGTCAAGAAGGCCGACAGGCCCATCATCGAGGACCTCCGCTCCCGCGGCAGGCTCCTTCGCGAGCTGCCGTACGAGCACGATTATCCGTTCTGCTGGCGCTGCGACACCCCCCTCATCTACTATGCGAGGGAGAGCTGGTTCGTTAAGACCACCGCCGTCAAGGACAGGATGATCGCCAACAACCGCAAGATCAACTGGATCCCCGAATCCATCGGCGAGGGCCGCATGGGCAACTTCCTCGAGAACGTCATCGACTGGGGCGTCAGCCGCGAAAGGTACTGGGGCACGCCGCTGCCGGTCTGGATGTGCGAGGAGTGCGGGCATTATCACGTGATGGGCAGCAGGGACGAGCTGAGGAAGTACGCTCCCGAGGTGCCCGCGGATATCGAGCTGCATAAGCCGATGCTCGATCCGATCACATTCAAGTGCGAGAAATGCGGCGGCACGATGCGCCGCGAGCCCGTGGTCATCGACTGCTGGTTCGACAGCGGCTCCATGCCCTTCGCCCAGTGGCACTATCCCTTTGAGAATAAGGAGGAGTTCGAGCGCCGCTTCCCGGCCGACTATATCAGCGAGGCCGTCGATCAGACGCGCGGCTGGTTCTACACGCTCTCCGCGCTCTCGACCATCCTCTTCGACAAGCCCGCGTTCAAGAACTGCATCGTGCTCGGCCTCGTCTGCGATAAGGACGGCAAGAAGATGAGCAAGCACGTGGGCAACGTCATCGCGCCCGCGGACGTGCTCGAAAAGCAGGGCGCCGACGCCGTGAGGTGGTATTTCTATACCGCGTCCAGCCCGTGGCTGCCCAACCGCTTCAGCGTGGAGGCCGTCAGCGAGAGCCAGCGCAAGTATATGGGCACGCTGTGGAACACCTATGCCTTCTACGTGCTCTATGCCGATATCGACGGGTTCGACCCCACGAAGCACAGCCTCGTGCGCGAGAACCTCTCCGTCATGGACAGATGGCTGCTCTCAAGGCTCAACACGCTCGTTCGCACCGTCGACAGGCAGCTTGAGAACCTGCATATCACCGAGGCGGGGCGCGAGCTCAACCGCTTCGTGGACGACCTCTCCAACTGGTACGTCCGCCAGGGCCGCGAAAGGTACTGGGGCAAGACGATGACCCCCGATAAGGAGGCCGCCTACATGACCCTCTATACCGCGCTCGAGACCCTTGCCCGCCTGACCGCGCCGTTTACGCCGTTCATGGCCGAGCAGATCTATCAGAACATCGTGCGCACCGTGGACGAAGGCGCGCCCGAAAGCGTGCATCTTTGCAGCTATCCCGAGTGCGACGAGAGCTTCATCGACGCCGAGCTCGAGAGCAGCATGGACGAGATCCTGCGCATCGTCACCCTCGGCCGCGCCGCGAGGAGCGCCGCCAATATCAAGAACCGCCAGCCCCTCTCGGAGATGTTCGTGCAGGGCGCCGAGGAGCTGGGCAAGCTGTATAACGACATCATCACCGGCGAGCTCAACGTCAAGGCCATCAGCTACGTAAAGGACGCCTCGGCCTTCATCAGCTACCGCGTCAAGCCCCAGCTCAAGCTGCTCGGGCCCCGCTACGGCAAGGTGCTGCCCAAGATCAATCAGTACCTCCAGCAGGAGGGCGTAGGCAACGAGGTCGTCGCCGCGCACGCGGCGGGCAGGCCCTACGTCTTCGAGCTCGAGGGCGGTGTCCGGGTCTCGCTCGAGCCGCAGGACGTGCTCGTGGATATGATCAAGAAGGAGGGCTTCGCCTCCGCGGGCGACAACGGCGTCACCGTCGTGCTCAATACGCAGCTCACCGAGGAGCTGATCGAGGAGGGCTACGTCCGCGAGCTTATCAGCAAGGTGCAGACCATGCGCAAGGAGGCCGATTTCGAGGTCACGGACAAGATCCGCCTCACCGTCAGCTGCGGCGAGGAGCTGCTTGCCGCGCTCGACAGGCATTCCGACGAGATCCGCAGGGCGACGCTCTCGACCCTGCTCGTGTTCGGCGAGCCGGCGGGCGTGGTCCGCGAATGGGACCTCAACGGCGAAAAGGTGACCATCGGCATCGAACGCTGAAACAACGAAGAATAAAAACAAGCTCCTCCGCGCATCGGCGCGCCCGCGGGCGGGGGAGCAGAGGTGAGATTTGAAACAGAGTAAGCTCCGCCAAAGCTCGATCCTTCTTTTAGCCGCAGTGCTTCTGCTCGCGGCTCTGTTTTCTGCGGCCTGCTCCGGGCCGGACGAAAGCGAAAGGGAGAGGGAGAAGCTCTACAACAAGGCCGTCGAGCTGTTCGAAAAGAACGAGCTCGGCGAGGCAAAGGAGTATTTCGCGAGATCCAAAATGTATGCCGATTCCGATCAGTACGTCAAGGCGATCGAGGCTTATGAAAAGCTCTATCTCGACGGCGTGGCGGCGGTCGAGGCGGAGGATTACGCCACCGCGTATTCCTGCTTCGGCGGCATACCGAAATACCTCAACAGCAAGGCGTATCTCGAGTTCATCGACGGGCTTGCCGAGGAATACGCGGTCGGCCGGCTGCTCTACGAGCAGGGGCAGTACCTCCCCGCGCGCGCAAGCTTCATCGCGTCAAACGGCTACGGCGAGAGCGCGGCCTATATCGAGAACATCGACGCGATGGTCTCGCTCTACAACACCGGCGTCGAGCAGCTCAACCGCGGCAGCTATCAGGATGCGATCGCGGCCTTCACTGCGCTGAACACCCGCTTCGAGGATTCGGACGAGATGCTCAAGCTCTGCCGGCAGCGGCTCACCACGAGCTCGGTCTCCCTCAAGGCCTATATCAAGAACTACAACGAGATCTGCTCCGACGCGGCCATCGACGCGGGGCATCTCGAGACCGACTTCACCCTCAGGGATACCCGCGGCGTGCTGTTCTCCGGCGAAACGGACGAAAACGGCATCATCACCCGCATCGACTTCGGCTTTACCGCGAGCGTGCGCGACAGGCTCGGCGAGGACGGCATGACGGCGGCGCTTACGCAGTGCATCCGCGCGCTCAATCCCTTCCTTGCGGACGACGCTTCGGTCAGGGACGGCCTCTACGCCTACCTCAGCCGTACCGGCGCGGGCTTCGGCAGCATGTGGGTGCGCTCCATCAGCGGCAGCGAGGGCTCGCTGGTCATCGAGGTCATACAGTACATCCACTGAGCACTTTAGGCGAAAAGAATAAATAAACAGCGTGAAAAAGCGGGCTCCGGTCATTCCGGGGCCCGCTTGCCGTTCAGCCTATCTGTTTTCGGTTGTTTATTTAAGAAAGAGCCGGGTCTGCTTATACACGTCGCCGCTGCCGAGGGTCAGCACGATATCGCCTTCCTTTGCGTTCTCGCGGAGCCATTTGTCGATCTCCTCGAAGGTGGGGATGTATTCGGCGTTGTTCGTTTCGCGGTTGATCGCGGCGACCATGTCGCGCGCGTGGACGCTGCCGTCGTCCTTCTCCCTGCCGGGGTAGATATCGGGCACGAGCACGCGGTCGGCGCCCTTGAAGCAGTCCACCTTGTTGAGGAACAGCGTCTTGGCGCGGGTGTAGCTGTTGCACTGGAACACCACGAACAGCTTTTCGTGCGGGGTGCGGATGCCGCAGTCGAGCGCGGCGCGGATCTCCGCGGGATGGTGCGCATAGTCGTGGAACACGCGCACGCCGTTCCTCTCGCCGTAGTACTCGTAGCGGCGGCGGACCGGCGCGAACTTTGCGAGCGCCGAGGCGACGAGCTCGAAATCGTCCCCGTGGGCGAGGGCGACCGTGCAGGCGGCCAGCGCGTCGAGCATGTTGTGGCGGCCGGGTACGTTCAGCTCGATCCTGCCCAGCTTCTCACCATGATAAAGCACGTCGAACGACGGGCAGCCCTTTTTGTTATACACGACGTTCGCGGTGGTGTAGTCGGGGCCGAACTCGGTGTCAAGGCCGTAGGTCAGCTTCCTGCCCTCGAACTCGTCGAGGAGCTTGCGCACGTTCTCATCGTCGGTGCAGCCGATGAACAGGCCGTTCTCGGGCATGCGGGCCACGAACTTGCGGAACGCGTTCACGATGTTGTCGAAGGTCTTGAAGTAATCGAGGTGGTCGTTGTCGATGTTGTTGATCAGCACCACGGTCGGATGCAGGGTCAGGAAGCTCTCGACGTATTCGCAGGCCTCGGTGATGAAC
>JAEEKE010000039.1 GCA_016282255.1 Bacillota bacterium
CGAGCCCCGTTTCCCGCTCCATTTTACAAACGCCCTTTACGGGCGTTTGTAAAATGGCTTTGGTTCGAAGGGGATCGAAGCCGCGTTAAGAAATCGCAACAGTGTTGCGATTTTAGCGGCCGGCTTTTTTGCATAGGGCAAGTGCGAAGCGGAGTGAGCGAGCACGCGACCCGATATGCAAAAAAGGAGCCCCGTTTCCCGTTGATAACGGCGGGAAGCGCCCCGTTTCCCGTTGCTCCTGCGGGTATAGTGTAATGGTAACACATTAGCCTTCCAAGCTGAGATAGTGGGTTCGAGTCCCATTACCCGCTCCATTTGTTAAATATCCCCTTGCGGGATATTTAACAAATGGCTTGAGTTCAAAGGGACTCGAAGCCCCGTTAAAAAATCGCAGCAGTGCTGCGATTTTAGGGGCCGGGTTTTTCGTCGCATCGAGTCCCATTACCCAAAGCGTTAACTTCATAACTTCATACGCGGGAATAGCTCATTTGGTAGAGCGCCGCCTTGCCAAGGCGGAGGTGGCGGGTTCGAGCCCCGTTTCCCGCTCCAAATAAGAAAACCCCCACCCGTGGGGGTTTTCTTATTTGCAGTAGAATCAGCGGGGCTCGAAGGGCGGATCAGCGAATCATCCGGTGAATGATTCGCCCGCCCCGGTTTTTCGTCGCAGGGGTTCGAAGCCGGTCGTCAAAGGCGATTTCGACCATCCGGTGAATGGTCGAAAAGGCTGAGAACGGGCGGCCTTGCGAGCGAAGCGAAGCAGCCCGCCCCGGGAAAAACGGCGGAGTGAGCGAGCACAAGACCCGATGCGCGAAAAACGAGCCCCGTCGTCGCGGACTCCATATCCTTCGCTCCTCCTCTCCGCAAAAGACCACGCTCGGCTCACCTGTTCGGTTGTAAACGCCCTCACAACGGCTCGCTGCCACTCCATAGTGGAAGGCTTCACTCGCTCCAAAACCCCGAAGCCCCGTTCGTTTGGAACGGGGCTTCGTTTTATCATTATTCTATTTTTCCTCACAGCCTGAATATCACCCATCTGAGCACGAACCGTTTGAGCGGCTCATACTTCATCACTTCGGCCCGGTTCTTCCTCACGAGCCTCAGCAGCTCCTCCTGCCTGCCCTTCATCGGGTGGTTCGAGAACGCGGCCTCCATGCGCAGCGTATCGGCGTCCTCGGGGATGTGCCCGCCGTAGCGGCGGATCGAGCCGAGATAGTTCAGCATCGCGAGCACGGCCTGCCTTGCGTTCTCCTGCGTGAACCGGCGCTTCCTGCGCGCTCGGACGACGGCGCCGACGCCCTCCCATGCGGCGATAGCGCCGACGGCGATCGCCAGCGGGCCGATCCATTTGTTCGGGCCCTTTTCGACCGGCGCGACCGGCTCATCGGTTGCATGCGGCTGCCTGCTCGGGCGCGGCGTTGGCTCCTCGGTGGGCTCGGGTGTGACCCTCGGGGAGAGGGTGTAGGGCGGCAGCGTGTAGGCCGGCTGTTCGGTCTGCTCCGGGACCTGCGGCTCATAAGCATTGGTATAACCTGTATCGCTCGGATAGCCCGCGGAGCTCTCGATCGGCACCCAGCCGACGCCTTTGATATAGACCTCCGTCCATGCATGGGCGGTCTTGCGCGGAACATCGATCCAGGTCTCGGGCCTTGTGATCTCGACGCGGTAGCCGACGACGTAGCGCGCGGGGATGCCCAGCGCCTGCAGGATCGCCGTGGTGGCGCTCGCGAAATGCACGCAGTAGCCCTTGTGGCTCTTGATGAGGAAGTATTCCACGAAATCCTCCCCCAGCGGCGTTTTGCCCGGGGAAAGGGTGTAGGTACCGCTGTTGCGGACGTAATCGGCCACGCTCAGCGCGGTCAGATAGGGCTGATCGGGATAGACCACTATGGAATGGTCCACGAATATGATGGAGGAGGATATCATATCCACCCAATCCGCATATGTGAACTTGCGCCCCGCTATCTCGAGCAGCCGCGATTTCAGCGAACCTTCGGGCAGGGTGTACTGCTGCACGGCAAAGTTATAGTACTTATCCTCCTCGTAGTTCTTTCCGGCCGCCGTGAACATCAGGTTCGGCAGGAACTGCCAGACGTAGGCGCTTCGGCCGTTCGCACGCACGAAGGACTCGTTCAGAGCGACGTCCTCCCTCTCGGAGAAGGCATACGGCACCAGGCGCTCGCTCATATAGGCGTCGCGGATGCGCAGATAGGCGGTGCGGCCGGTCTGAGTGGAGCCGAGCGCTTCAAGGGATTCCCATTTGCCCGTGTATTCCTGCGCGTTGTTCCACATATTGCCGATATAGCGGCCGTAGGAATGCGTGCGCAGCAGGAAGACGCCGCGCGTTGAGCAGTTGACGGAAAACGCCTTTTCATCATCGATGCTCCTCTCGCCCTCGGCGGTCAGGTCGACCTGCTTCGGGTTGGTGTACTGCCTTGAAAGAAGCGTATCGTGCACCAGGCCGAAGGTATCGAGGAAATCGCGCCTCTCGGCGAAGGGTATCGGCTCGAACTTTTTCTCCGGCGCGATCAGCGTCAGCAGCACGGCGCCGGCGGTCAGCAGCAGCACGAACAAAGCCCTGCCCTTCCCCGCCGCGCGGGCGTCCTTTTTAAGGATCTCCGGCCCGAACAGCACGCCGACCCAGTAGATCACGAGCAGCACTATGGTAAAGAACGCGGGCCGACAGTCGGTATAGATAAAGCAGACCGCGAAGAACGGCACAGGCACCAGCAGCGCCGGGATCCGCGTTTTGGGCTTCGTCAGCAGGATCGCCGTGATCAGCGACAGTATCCCCGCGGCGAGTATCATGAAAGCGGCGACCTCGGCCTCGGGATAGACCAGGGAATCCGGCATGGAGGGCGTGGGCAGGAACGAGAAATCCAGCGACCAAAGGCTCGCCGCCGAATACCAGAGCAGCTTCGCGCCGTCCCTTATCGCATCGCGCATGACCAGCCCGTAGAGCACGATCAGGACCGCGAACAGAGCGCAGGGCGCGAGCCACGCTTTTTTTGCCAGATGGATCAGCGTGCAGAGGAAGAACGCCGAAAGTATCGCGATGGCGACCGGCGGGCTGAGCACGTAGGGCGCCTCATACGCCGTGGGCATCGCGCAGACGCAGGCTATGACGCAGAAGGCCGTGAGCACGGAGTCGGCAAATATCGAGGCAAGCGGCAGTTTTCTCATATGCGGCGCCCCCTTCCCGGCCTGATGCGATAGATCAGCGCATCCTCCGTGTTGTTGAACATGACGTCCGCCTTCTCGCGCTGCATGGGCTCGGAGAGCACGCCGTGAATGAAATCATCGAAGTCGTTCTCGGAGGCGATATGGGTCTGGTTCCTGCCGTAATGCAGGTCGTATTGGATACCCTTTTCAAGCAGCTGCTCGTTGATGAAGCAGAGCTGCTCGAGCACGCTCCTGTGCTCCCGATAGAGCACCGGCAGATCCATGACGAGCACTATCGGCTTCCTGATCTCCTCCTGCGGCTCGCGGATGACGAACTCATCGTACTTGGCGGTCAGCTTCCAGTGGATCAGGTTCAGCGGGTCGCCCTCGCGGTAGGGGCGCAGCTCGTGCTCCTCGGAGAAGCCCTGCGGCTTCGGCTTGAGCGCCATGGCCGAACGCTCCACCAGCTCCGGCTCCGGTACGGGTTCCTCCTTATCGGGCAGCACGGTCAGCGTGGCCGGGCCGCCGCGCCTGACGGGGATCGGGATGAGCCCGAGGTAATCGTAGATGAAGGCATACTTTATGCTGTAACGGATGCCGCCGATCTCGGACGTATCCGGCTTGAACTCCGCCTCGCTCAGCTTTTCGCCGAAAACGCGGACCTTTTCGCGCCCGCCGGCGGTGCCCGTGAACAGGTTTTCGTATTTGACGGTCACGCTCCACGCCTCGGGCGGAAGCATGCCGTAGGTCTCGACCTTGAGGCGGACGTGCCCCTCGCGGTCACGGCAGACGTCGTCGCCGCCGATAAGCTGCGTGCGCGCGCGCAGCGCCGCGGGCAGGCTGAGCAGCACCGAGAGCAGCGGCGCAAAGATCAAAAAGAGCAGTATGTAGTGGGTAACATACTGCCCGTAGGCATAGTGAAGCAGTGCTGCGGAAACCAGCAGCACGATATAGGTCACCCGCCGCGCGGCCATCAGCGTGCGGCCGGCGCAGGGGTCATGGTGATGAGTTCGTCCACGACGGAGCGCGCGGTCTTGCCGGAGGCCTTGGCTTCGGCGGTCAGGAGCAGACGGTGGGTTATCGTTGAAGGATAGATGTATTTGACGTCCTCGGGAACGACGTAGTCGCGCCCGCAGATATAGGCCATCGCCTTTGCCATGGAGACCACGGCGATGGAAGCGCGCGGGCTGGCGCCGTGCAGCACATTGGGATTGACCCTTGAGAAGGTGGAGAGCTTGATGACGTATTCGAAGATCTTCCTGTCCACGAAGACCTTATCCGCTTCGGCGCGCATCCTTGCGAGCTCCTCCCTGGAGGCAACGCAGCGGACCTTGTCGAGCATATTGCCCTCCTGCTTGCGGCCCAGCAGATCGAGCTCCGCCGCGGCGTCGGGATAGCCGAGTGAGAGGCGCACCATGAAGCGGTCGAGCTGCGATTCGGGCAGCAGCTGCGTGCCGCTGGAACCGACGGGGTTCTGCGTGGCGATGACTATGAAGGGCTCGGGCACGCTGTGGGTCACGCCGTCGACGGTCACGCGGCCCTCCTCCATCGCCTCGAGCAGCGCCGACTGCGTGCGGCTGGTGGCGCGGTTGAGCTCGTCGGCGAGGAACAGGTTGCAGAGGATGGCGCCGGGCTTGTAGATAAGCTCGCCGCTCTCCTTATCGAGCAGCGAAAAGCCCACGATGTCCGAAGGCAGCACGTCCGGCGTGAACTGTACGCGCTTGTAATCGAGGCCGAGCGCCTTGCTGAAAGCGAGCGCCATGGTGGTCTTGCCCACGCCGGGGATGTCCTCAAGCAGGATGTGCCCGCGCGCGAGGAGGGTGATGAACGCAAGGCCCAGCACGTCGTCCTTGCCGACGACCGCCTTCTTTACCTCGTTCAAAATGATTTCGGGTGTGCTCATACCGTGTTCCGAAGACTCTGCGCCGCAAAGTCATCCTTTCTTTTTCTGTCTATAATGATATAACGTTTCTGACCGATACGGCGGTTGCCGCTTTTTGAAAAACGCCTGCCAAATGCGGGACGGCACAGATGGCGCACGCCACGCGGTTATTGTATTATACCATCAAAAGCCGCCGAATGCAAACCTGCCCGACGGCGGCTCCCGCCGATTGACAAAAACGGGCCGCAATGCTATACTTTATCTGTGAAAATCCGGCCCCTTCGGGGTCAAAAGGGAATGCGGTGGGAATCCGCAGCAGACTTCGCTACTGTAAGCGGCGACGAAAGCCCCATCACCGCCACTGTGCATGCACGGGAAGGCGGGGCGATTAGGACGACCCGCGAGCCAGGAGACCTGCCGGACTTTCAAATGGGCGTGCAGAGCCCGCGAATAATTTACACGGAGGTATTGTAAAATGAAACTCTGCAAAAAGCTTCTGGCGATCCTTCTGACCGCCGCCCTGCTGCTCACGGTCTCTTCCGGCGTTTTGGCGAAGACCGAGAGCCGCACTCCCGAGGTACCCGACGGCTACGACGGCCTGGTCGTCATCAGCGTTGAGGCGCTGCCCCTCGGCATCGACTATCTGCTTCTCCCCCAGTACGTGCCCTATCACGCGGGCGAATCCGTTGCCCAGCTGACCGCGCGGGTGCTCGATGAATACGGCCTCAACTACGAAGCGGGCGACATCGACAGCTTCTATCTTACCGCGATCGAATGGCCCTACCTCAGCGACGTCTCGATCAACGTGCCCGACTATCTGATGGAGCAGCTGATCGAGAACTACTGCTACGACGAGGAGGACGGCTGGGATCAGGACGAGCCCGTGGACAATATGCTCGCCGCCGGCTGCTACACCTATTATTCCGGCTGGATGATCGCCGATAACGACGTGCTGACCGACGTCGGCGCAAGCGAGGTCACCGTTGAGGAAGGCCACGTCTACCGCTGGATGTATTCCATCTACGGCTACGGCATGGACATCGGCATGAGCGACGGCTGGGGCATGTTCCCGCCCTTCGAGAATCCCGCCATGGGCGTTGAGCGCAGCGAGGCCTATATCCTGCTCGCCGAGATCCTCACCGAGCCCGACGCCATGGATCTGATCCTCAGCGATCCCGACGTCTACGACTGCTATATGGCTTTCTATAACGCCATCGCCTACCTCGGCTCCACCCAGGAGGAGATCGACGCGGCCGCCGACGCGCTGCTTGAGGCGCTGCTCTCCGGTCCCGAGGTCCTTATGGGCGACGTGGACCTTGACGGTGACATCACCGTTACCGACGCGCTGCTCGTGCTGCGCGCCGCCATGGGCCTCATCGAGCTCGAGGGCGACGCCGCGATCGCGGCCGACTGGGATGACGACGGCAATACCTCCGTCACCGACGCGCTCTTCATCCTGCGCGAGGCGATGGGCATCTGACGATACGAGCGTCGCGGCGGCTCCCAGTGCGGGGCCGTCCGGCGCCTTTTGAGTTTACTATGCCGCATAACCGCAAAACCCAGTTGACGGCGCTGTTCGCGCTGCTGCTTGCGGCGATCCTCGTTTTCGCGCCCCTTTATCCCGCCCGCGCCGCTTCCTACGGCAGCGAATACGGCGCAGTGCTGACCTATCTTGAGAACGGGCCTGCGCCGGCCTTCGGCTCGATCGGCGGCGAATGGAAGGTGCTCGCGCTGGCGAGGAGCGGGCGCATCGCCCCCGAAAGCGCCTATATGAACGCCTATTACGGGCGCATAGAGAGCATGGTGGCGGAAAACGGCTCCCCGAAGCTCGACAGGAACCGCTCCACCGAAAACTCCCGCCTCATCATCGCGCTGACCTCTATCGGCCGCGACGCGAGGAACGTCTCGGGCTTCGACCTTACCGAGCCCCTCGGCGATTTCAATTACGTTAAGAAACAGGGCATCAACGGCGCGATCTACGCGCTGATCGCCCTCGATACCAACAGCGCCTACGGCATGAGCGCCGCAAAGCAGCAGTGCGTCGACTTCATCCTCGGCCGCGAGCTCAGCGGAGGAGGCTGGTCGCTGACCGGCGCCGGCGCTGCGGATCCCGATATCACCGCGGCCGCGCTGACCGCGCTCTCCCGCTATCCTTCGGCGGCATCCGCCGTTTCACGCGCCGTCAGCCGTCTTAGTGAGATACAGGACGCCGACGGAGGCTTCTCATCGATGGGCACGCCCAGCTCCGAAAGCTGCTCGCAGGTCGTCACCGCGCTCTGTGCGCTCGGCATCAATCCGGCGACCGACGCGCGCTTCGTCAAGAACGGGCATCCCGTGCTCGACGCGCTGCTCGGCTACTTTTTGGGATCCGGCTTTGCCCACACCGCAGGCGGCGGTGTCAACGCCATGGCGAGCGAGCAGGCCGCTTACGCGCTCTGCGCCTACGACCGCTTCGTGCACGGCAGGAACGCGCTGTTCAATATGAACGACGTTGCGTTCATCGGCGCGCAGCCGACGCCCGCGCCGACCGCGGCCCCCACGGCCACGCCGAGACCCACTGCCACTCCGAGACCCACGGCG